>CALMPB010000205.1 GCA_937871985.1 uncultured Burkholderiaceae bacterium
GCATGAATGCCAGCAGCGCGGCCGACGCCGAGTAGCGATCCAGCGCCAGACCGCCAGCGCTCAGGGGTTTGTCAAGAAAGTCGCCCACTACCGCGCCAAGGGGGCGCGTAAGGATGAAGGCCGCCCAGAACAGGAGAGTGCGTGACACCCTGGTGCGGTAATACGCGATCGCCACGAGGGCCAGCAGGCCGCCGAAGACAACGGCCGCGCCGGTATAGCCCAGGCCGGCGGTGTCGGCGGTCCAGTCGCCCAGCGCGGTGCCCAACGTTTGCGAGAGCATGATCGTGAGCCAGTAAAACGCCTCCGCCCGCGGGGAGCTGACCGTGTTGACCGCCACCGAGCCAAGCGTGCGCCGCCACGCGAACAGTGCAGCGAGCAACAACGCGAGCAACAGGCTCGAACCGCCTGCATAACCTATTCCCAGCGAACGATCGGTAAAGTCGGCGAGCGTCGTGCCGACCGTGGTTGTGGCGATGATCGTAATCCAGTAAAGCATGGGATGAAAGCGCCGGGCCTTGACCTGCGCGGCCACGGCCACCAGGAAGATAAGCGCAAAAATGGCTGTGCCCACCAGGTAGCCCAGGTTCATGGACATGGAGACAGCGTCGCCGCCGGTTTCGCCCAGGGTGGTGGCGGCAATCTTGATGAGCCAGAACCCCAGCGTTAACGCCGGTACTTTGCAGAGCAATTCGTGGGAGCGGGATGCGGACAATCGGCTCATCGGATTCTCCTGGTGTTTGCGCGATGGACCAGCCCAGTATGGGGTGGCAGACTTAGCGCAGTCATAGGCCTGGGCCGCGTAGCCGTTCCCGGCGCAACCTGCCCGACAAAAATGCGGCTTCGCGCCCGAAGGGAAAAAAGCGTGGAAGCCTCCTCGCGGATCCGCGCTCCATTTTGGATTTGCGTCAAAACTGGCACGGGCCAGTCTCAAGTTGCATTAATAATGATTTTCGCTATGCGGGCGTGGCGCGAAGCGGGAATCGGCGGGGCGAGCGGAAATATCTCGGCCAAGCCGGAAATGGCGGCCAGCGCAGGGGCTCCGGTAACGAATTTGAATGGCCGGCTATCCCGTCATTTGAATGCGGGAGCTTCCGTGCGCGTGTCGTTTTTCCCGCAGGCCCAGTCCGGTCAGGCGTTCATGGGATGCGTGGGCGGGCAAGCCCTGAAGGGAGGGCTGCGCGGGTTGAAAGAAAGGACTAATTTTTAGAATAAATGTCGCGCTGAAAAAAAACCAGATCCGGAAAATAATTGGCAGAATATGGTTTGATCGAAGCCTCGCGGAATATTCATGAGCAAACCCAGATTTGCATCGATCAGGGCATGTCGTGCCTGGCGGAAACATTGGCGGCCGTTCTTGCTCGGCATGCTTATTGCCTTCACGGTCACGGTGTCTGTCGTCCTGTATATATATGGTTCTGAACACTCGGAGCGGGCAGGCCTCGCGATAGGAGGAACGTTGGCCGGAATGCTGATAATCGCCTTTTTTGTCTGTCGGCGTTGATTTTTAATATGGGACGTCCAGGCCATGCGCGTCTTGCCCTGCGATGGCGTTGGCCCCATCGCAGGTGGCCTGCCGCGACAATTCAGGAAAGCGCCGCGGTGTTCAGCCGTGCCGCCAGTTGCCGGGCCTGGCCCGCGGCCAGGCGCGCGTTGACCTCCATGGACGTGGTCCAGAAATAAGTGCCCGCCGCCAGGCTGCCGAGCACGGAAACGGCGTCGACGCGCCGGCCCTGCGCGTCCAGCAGGCAACCCGTGTCGAAATCCAGATCGAACCCGCCCAGTCCATGCGCGCGGGCGACGCCGTCCCGGCACAGTTGCCTGACCAGGGGATCCGCCGTGCTCGCCACATCGAGCGAAAAGCTGGTGGCGTTGATGATCCAGCGGGCGCGCAGCTCGCCGGAGCCGGCCTGGATGGCGAAGCCGTTGCGCGCCGGCTCGAAGCTGGCTTCGCGAAATCCGCCATGCACATGCAGGCGTCCTTCATGCAGCAGGGTTTGCAGGGTCAGCGCATTGCGCATTGGAAAGGTGGCGCGGCGTGCCATCCATAGCGTTCGCCAGTCGCGGTGGAAACGATTGCGCTCCGCTTCGCCGAGGGCGTGCCAGATGTGTTCGATGCGATCGTTGGTGGCGGCGGCCACGGCCTGCCAGGGGCGCGGGCCGGCCTGGGAGCGCGCGATCTCGGCGTCCAGCGCCTGCGCGGCGGGGCCGGGCTGGCCAAGGATGTCGTTCGGCTCTTCGATGCCGCCTGCCTCGCGCAGTGCGCGGCGCAGGCTGTCGAGCAGGCCATCGAGCGTGACGCGCCCATCGGCTTCGGGCTCCGGCAGCGAGGGCAGCCGCACGCTCCTGTTGTGCGGACTGCGCACCGCCGGCAGCCGGCCGTTGCGCGAGACGCAATGAATGGGGCCGCGATGGCCGCTCGCCTGCAAGGCCGCGATGGCGTCGATGGCGCTCAGGCTGGTGCCGATGATGCAGACCGGGTCGTCCTGGCCGATCTTGCCGGTCATGCCGGCCACGGGATAAGGGCTATTGAAATAGCCGGGCAGGGCGGCAAGGCGCGGGAAGGCGACCGAAGGCAGGTTGCCGTTGCACAGCACCACGCGATCGGCCAGCAGATGCGTGCCGCGTTCGCCCAGGACCGCCGCGCCGCTGGCGTCCTGCGGCCAGACGCCAACGACCCGTTCGGCATGGCGCGTGACGCGGATGCCGCGCTCGGCCGCGCGGGCCAGCGCGGCCTCATATAAATCGCGCAGGTACAGGCCGAAGACCGGACGGGGCACGAAGTCGCCCGGGTCGATGCGCCGCACGCCCATGTCGGCGAGGAAGGCCGGTTCGCGCTGGCGCAGCCAGTCCAGGAAGCTGTCGGGGGCGCTGCATACCGCCGACATGCGGTTGACCGGGATGTTGAGCAGGTTGCTGACCGCGTCGGCTTGATAGGCCGTGCCGGGGCCCACGTCGGCGGCGGGTTCGAATAGCGTGACCGACAGCGGCGCGCCTGCGGGCAGGACGTCGATCAATTGATACAGGAACGACACGGCGACAGAGCCGCCGCCCACGATGGCGATGCGCGCGCGGGATACGGACATGCAGGACTCCTGGGGACGTTAGCGGCGGCGATGCGCGGGCGCGCTGGGACGCCCGCGGCCGGCGATCATTTCTTGGCGGTGCGGGTCACGGAGCGGTGTACCACCGCGGCCCATTTGTCGATCTCGCTGGCGATGACCTTGTCGGTTTCGGCGGGCGTCGTGGGCGTGGCGTTGGCGCCCAGCTTGGCCGCGCCTTCGCGCAATTGCGGCAATGCGCCGGCCTGTTGCATGGCCATCGACATCTTCTCGATGGCCTGGGCGGGCGTGCCGGTGGGCGCCAGCAGCGCGTACGTGGTGGCCACCGCATACCCGGGCACGCCCTGTTCGGCCAGCGTCTTGACATCGGGAAGGGCGGGGGCGCGCGTGTCGGTCGTCACGCCCAGGATGCGGATCTTGCCGCTGGCCAGTTGCGGCAGCAGGGCAGGCAGGGTGTCGATCACCATGTCGATCTGTCCGCCCAGCAGGTCCGTGACCGCGGGGCCGCTGCCGCGATACGGCACGTGCAGGATGTCGGTGCCGGTGATCTGCTTGAACAGTTCACCCGCCATGTGCTGGGAGCTGCCGTTGCCGGCAGAGCCCATGGTGAGTTTGCCGGGACGCGATTTGGCCAGCGCGATCAGGGCTTGCACCGACTTGGCCGGCACGGCGTCATTGACCGCCAGCGCCATGGGCATGGTGATGGCGACGGATACGCCCTTGAAGTCCTTCACGAAGCTGTAGTTCTGCTTTTCCAGCAGCGAGGCGTTGATGGCCAGGCTGCCCAGCGCGCCCATGAGCACCGTGTAGCCGTCGGGCGTGGCCCGCGCCACGGCTTCGGCGCCAACCTCGCCGCCGGCGCCGGCCTTGTTCTCCACGACCACGGTTTGCTTGAGGTAGTCGCCCATCTGCTGCGCATACAGGCGCGCGGCTACGTCGGTGGCGCCTCCCGGCGGGTAGGGCACGATCATCCGGATAGGGCGGTCGGGCCAGTCGGCGGCATGCGCCGCAGGCAGGACGGAGCCGCTGATGGCAGCGGCGAGAAACAACAGTAGGTACTTGCGCATGATGGCTTGTCTCCGATGTTTTTTTCGCCGCTGACCGCGCGGCTTGTTCTGCTTAATTCCTAATATATAGGATTCAAATCCCAAATTAGGCTTAACAAGAATCTCACGCAGTGATATTCTGGTCAAGCAATGATCGATATCTCAGGGTTTTCTTGGGATTCGAATCACAAGAATCAGGATTAGAAGCGAGACGACATGGATCACAAGCAAGCGTTGGCCGGCGTGCGCGTTATCGAGGTGTGCAACGTGGCCGCCGGCCCCTACTGCGGCATGCTGCTGGCCGATATGGGCGCGGACGTCATCAAGATCGAGCATCCCGAGGGCGGCGATACGCTGCGGGCCTGGCCGCCCCTCAGCGAGGGCTACAGCGAGAACTTCGCCTCGCTCAACCGCAACAAGCGTTCGGTCACGCTCAATCTGAAGGACCCGGCCGACGCCGAGCTCGCGCGGCGCCTCATCGACGAGGCCGATGTGCTGCTCGAGAACAACCGGCCTGGCGTGATGGACCGTCTGGGGTTGGGCTACGAGGCGCTGTCGGCGCGCAATCCACGGCTGGTCTACTGCTCGATCTCGGCCTACGGCCAGACCGGCCCGCGCTCCCAGGAAGGCGGCTTCGACCTCACCATCCAGGCCATGAGCGGCATCATGAGCGTCACCGGCGAACCGGGCGGCGCGCCGGTGAAGTGCGGCGTGCCGCTGGCCGATTTCACCGCGGGCCTCTATGCCGCAACCTCGATCACCGCGGCGTTGCGCGTGGCCGAGCGCAGTGGCCGCGGCACGCACCTGGATGTGGCCATGCTGGGAGTCACGCTGGGCATTGCCGCCCTGCAGACCTCCGAGTATTTCGGCAGCGGCAAGGACCCGCAGAAGCTCGGGTCCGCGCATCCGCGCAATGCGCCCTACCAGGCGTTCCGTTGCCGCGACGGCTA
>CALMPB010000206.1 GCA_937871985.1 uncultured Burkholderiaceae bacterium
GCAAGTTCTGGGGCGCCTTCAGCGTGATCGACCTCTTCATTCTCAACGCCCTGACAATTGTTACCGAGTTTATTGGTATCAGCCTGGGCCTCGACTACCTGGGCATCCCCAAGGTCCCGGGCGTCCTCCTCTCGGCTGTTGTGATTGTGGCCGCCGCCAGCACGGGTTCCTTCAAACGCTTCGAACGGGTCTGCATGACACTGGTGGTGGGATCCCTCCTGTTGGTGCCAATCCTTGTCATGATCCACCCGGATCTAGGTCAAGTTGCCCGGGACTTCCTCATACCAAGCGTGCCCGTAGGTGCGGATGTTTCCAAGGTGGTTATGCTGATCATCGGCATCGTCGGCACTACTGTTGCTCCCTGGCAGCTTTTCTTCCAGCAATCCTACATCATCGACAAGCGCATCACCCCGCGGTTCATGAACTATGAGAAAGTGGACCTCTGGTTGGGAATCGTGGTCGTGATTGTCGGCGCCGCTGCGATCATCGCCTTCACCGCGGCGACGTTCGCGGGCAGCAGCGAGTTCGGTAATTTCACCGATGCAGGTGGCGTCGCCCTGGGCCTGGAAAAGTATGTTGGGAAGGCTGCCGGCGTCCTTTTCGCTTTGGCGCTGATTGATGCGTCGATTATCGGCGCCGCGGCCGTCGGTCTGGCGACCTCCTATGCATTGGGCGATGTATTGGGGCTGAAGCACTCGCTGCACCGTAGGATCTCCGATGCGAAGGGTTTCTACGCCGTATTCGCCGGGATCCTGTTGGTTTCGGCGATCATCGTTCTTGTTCCGGGCAGCCCTTTGGGGCTGCTCACGGTCGGCGTCCAGGTCTTGGCTGGTGTCCTGCTTCCTTCCGCCACTGTGTTCCTGCTTCTGTTGTGCAACGATCATCAGGTTCTCGGCCCGTGGACGAACGGCACGGCCATGAACGTCTTCACTTCAGCGGTGATTGCCGTTCTGGTCATCCTTTCGCTTGTTCTTACTGCTGGCGTCCTATTCCCTGACATCAATTCCGTCGCGATCGTCGCTATCCTCATCGGTGGCGGCATAGTTTCTGTCGCGGGCGGCTTCGGCTTTCTCGTGTACAGACGTTTCCATCCGGCCGTCTCGGCAGGGAAGGAATTCGATCGTCCCCAACGTGCATCATGGCGGATGCCGCCGTTGGCCTTGCTCGCCGCTCCCAACCTCTCCACTGGAAGCCGTATCGGTCTCACCGTGCTGCGGACTTACCTTCTGATCGCGATGATCTTGGTTGTTGTGCGTGTTATCCAGTTGGCGCTTGGCCGTTGAACATCGCCCGCATAGATTTGTGGCCAAATTGGCCATTTGGTTCTTCTGCTCCGAAGGAGAAACGCGTGACAATCCGCACCGGCGCCGGCACCGCAGGTACTGCTGCCTCCCTTTCCTCGATGCTCAAGAATGCTGTCGTCGACGCGCAAGGCAAGCCCCTCGGAGTGTTGGAGGACGTCGCCGCTCAACTCCGCGGAAACCAATATCCGCTGCTCACCGGTCTGGTTGTCGGCAGGGACGGCAGTCGCGTCTTCGTACCGCTGAGCGATGTTTTAAGCATTGATGCTGACCCGATCCGGCTTCGTGCCGCGAATGCGGTGTTACGCCCGTTTGAACGCCGGGACAGCAAAACGCTCCTAAAACAGGATGTGCTCGGTCACCGGCTTATTGACGTCGACCATATTGTATTTGTCAAAGCCTACGATATCCGCCTCACGCCCACGGCGGAGGGTTGGGTTGCAATCGGCCTCGACGTTCACAAGTATCGCTGGTTTCAATTCGGTCGTCACGAAAACCATACAGCGCGCGACTGGCATGACTTCCTTTTGATCGGCGACCTCGGAGCCGTCAGAAGCCAGCTTGCCGCTGGTCGGGTACAACGGCTCAAGCCCGCTCATATAGCCGACCTCATCGAAGAGGCGTCGACAGCGGAACAGGACCTATTACTAGCGCAGGTCCATGCCGACCCTGACTTGGAAGCAAATGTGTTCGGCGAACTCGACGATCGCTGGCAGGCTCAGTTGCTCAAAACCCGCGGTGATCGTGATATTGCCGACGTACTTTCCCGCATGCGCGCCGACGATGCCGCCGATGCCGTGATGGATCTCCCACAGGATCGCCGTCGCAAAATTCTAGACTTAATCCCCAGCCCGCAGCAGACGAAGGTTCTGGCCCTTCTTGGCTACCACGACGCCACAGCCGGTGGCCTCATGGGCACGGACTATCTTGCACTCTCGGAAGAGCGCACTATTGCGGACGCCCTTCAGAAGCTGCGCGAGGCGACCGCCCAACAGCCCGAAGCTCTAACCACGATCCACAGCCTTCACCCGGACGGCACACTGGCCGGAACGGTTGGGCTGGTGCGTGCGCTGCAGCTCGATCCGGCGACGCTCCTGCGCGACGCAACTGACCCGGATATGGTAGTCGCCTCGCCAGAAGACGACGTCATCGCCGTGACGACCCGGATGGCGGACTTCAATCTACTTACCCTGCCTGTAGTCGATTCCACGGGGTTCATACTTGGAATCATCACGGTTGATGATGCACTTGAAGCCGCTATTCCTCGGGACTGGTCCCAGCGTGAACCTTCCCGCATCTCACGACGACCGCGCAATCCACAGACGCCGTAAACGAGGCCTACGGGCGATCGGTTCGTTCGATATGAAGCCATTGCTGATCTTCTTTGTCGCCAGCCTTCTCTTGCGCTCTGCGATCATCACTGTTCGCGCCATGCAATGGCTTCATAATCACAGGTTGATCAGCAACAAGGACGCAAATCGCTTCTTTTGCGCTGCCAAGACTCTAGAGGGACAAGCTGACCGACTTCTGGCGAAAAACCGACTTCGTTGAGTCAGTACGATCGGACCATCTCTCGTCGCTTAAGGTGGATCTTGGCCCCTTCCGCCCGCGAGAGTAGCGGCGACCGGTCAGCCCGATCAACCATCAACGCGGCTAGCGTAGCAGTGTGTCGTTCCCGCTGGAGGGCTACCGAAGTTGCTTTTCGCGCCACCGTCGAGTGTCTGTCGCCATCCGTACGCCTCGCTCATTTATCTTAGAATTGATGACCTTCATCTTAGGTTAGCGCCGCAACGGTGATGGGGACACGTCCGTTTCGTCCGGAATAGTCACGGCAAACCGCTCCACAAGATTGGAATTTATCGGTTTGAATCGCGGTCCTAGCCGCTTTCAACTATCCCTCCTTAACGATCGAAATGGTTCGGTCTCGCTTCCGCTCCAGGGCGCGTCACCGTTTTTGCCCGATCTTCATGGCGCGCGCATCGATCGGCGTCACGACGCCGTAGAGCTTCGCCGGGTTGCCGCGCCAGACGGTGTTCGGCTCGAGGACCTCGCCCTTCATCACGAAGCAGTCGACGTCCGCCACGG
>CALMPB010000207.1 GCA_937871985.1 uncultured Burkholderiaceae bacterium
GGGACAAGGAACTCGAGCAATCGCGGCGCTGGAAGCGGTTGATCGAGAAGCTCGTATCGGACCGCAAGCCGCTACTCGCGAAGCAGAAGCCAAATAGGCAGATTATCGAGAGTGACGAGCTGCGCTCGCAGTTCGAGGTTGTGCAGGAGGATATACCGACCGAAGTGCACGGTGCGATAGAGGCCTTCATCGCCGCGACACCTGGCTGGAACGATGCTGCCGACGCGCTGTCGCAATTTGAGTGGGAGGCGCAGAGCGTTCTTCAGCTGTTTTCTGGGATCAAGCTCAAGAAGACAACGCTGCCGCAGGAGACCCTCGCCTTCTTCGAGTTCACGCTGCCGGACCGGCTGAGCCATGCTGACGTCGAATATCTCGAAGCGCTTAAAGGTCGCTCACTCAAGGAGACGCGTGACGATGATCGCGACTTCTTCGAGGCGCACAGGGACGATCTGGGGCAGGACAAGGCGCTGCGCGTCAAATGGGAGCGCTTCATTTTCGGTCGGCCGATCGAGTGCAACGATTTTCTAGAGGGATTACTGAGCGCTTTCGAGCGCCTGTTCGGCCAAGTCAACCTGGCGGCCGGTAAGCGTACACTCAAGATTCGCGCGGCGCGGCGCCGGCCCACGCAGCTCCTTGATATCAATGCGGATGTCGGGTTAGCCTTCGGTCTGCGCTATCGCGGCCTGCCGGCACTGACCGGGGCAGCTGTCGAATGGGACGTGCCTTACCTCTTCGAATATGAGGAACTCCTCGACCGCGCGAAAAAGCGGAAGAAATATCGGCGCAACGAGTCGACATCGCGTGCGGCCCTTCAGATAAAGTTCGATATCGTGCTCGAATGCGGATCGGAGCGCGCGACCGTCCAGCTGATCTGGATTGGGCGGCCCGGCGCAATCGGGCTCGAACTACCCAAGGATCTCGGCCGGCTCGTCAAGCGGCCGATGACCCGTAGCAGTGTCGCCCGGCTCCCAGTCAGTCGCAAGGGGGCCTTGCAGTCGGTCTCTCTTGCCGATGTGGGGACGCTCCAGCCCGCTTTCGGCCAAGACGCGGGTTCGCTCATCCCGCGAACAAGCGTAGGCGAAGATCTCGCCAAGGCCTTTCCCAAGGCGCTGAAGCTTGCGGGGCAGGCCGGACGCATCGATACGGCGGGACTTGCCGCTATCGAGGTGGCTTGGGCGGGTTTTGCCGGAAAGTATATCGAGGCGATCACCGCCCTACAGGCATCGGGTTTTGCCTCGCCGGCGTTGCTGACCCAAGCCGAAGCGTTCGGCGTGCTGCTCCGTACACTTGCGCGGCACGCCGCTGGCGACCTCAATCGCAGGGATCTATGGGAGCCGGTGCTCAGCCTTGGCGTCGTACCCGTCACCGGAAGTGCGCCCTCGGCCATCGTAGCACCCTGGCACCCTCTGCGTATGGCTGCCGGCGCCGTTCGGATGCGTTCGCTGGCGGGGCTCGCCGACTATCTCCTTTCGGAAGTCGATGTGAATTTCGGGGACTCGCGCCTGTTCTTCTCGGACCTCCGCGATGAACTGGCGCATCCGCTCTATCCGGAAATTGCGGTCGGATATGACGGAGCGGAAGCGGTGCTCCTCGCGGAGACTGGCACGATCAATGATTATAGCCTGCTCGAGCGGCCGGTCAGGGATCCCTCCGAAGGGACCACCGATGTCGATCCGGCCGAAGCCTCGCGGCAAATCCGGGGGCTTCTCGAGCGGTATCTCGATCTGCAGCCCCATGAGCGCTCGAACCTGAGCATCATGCTGTTCAACTGCGATGCAGCCGGTCTGCCACTTGCGACCGTCAACAGCCTGAGCTCGGTCCAAGACCAGGAAGAGGTCCATTGCAATGTGCTGGTTCGCCATCGTGACCGATCCCGTCTCGCCCGAGTCTACGGCGAACTACTCGACCGGTCTGAGGGCGATCCCGACGCGGTTGTGGTGAGCGAGACCTCCCGCAACTTCATGTCCAAGCTGCGCATCGGAGTTTTGCTGGACAGCGGCGCGACCCGTCCCGGCAGCCCGGCGCGCGAGATCGACGTCGCGTTCCTCCACGATGTCGTGTCTCGCCAGGCGCGCGAACAGTGGTTCGCCGTTCCGGTCGCAGAGAGCAATCCTACGCTTCTCGAACATGTGCCCGCACGGTGGTCCTATCGCCGCGTGACGGCCGAGGATGAGCTGAAGGCGACCGTCTACCTGACCTGTCCCAGGCAGCCTGACGCCGGGTGGGCCTATGTCGATGCCGTGGCGAATGTCATCCGCCGGCAGGCCCACGGGAACCACGAGCATTATCTACCGGCGCGCCAGATCTCGTTCCAGGATTCCGGTCTCAAGGCAATGTTCGACGAGGTGCATGAACTTGCCGAATGGGTCGCGACCTATGACGACCTGCTCGACAAGCGCCAACTCGCCGCACAAGGCATCAATGTCATCCGCTATCGTCGCCAACGCACGCATGGCCGCAACATGGTGGTCTCGTCGACTTCGGAACTGCGGATCCTGAAGGTCCTCGTGCGCCGTCGGCTGACTGAGTTGTCTCTCGGCCTTGACGATGATCGCCTCTCGAAGCTCGCGAGGCGGCTGATCGAAGACGCCAATTCGATATCGGGAGATATCGTGCTGCGCGCGGCCAAGCGCGGCGTTTCGGCTGGCGAGCTCATCGGACTGGTCCTAAGCCGGGCACTTGTAGCCGAGGAGCTCGGTGCGCAACCGGCCGTTGCCTGGTTCCTGCTCGACGATTATGCGGAGTGGCTGGGCCAGCGCGAAGAGGGCATTGCCGACATCCTTGCCTTGTGCCTGGTAGGGGGCGAGGGCATTGAACCGCGCCTGCGCGCGATCGTCACCGAAGCCAAATATGTCGAACAGAGCGGCGCCGCCGAAGCAACCCGCAAGTCGAGACAACAATTGCGCCAGACAGTGGCGCGCATCGATGACGCGCTGTTTGGGGACCCGGGCCGTCTCGATCGCGATCTGTGGCTCTCGCGCATTGCCGACCTGCTGCTCGACGGCTCGGCCTCGCTGGGGCAGGCCAATCTGCTCGAGCAGGTGCGCGACGGAATCCGCCGCGGCGCGGTCCCGATCGACCTGCGCGGTTATTCGCATATCTTTATCACCGGTCCTGCAACCGATGGGAGTACGCTCGGGGAGCAGGAGAGGATCGCGGACGTCCGTGGCGGTCTTCAGGAGACATTTTCGCGCGAGGGTCTTCGCCAGCTGCTCAAGGCCTATGAGGCGGGACAGCCGCTCAAACCCGTGCGCTCGAGTCTCGGAGAAAATGATAGCTGGGACCAACCGGCCTATCGGGATCCCGCGCCGCGGGTGGACTGGACCAAGGATGTGAGTGTCGAGCCGAAGGCGGCCCTCGCCCTCGAGGCGGTACACCACGACTATG
>CALMPB010000208.1 GCA_937871985.1 uncultured Burkholderiaceae bacterium
GGCGTGGTGCGCGGCGCGATCAGCGTGGCGGGTCCCGCTTACCGGCTGACGCGCGCCCGGGTGGAATTGCTGGGGCCCGAAGTGGCGCAGGCCGCAAGACGCGTGGGCGCGCAGCTGGAAACCGTGAAGCCTGCCGCGGACGAGACCGCGGCAGCGCCGATCGCGGGACCTTGGGCCTTCCACGGGGCATATCCCCAATGGAGCGAGGACCGGAAATGGTTGTGTTGGGCGGACGTGCTGGCCCCTTCGGT
The DNA here is from genome assembly GCA_937871985.1 of uncultured Burkholderiaceae bacterium. The sequence goes on from CALMPB010000208.1 coordinate 252, forward strand.
GCGGCGGCTCGACATGACCCGCCGGCCGGCGCGCGATGAGTTGGCGTATCGCCTGGGCAGCCCGATCAAAGGCCTGCTGTTGGGGGCGGCCGGTGTGTTGGTGGCCGGCGGCAACAGCGCGGTGCATATCGCGCCGGACGGCACGATCCAGCCGCAGGCCTCGTGGCCTGGCGCAAACCTGCTGGCTTTGTGCCAAGGCGGCGAGGCCGGCGTCGCCTGGGCCGCGTTCGAGCAGGAGGCCGGCACGGGCTGCGTCGTGGGCGCGCTTACCGTGTCCAATGGGCGCTTCGAGCCGCATTGGTCCATTGGCGAGCCCGTGCAGGCCCTGCAATGGTGCGCGAAGCAGAGTGAGCTGTACGCGGTCACGCCGGAGTCCGGCGCCATCCTGATTCTGCAACCCGGCCACGGCGGTGTCAGGCGCCTGGCCAGCATGCCCAAAGGTTCCGGGCTGCTCAGCGGCCTGGCGGTGGATGCCGATGGCGGCATCTGGACCGCGCTTTGCGACGGCTGGAGCGTGGTGCGCTTTACGCGCGACGGGATGCTGGACCGGGTGGTGGGCTTGCCGGTGCCGTGCCCGACAGATCTGGCGACGGATGGCGCGCGCATGATCGTGACGACCGCAAGGCAGCAGGTCGCCCTGGATACCTTGGCCAAAGCGCCGCTGTCCGGCTGCCTGTTCGAGTTTGCGCTGTAGATCCGCCCGCGCTGCGCGGCATGCGAGGGGAGATTGGTATTCTATTTTATGATGCAATAATCTTGTTTAACGAGAAATGGGGCGCTGTGACCGGCTCCATTGCCATCGGCGGTCTCGCCGCATGCCCCGATCCGTACCCAAGCCGCCGCAAGGATTTCCGAAGAAATGGCCAGCCGTTCCCCGTCCGCCAAAAGCGCTACAGGCGAAGCTTCCGTGCTCAAGCGTGTGGGGGTCATCCTCGATCTGATGACCGAAGACGCTTCGTCGATCACCGTCACCGATGTCGAAGCTGCACTGCAGGTCAGTCCGGCCACGGCATATCGCTATCTCAGCGAACTATGCGAGATCGGGCTCCTGCATCGCGTCTCCGGCGTCTATGCTCCGGGTCCCAAGGTCCTCGAACTCGAATACCTGATACGCAAGTTCGATCCCATACTTCGCGTGACCGGCGAACTCATGACGGAATTGTCGGCCAAGACGGGTTGCCATGTGCTGCTTTCCCGCCTGTATGGCCAGGGCCTGGTGAACGTGTTCTATGCAAAGGCTCCGGCCTTGCCTGACATCCCGTTCATTCCGGGAAGGCGGCTGCCGGTGTTCAGGGGCTCCCAATCGCGCGCGGTGCTGCCATGGATGGACCGCCGCAAGCTCAAGCGGATTTTCGAGGCGCATCCGGACGATCCATGGCGCAACAAGATCGGCGAGACCTGGGAGCAATTCGCCGCGGCGAACAGCGCGGTGAAACGCGCCGGGTACTACATCTCGCGCAACGAGCTGGCTGAAGAAACCGTCGGCATCGCTGCTCCGGTCTTTGACGAAACCGGCGAACCGCTGGGCGCGCTGACCTTGACGTTTCGTTCCTCGGATCCGCCCTGGATGGGCGAAGAGCTGCTGATCGGCATCGTCGTCAAGAATGCCGGACTCATATCGCAGCGCGTGGCGGCTGGCGATTTGCGCTGAGCCGCTGCCTACGCCCGGCGGCCGTCTGATGCCGCCAGGGCCTCCGAACCTGCGCCGTTCGCGTCCGAGCGGACGCTGATCTCTTCCTTCCTTTTTCATACCGCGCCAGTCCGGCCCCGGCGACCACCCGGGCCGGGTTTTGCTGCGCGCGCGGATGCCGTCTTGCGGCTGAATACCGCGGGATCAGGGGTTTGTACCGATTTACATGCAGTCTATGCTTGATATAGCAAAATTATCATATATTGATAGTATTGACTTATAAAATCCGTCTAAATAAACTTAATTCTTGAATGATGAGAGTTAGGTTTTAAAACAAAGGTCAGCGGAACGGGGCGCATCCCTCGGACCCGCCCACGACGGAGACACTGGATTGAAAGCCAAGCACCTAGTTCCGGCCATATTGCTTTCGGCGCTGGCCCCGCTGAGCCAGGCAGAGCCCCTGAAGATCGCCATGATCGAAGCCCTGTCCGGGCCCACGGCGCAAACCGGCATCGCCTTTAACGAAGGACTGCGCTACGGCGTGATGAAGCTCAATGAGGCCGGCGGCTTCAACGGCGAGAAGATCCAGGTGATCGAGTACGACAATCTGGGAGGCCCTCCGGGGGCATCGGAAAAGCTGCGGGCCGCAATCGCCGAAGGCGTGCGAATCGTGACTTCCGCGGGGTCGTCCGCCGCCGCCGCCCAGTTGAGCGAGGACGTCCGCAAGTACAACCTGCGCAACCCCGGCAAGGAAATCATCTACTGGAACATCGGCTCAGAGGCTTTCGAACTGACCGCCGACAAGTGCCATTTCTGGTTCTTCCGCATGGCGACGAACCCCTATATCCGCGTCAACGCCCTGGTCAAGACGATGAAGGAAACGGGGGTGCTGGGCGACAAGGTGTATTCGATCAATCAGAACTACACCTATGGGCACGAGCATCAAGCGGCGCAGGCGGCGGCCGTGGCCAAGGCCGGCAGCAAGATCGTCGAGGCGACGCTGCACGACACGAACAAGATTCAGGACTTCTCTCCCTACGTGGCCAAGATCAAGGCCTCGGGAGCCACCACCGTACTGACCGGCAACTGGGCGAACGACATCATTCTGCTGTTGAAGGCGACAGGCGACGCAGGCTTGAAGGTGCAGTTCGGCAATACCTCGCTGGATACGCCGGGAGTCTTGAGCAACGCTGGCGCGTCGGCGCTGGGCGCCTACCTGGTCAAGCCCTACAACCTGGAGGCGGGCGGCGATAAGGGCAGGGAGTTCATCGAGGATTTCAAGGCCAGGATCGGACACTACCCGTATTCCGAGGAGCCCACTTCGGCATTCGCCACGCTGCAACTCGGCGCGGCGCTGAAGACCCTGGACTTTCAGGGCGGCCCGATCAATCCGACCAAGCTGGCGCTCGCGCTCGAGTCCGCGACCTATGAGGCGCCGACTGGAACCTGGTCGTTCCGCAAGGAAGACCACCAGGGCACGTTCCCCATCACGATCAGCGAAGTCAGCAAATCCGCGGCCTTCAAGGCCGATGGCACCGACATGGGCTTCAAGCTCGTCAAGGTGGTGCCGCCCGCGGAAGCGGCGGCGCCGGTGTCGTCCACCTGCAAGATGCGCAGGCCGGGCTGATTGGAGCGATTTCGCCCGCGCCGCAATAACGTGGTCTCGCGGCGGGGCGATGAGGATTACTCATGGAATTCATCACCATATCTGCGTTGAACGGCCTGATCTATGGCCTGTTGCTCTTTGCGGTATCAGCGGGCTTGACGCTGATCTTCGGGATGATGGGCGTCATCAATTTCGCGCACGCCTCCTTCTACATGCTTGGCGCGTACTTCGCGTACAGCCTGTCCGGCATCGTGGGCTTCTGGCTTGCGTTGCTGATCGCGCCGATCATCGTCGCGCTGATCGGCGTGTTCGTCGAACGGTTCATGTTGCGCCGGGTGCATGCCTACGGCCACGCCCATGAATTGCTGCTGACGTTCGGCCTGGCCTTTGTCTTCGACGAACTCATCAAAATGTTCTTCGGCAACTACGCGGTGACGTTCCGTCCGCCGCCCGAGTTGCGCTTCGCCGCGTTCACTCTGTTTGGCACGGATTACCCGTTCTACCGGCTGTTTGTCGGCATGACCGCGTTGCTGCTGTTCGCCATTCTCTATCTGATCCTCAAGAAGACGCGCACAGGCATCGTCGTGCGGGCGGCCGTGAGGCTGCCCGCCATGGTGGCGGCCCTGGGCCATAACGTGCCGCTGGTGTTCATGGGCGTGTTCGGCCTCGGCGCCTGGATGGCCGGGCTGGCGGGCGCAGTCGGCGGGGCCTTGCTCACCACCAATCCCAACATGGCGCATGAACTGGGAGTCATCGTGTTCGTGGTCGTGGTGGTGGGGGGGCTGGGTTCGCTCGAAGGGGCGCTGATCGCTTCGCTGTTGATAGGACTGCTGACCTCCTTCTCGGTCGGACTGGATTTCTCGCTGGCGGATATGGCGGGGTGGGTCGGCCTGGGAGGCTCCTGGGCGGGCGAGCCGGGCGGCCTGCTGACCACCAAGATATCGACCTTCTCGGCGGCAATGCCGGTATTGGCGATGCTGCTGGTCCTGATGACGCGCCCCGCGGGTCTGATGGGGGAGAAGAATTGATGAACCGGAACAAGATAATCCTGTTGGCGTTGGCGGCGATTGCCGCGTTCGCTCTGGTGCCGAGCTTTCTGCCTCCGGACAAAGTGAGCGCAGTGACGCAGATGCTGATCGCGGCGCTGTTTGCGCTGGCCTTCAGTCTCCTGGTGGGACAGGGAGGGATGCTCTCGTTCGGGCATGCCGCCTATTTCGCCATCGGCTGCTTTGCCACCGTCCATGCGATGAATGCCGCCGAGGCGGGTTTGCTGCCATTGCCTACGCCTCTCATGCCCTTGGCCGGGGGACTGGCGGCGCTCGCCGCCGGCGTGGTGGCGGGATTCTTCGCGACCTTGCGCAGCGGCGTGTATTTTTCGATGGTCACGCTGGCCATCGCGGAACTGCTCTATGCCGTGGCGCCCAACCTGCAGAGCCTGTTTGGCGGAGAAGGCGGCTTGTCCTCGATGAGATTGCCCTGGGCGGGCATAGGCTTCGACCAGGAAGCGCATGTGTACTACCTGGTGCTGGCCTGGTTTGCGCTGTCGGCGCTGCTGATGTACCTGTACACCAGGACCCTGTTCGGCAGGTTGACCGTGGCGCTGCGTGAAAACGAGCGGCGCGTGGCATTCCTGGGCTACGGCACGCACATGACCAAGCTGGTTGTGTTTGCGATCTCCAGCATGTTCGCCGGCATCGCGGGCGGCCTGCTGGCCATTGCCAACGAGAACGCCAACTACATCCTGTTCAGCCTTGGAAATTCCGCGAATGTGGTGCTCTACAGCTACATCGGCGGCACGGGCTCCTTTTTCGGTCCGGCCATCGGCGCGGGCCTGATGAGCCTGCTCGGCCAGCAGCTTTCGGATTCGACGCGCATATGGCTGCTGTACCAGGGCCTGGCCTTCGTGCTGGTCATGATGTACATGCCCCGCGGCATCGTGCCTGCGTTCGTCCAATGGCTGCGGCGCAGGAACGCCATGGGCCGCTCGGACGCCTGGAAAGAGGGCGTGAGCCTGATCGCGGTGACGGGTATGGCGGCCGCCGCGGCCTGGCTGCTGGAATTGGCGAGCGCGGTGTTTTCGCGCGAATACCAGGCGCAGCTGGGGCCGGACGGCGCATGGCCGGCTTTATCGGTAATGGGAGTCCCGGTCGTGCCTTCCGCGCCCTGGATATTGCTGGCGCCGGCCGCCGTGCTGGCTCTGGGCGGGTTGTGGTTGCGGGCGCGGGCTTCCCGACTCGAGGAGGCGGCGTGATGAGCGACGCATTGAAGATCCAGGGGCTGCGAAAATCGTTCGGCGGCACGGCCATTATCCGCGACCTGTCGCTGGCGGTGCGAGCGGGCGAGCGCCATGCGATCCTGGGGCCGAATGGCGCCGGCAAGTCCACCATGTTTCACCTGATCACCGGCCTGCTGCAGCCCAGCGGGGGAAGCATCCTGCTCAATGACCGGGAAATTGCCGGCCTGGCGCCGCACAGGATCAACCGGCTGGGACTGGCGCGCTCGTTTCAGATAACCAGCATTTTTCCCCAGCTCAGCGTATTCGAGAACCTGCGCATCTGCACGATGGCCCGCCATGGAAACCGCTACGCGCTGTTCCGCATGGCCAGCCGGCAGCGGGCGGTGAATCGCGACGCGGAGGAGCTGCTGGAGCTCACGAGGCTGAACGCCCTGCGAGACCGGATGGCGGGGGACCTGACCTATTCCGAACAGCGCGCGCTGGAAATCGGCATGGCGCTCGGGCCGGGAGGCAACGTGATCCTGCTTGACGAGCCCACGGCGGGCATGTCCAACGACGAGTCCATGTACATCGTCGATCTGGTGCGCAGCGTAACGGAAGGCAAGACCTTGGTGGTCATCGAGCACGACATGGACGTGGTGTTTTCCCTGGCCGACCGGATTTCCGTGCTGGTGTACGGGCAGATCATCGCCACCGACACCCCGGAGGCCATACGCCAGAACCGGCAGGTGCAGGAAGCCTATTTGGGAGAGGTGCTGGAATGAGCTTGCTCACAGTCAGGAATCTGCACGCCCATTATGGCAAGAGCCATGTGCTGCACGGCGTGAACCTGGAAATCCGGGCGGGCGAAATCGCTTGCGTGCTGGGCCGCAATGGATCGGGACGCTCGACCATGCTCAAGACCTTGATGGGCATCGTGCCCTGCAGCCAGGGGACCATCACGCTGGACGGGAAGGAGCTGGCAGGTGAACTGCCGCACCGCATCGTCAAGCGCGGCATGAGCTATGTGCCCGAGGAACGGCTGATCTTTCCGAATCTCACCGTGGCGGAGAACCTGCAGATCGGCCAGCAGCCCGGGTCCGCCGGCGCCGCCCGATGGACGGTGCAGAACATGTACGACTATTTCCCGCGCCTGAAGGAGCGCCAGTCGACCCTGGCGGGAAATCTCTCGGGAGGCGAACAGCAGATGCTTACCTTGTGCCGTTCGCTGCTCGGCCATCCCAGACTGCTGCTGGTGGATGAGCCCACCGAAGGACTCGCGCCCTTGATCGTCGAGCACCTGGTGGAGGTAATGCAGGACATACACCGCAAGGGTGTTTCTATCTTATTGGTGGAGCAAAAAATGACTATCGCGCTGCGTATTGCCGAGCGCTGTTTCATCATGGGGCGAGGGCAGATCGTGTTTGACGATACCCCCGCAGCCCTGCGGGAAGATGCCGCGGTGCGCAGGCGCTGGCTGGAGGTCGCATGAGTCATTCTTCTCAATCCGCGATCCAGGATGTTGCCTGCGACGTGCTGGTCATCGGCTCCGGCGCTTCGGGCTTGACCACGGCGCTGGTCGCGCACGAGCTGGGATTGAAAGTCCTGGTCGTGGAGAAAAATCCGGTGTTCGGCGGCACCACGTCGCGTTCGGGCGGCTGGCTGTGGGTGCCGGGAAATCCGCTGGCGCAGAGGCATGGCGTGAACGATCCGATCGGACAGGCCAGGACCTATATCGAGCACGAGGCCGGCAGGCACTTCGACGCGCAGCGCGTGGATGCCTTCCTGGCGGCCGCGGGGCCGATGGTGGATTTCATGGAAAAGCATACGCAGGTCCGGTTCAATTTCGGCGCCAGCTACCCTGATTACCATCCCGATCATCCTGGCGGCGCGTTCGAAGGGCGTTCGATCCATCCGCAGCCGTTTGACGGCGCGCAGCTGGGCCCCTGGCTGAAACGCCTGGCCAAGCCGATGAAGGAGTCGACCTTCCTGGGCATGGGCCTCAATAGCGGCCCCGATCTGAAGCACTTCCTCAACGCCACGCGTTCCGTCTCTTCCGCCGCCTTCGTGGCCAGACGCATGCTCTCCCACTTCTACAGCGTGCTCAGGCATGGCGAGGGCACCCGCCTGGTGAATGGCTGTGCGCTGGCGGCGAGATTGCTGGCTTCCGCGGTGGACAAGGGCATCGAGCTATGGAGCCATGCGGATGCCGTGGCGCTGCAACAGCAGGGCGGCAGGGTCGCGGGCGCGACCATCCGCCTCCCGGGAAAGACCGTTCAGGTCCGCGCGAGCCGCGCCGTGGTGCTGGCGGCAGGGGGATTCCCCAGCGACGAAAAGCGCCGCGGCCGCCACTATGCCCATCTGCGGGGTCA
>CALMPB010000209.1 GCA_937871985.1 uncultured Burkholderiaceae bacterium
ACGCCTTGAGCCGCGGCGCACTTGGTTGTCGTTGCAATGATTCTGCCACAAATGGCTGTATCAACCCAGAGGGTTGCTTCGACTTTGGCCGGTTGGGCTAGTTCCAGGAGCAACCGGGCGGTCCTAGGCCTCCGCTTCCAGAAGCTCGTCCAGTATCCGCTTCATTCGCATCGGGCCCGCGTCCACATTGAATAGAACGGGCTTGCGCCTGAGTAACTCCTCGACGCCCAGCATTTCTTGCATTGCCATCATCATGGGCTCATCTTGATTCTTGAACGCATGCAGCCGCAATTGCTTGATCTCGGCCTGAAATTCCTCGTCGGCTTCAGCGACGGGCTTTCTCACGATGCCTACGTGATAGTGCGTGGTGCTCTCTGTTTCGGGGGTCAGAATGTGAACGCCCATGTATCCCGCCCCTTGTTCGGGAGTCTCGCCCACGGCGTGGCAACCGACGTCGAGTAAAAAGCAGCCAGCGGGATCCCATCGCATTCGAGTCCAGAAATCCACGTTCTTCCCGTCTCGCCGGAAGATCAGGTCAAACACTTTCGGCACCGGAACATTGCGGGCCCAGCGTTCACAAGTCACCGTGCTGCCGTCTTGGGTAACCTTGATTTCGGACGCGGCATGCTCTGGCGTTGCCAAGAGGCCGTCATGGAGGAACGAAGCATGGCTCAAGTCCATAAGGTTATTTGCAACCAGCTCCACATTGACGCTCATCGTGAAATGGCCGCGATCTCTGGAAAGTCCATCCTCCTTTTCCATGATTGAATAGTCCGGAATAAGGCTTTCGTCAGCGGGCTGGTCGCCGAGCCATATCCACAACATCGTATGTTTTTCGACGATAGGGAAGCTTGGAACCTGCATGGCGGAAGGAATGTTTCCCGGAGTATTGGGGTTGTGAACGCACTTTCCGTCAGTGTCGAACTCTAGGCCATGGTAGCCGCAACGTATGCGATCACCTTCTTTACAGCCCAAGTGCAAAGGGGCGAACCGGTGTGGGCACACATTGGAGATTGCCACCGCCGTACCGTCCTGGCGCCGGGTGAGCAATATTGGTTCATTTATGATTTTTCGATATACCAATGTTTCTGGAGTAATTTCCGAGGCCCAGGCTGCCGCATACCATACATTCCTAACGAATTTCATTTGTTTCCTCGCACGTTATTGATTTGAGATGCGGTCTTGGGCGTCAAAGCCAAGTTTTGGAACACCACACCCCCCAAGTGGCTTAACCCTCTTGAGCACGGCAACTTTCTTCATGCTTTCCGTCTGGCAATTAAGTAAGTTATCCTGACTATATTATTGGAGCGGCCAAGCGGATATGTCAAGCCCAGCAGGGATGATCAAAAGATTGAGAAATCTTGTTGTGGTACGGGGGAGAGGGCCGAGGATGTCTTGAATCATGCTAGCCACGGGCCTTCCCGAGCTTGTCATTCATCATCCGGGTTAGCGTAATCGTGGCTTGACAAGTTGGTAAGCCAAACTGACAATATAGTCAGCCACACTTACTATACCTGCTCTCAAGATCGGCGTGCCGGAACTTGCTATCCGAGGTAGTGCTACGGAAGTGCGGCTTTAAAAAAACATATACCCGGAGACATGCATGAACCTCAACAACCCCCCCAAGATTGGCTACGTTACGACACTGCTTGCGGCTTCGATACTTGCAGCTTCGAGTGCAAGCTATGCCGCGTCCGATATCAAGATCGGCATGATTCTGCCCATGTCAGGACCGTTTGCCGGCTATGGGCAACAGATTCTCAATGGCGCGCATCTCTATATGAAGGAGCATGGCGACAGCATCGATGGGCGGAAAGTTGAGCTCATCATCAAGGACGATACGGGTGTTGCTCCAGAAATCAGTAAAAGAGTAGCGCAAGAACTGATCGTCAAAGACAAGGCGGACATTCTTGCCGGCTTTGGCGTGACGCCTTCCGCGTTTGCTGTGGCACCATTGTCGGCACAAGCCAAGATGCCAATGGTGGTTATGAACGCCGCTACGTCATCTGTCACGACCAAGTCGCCGTACATCGTACGCACGTCCATGTCGATGCCGCAAACGTCGGCGCCAATGGCCACCTGGGCCGCCAAACAGGGTATTACGAAAGTCTATACTTTGGTGGCAGACTATGGCCCAGGGCATGATGCAGAGAAGCAGTTCGTAAAAACGTTCACGGCAGCCGGCGGCCAGATTGTCGGGGAAGTGCGCGTACCACTACAAAACCCGGACTTCGCCCCATTCTTGCAGCGTATCAAAGACAGCAAGCCCAATGCCGTCTTTCTTTTCGTTCCCGCGGGTGAGCAAAGTGTGGCCTTTCTGAAGGGTTTCGAGCAGAGGGGCTTGGCCAAATTGGGGATTAAAATTATTTCCACTGGAGACTTGACCGACGAAGACGTGCTCGATGCAACAGGTGAAACGGCGCTTGGGGCAATTACTTCGTTCCACTACTCCGAGGCGCATAAGTCCAAAGAAAATAAAGCCTATACCGATGCTTACTACAAAGCCTACCCATCCAAGCGTCCCAATTTCCTATCCGTGGCTGGATATGACGGCATGCACTTGATCTACAGCGTTCTACAGAAAACCGGTGGCGATGCAAGCGGTGATAAGTTCATATCAGCAGCTAAGGGGATGAGCTGGGAAAGCCCGCGTGGTCCCATCTCCATAGATCCGAAAACGCGCGACATCGTGCAGAATATCTACATCCGGAAAGTAGAGAAAGTCGATGGCAAGCTTCAGAACGTTGAAATCGACCACATCGCCAACTTCAAGGATCCCAGTAAATAGCAGCCAGTGCCAAGCCTGAGCGAGGCCGTGCACCGAAAGGATGAGTTCACCCGACCGTGATTCTTGC
>CALMPB010000210.1 GCA_937871985.1 uncultured Burkholderiaceae bacterium
CGCGGTTCAACATGGTCGCCCATAAGCGTGGTGAAGACCTCGTCCGCCGCGATGGCGTCTTCGATCTGCACGCGCAGCAGCCGGCGCACGGCAGGGTCCATGGTGGTTTCCCATAGCTGCTCGGGGTTCATTTCGCCCAGGCCTTTGTAGCGCTGCTTGCTGACGCTGCGCTCGGCTTCGTTGCGCAGCCACTGGACGACTTCGCGGAAATCGGAAACGTATTTTTCCTTGCGCTTGTCGCCTTCGCCGCGCACGACCAGCGCGCCCTCGCCCAGCAGGCCGACGAAGGTCTTGGCAGCCTTGGACAGCACCGCGTAGTCGGCGCCGCGCACGAAGGCGCGGTCGAAGATGCTGACGCGCACGTTGCCGTGATGCATGCGCCGGACCACCAGGCGCCACGAGGTGGCGTCTTCGTTGGCTTCCACCGTTACAGTCACGCTACCGGGCATGGAAGGATCGTCGATGGCGGCCTGCAGGCGCTCGGCCGATGCCTGGGCCTGCTCCGCGTCGACCAGGCTTATTTCCACACCCTCGGCCATGGACGACAGCGCGGTCAGGTCGGTATGGCGCGACAGGCGGTTGATGACGGTATCGGCCAGGATGTACTGGCGGGCCAGTTCGGCCAGCGCGTCGCCCTCGATGGGGTTGGCGCCCTCGCTCGGGAACAGCTTGGCGTCTTTCAGGGCCAGTTGCATCATGAACTGGGCCTCTTCCTGGTCGTCTTTAAGATAGCGCTCGTCGCGGCCCACCTTGACCTTGTACAGGGGCGGCTGGGCAATATACACGTAGCCGCGCTCGAGCAGCTCGGGCATTTGCCGGTAGAACAGCGTAAGCAGCAGCGTACGGATGTGGGCGCCGTCGACGTCCGCGTCGGTCATGATGATGATGCGGTGGTAGCGCAGTTTTTCGATATTGAAATCGGGGCCGATGCTGGTGCCCAACGCGGTGATCAGCGTGGTGATCTGCTCGCTGGAGATAAGACGGTCGAACCGCGCTTTTTCCACATTGAGCACTTTGCCGCGCAGCGGAAGAATAGCCTGGAACTTGCGGTCGCGGCCCTGCTTGGCCGAGCCGCCGGCGGAGTCGCCCTCGACGATATAGATTTCGCTGAGCGCAGGGTCTTTTTCCTGGCAATCGGCCAGCTTGCCGGGCAGGCCGGCGCCCTCCAGCACGCTTTTGCGGCGGGTCATTTCTCGGGCCTTGCGGGCCGCATCGCGCGCACGCGCCGCATCGATGATCTTGTTGCACAGCGCCTTGGCGTCGTTGGGGTTCTCGAGCAGCCAGGTTTCCAGCGTGCGGGCCACGGCTTCTTCGACAGCGGGGCGCACTTCGCTGGAAACCAGCTTGTCCTTGGTCTGGCTGCTGAACTTGGGATCGGGCACCTTTACCGACAACACGCAGGCCAGGCCTTCGCGCATGTCATCGCCGGTGGTGTCGACCTTGGCCTTCTTGGCCATTTCGTTGTCGGTAATGTACTTGTTCAGCACTCGCGTCATGGCGGCGCGCAAGCCCGTAAGGTGGGTACCGCCGTCGCGCTGGGGAATGTTGTTGGTAAAGCACAAGACCGTTTCGGTGTAGCTGTCGTTCCATTGCATGGCGACGTCCACGCCAATGGTGGAATCGCCCACCACCGAATTGGTGCTTACCGAAAACACATTGGGATGCAGCACGGTTTTCGTGCGGTTGATGTATTCCACAAACCCCTTGACCCCGCCCAGGAACGCGAAGTTTTCTTCTTTGTCCTGGCGCTCGTCGATAAGGCGAACCTTGACGCCGTTGTTCAGGAAGGAAAGCTCGCGCAGGCGCTTGGCCAGGATCTCGTAGTGGTATTCGATCTTCTCGAAAATTTCCGCATCGGCCAGAAACTGGACACGCGTGCCGTGCAGTTCGGTGGGGCCGGTAATGCCCAGGGGCTGGACGCGTTCGCCGCGGCGGAATTCCATTTCGTGGGTTTCGCCTTGCCGCCAGATGGTCAGGCGCAGCCACTCGGACAGCGCGTTGACGCAGGACACGCCCACGCCATGCAAGCCGCCCGACACCTTGTACGAGTTGTGATCGAACTTGCCGCCCGCATGCAGCTCGGTCATGACGATTTCCGCGGCGCTGCGGCCGAACTCGTCGTCCTTGTGGATGGCGGTGGGAATGCCGCGCCCGTTGTCGGTAACCGAAATGCTGCTGTCGGAATGGATCATGACGACGATGTCGTCGCAATAGCCGGCCAGGGCTTCGTCGATAGCATTGTCGACCACCTCGAACACCATGTGGTGCAGGCCGGTGCCGTCGGAAGTGTCGCCAATGTACATGCCCGGGCGCTTGCGGACAGCCTCCAGCCCTTTGAGCATTTTGATGGAATCGGCACCGTATTCGGTATCGGGGGTATTCGTGGCTTGATCTGACATAACTAATATAAAACCCTATATAAGCCTTGCGGCTGGTGAACCGGCCGCACGCAACCGCGTGCCGGTCGGCTCATTCGGCATGAACCCGGGGGGATTGATGCGTATCGACATGACCCGCGCGTAAAAGCAGCAAACCGCCTTGCAGTCCATATCGAAGATTAAATGCGCATCGGCATGACGACGTACTTGAACTGCTCGTCGTCGGGCAAGGTGATGAGCGCCGATGCATTGACGTCGGGCTGAACCGACCACTTGATCGTCTCGGTCTTGACGTTGGCCAGGACGTCGAGCAAATAGCTGACGTTGAAGCCCACGTCCAGCGGCTCGTGGCCGTAGTCGATATCGAGCTCTTCCTGCGCCTCTTCCTGCTCGGCGTTGGTCGACGATATCTTGAGCAAGTGGTCGGACAACTGAATGCGCACGCCCTTGAGCTTGTCGGTGGTAAGAATGGCGGCGCGCTGCAGGCTGCCCTGCAAGGCTTCGCGATTGACCTCGAAGTGGCGCGTGTAGTTGTTGGGGATGACGCGGGTGAAGTCGGGGAATTTGCCTTCGACCAGTTTAGACACGAGCTCGACGTCGCCGAAACGGAAACGGATCTGGCCGGGGGCAACGTCGATGGAAACCGGATCGTCCGAGTCGGACAACAGGCGCTGCATTTCCAGGACCGTTTTGCGCGGCACGATGACATCGTGCTTTTCGGCAATGCCCTCGGCGGCGGCGCCGCTATGCGCCAGGCGGTGGCCGTCGGTGGCCACCGCGCGCACGAAGCCCGGCTCGAACACGAACAGCAAGCCGTTGAGGTAGTAGCGGATGTCCTGCTGCGCCATGGCGAAATGCACCATGTTGAACAGGTGCTTCAGCGTTTTTTGCGACAACGACAACGACACATCCCATTTCTCGGGCTGCGACAAGGTTGGGAACTCGGCGGCGCCCAGCGTTTGCAGGGCGAAACGGCTTTTGCCCGATTGCACCGATAGCTTGCTGCTGGCCAGGCCCAGGGTAACGTCGCCCGACTCGGGCAGTGCGCGCAAAATGTCGAGCAGCTTGCGGGCTGCGACCGTTGTCGATTCGTTCGAGTCGCCCACGCCGAATTCGGCATGGGTGGTGATTTGCACTTCGAGGTCGGTGGCGATGAAAGCGACGTTGTTGCCTTCCTTGCGCAGCAGAATATTGGCCAGGATCGGCAATGTATTCCTTCTTTCGACAATTCCCGCTACCGTCGACAGCGGTTTCAACAATGCATCGCGAGTCGTTTGTACGAGTTGCATGGTTATCCTTTTAAGGTTTGTTCTAATACGTGTAAAGCATGATTGAGCTCGGTCTGTTTGGACCGGGCATCGGAGATTTTGCGTACCGCGTGCAGCACCGTGGTGTGATCGCGCCCCCCAAACAAATCTCCGATTTCAGGCAGGCTTTTTTGCGTCAGCTCTTTGGCCAGATACATGGCTACCTGCCTGGGTAAGGCAATATTGGCAGGCCGGCGTTTCGAATACATGTCGGCCACCTTGATCTTGTAGAAATCCGCCACCGTCTTCTGGATGTTCTCGACCGTGATCTGGCCGTTGGACACCGACAGCAGATCCTTGAGCGCATCTTTGCAGACTTCCACGCTTAATACTTCGCGGCCATGGAACCGCGCGTACGCCGACACCTTGCGCAGCGCGCCTTCCAGTTCGCGCACATTGCTGCGCAGATGCTTGGCAATGAAAAACGCCACTTCCTCGGGCATGGCCACGCCTTCGGTTTCCGCCTTGCGCAAAAGAATGGCCACGCGCATTTCCAGCTCGGGCGGCTCGATGGCCACCGTAAGGCCCGAATCGAAACGCGAAATCAGGCGGCTGTCGATATTGGACAATTCCTTGGGGTAGGTGTCGGAAGTAATGATGATTTGCTTGCGCTGGGCCACCATGGCTTCGAACGCATAGAAAAACTCTTCCTGGGTGCGATTTTTACCGGCAAAGAACTGAATATCGTCGATAAGCAAAAGATCCAGCGAATGATAATACCGCTTGAACTCGTCGAATGCTTTGCGCTGATAGGCCTTGACCACGTCGGACACGTACTGGTCGGCATGCACGTAGCGCACCCGCCTGCCGTTGCCGCCGCCCAGCAGGGCATTGCCGATGGCATGGATGAGGTGGGTTTTGCCCAGGCCCACACCCCCGTACAGGAACAGCGGGTTGTACGACACGCCGGGGTTCTCGGCCACCTGCAGCGCGGCGGCGCGCGCCAACTGGTTGGCTTTGCCGGTTACGAAATTATCGAAGGTAAGCTCGGTATTCAGGCGGGAACGGTCGTGCACCACTTCGGCGGCCGCGGCATTGACCACCGCCGCAACCGGGGCGGGCGCCTGAACCGCCGGGGGCGCCGCCGGCTGCGATGCCTGGCTGGCGGCCTCGGGAGTTGG
>CALMPB010000211.1 GCA_937871985.1 uncultured Burkholderiaceae bacterium
CTGTTCGGCCCGGCCGGCTTCGTGTCGGCCGACGACGGCGAGGTCATCGAGTTCTCGCAGCATGGCTTCGAGCAAAAACCCTACCATCGGGCGGTGGCCGAACTGGGCGGCTACGGTGTCGAAGACACCGATCATATGGTGACGGAAACACTGATACGCGGCATGTACAACTACTGGCGCAAAGTCATGGAGATCTAAAAAAATGGACTTTCAAACCTATTTTGACTTGACGACCCTGTATTCGGACTATACGGCGGCGGTGGATGCCTACGATTGGGACAAATGGGCGGATTTCTTCGTCGAGGATTGCGAGTACAAGGTGCAGCCGCGCGAAAACCACGAGCGTGGATTCCCATTGTCCACCATGTGGTTCATCAGCCGCAACATGCTCAAGGACAGGGCCTACGGCATACGCGAAACCCTGTTCCACGATCCCTATTACCAGCGCCACGTCGTCGGCGCGCCCCGCGTCGTCTCCCACGAGGGCGGCATCATCCAGGCCGAGGCCAATTATGCCGTGTTCCGCACCAAGCTCGACGGCGAGTCCACGGTGTTCAACGTGGGCCGCTACCTGGACCGGATCCGGGTCGGGCAGGACGGCATGAAGTTCGAGTCGCGCTTTTGCATCTACGATTCCGAGATGATCCCCAATTCCATCATTTACCCTATTTGAGCGAGGTGGCCGCATGGCGAAAAACTGGATAGACGTACTGGCTTCCGAAGACGTGCCCGAAGACGATGTCGTGGGCGTGGATGCCGGCGGCAAGCAATTGGCCATCTACAGCGTGGAAGGCGAATTCTTCGCCACCGACAATATCTGTACGCACGGCCATGCGCGGCTTTGCGATGGCTTCCTGGAAGGTTTCGAAATCGAGTGCCCGCTGCACCAGGGCCGCTTCGACGTGCGCGATGGCAAGGCGCTGTGCGAGCCTCTTACCGAGGACATCCGCAGCTATCCCTTGAAGATCGAAGGGGGCCGGGTCTGGGTGGAGCTGGACGAAGCCTGACCCCGGCTGGCCGTGCCGCGCCTCTTCCATTATTGGGGATTACCCGAGAGGAGGGCGGTTATTCATGGCTCGATTAGCCACCATGCTTCGATTCTTATTGACTTGAGGCCGGCGTCGATTAGTATGGTGGGTTATAGAAAAGGCCGGGCATAAAAGAAAAACCGGTCCGGAAGAATCAAAGACAACGTATCAAAAGTATCGAAGACACAACCGAGGAGGGTAGTCCATGGGTCTAACGTTGATCCTGTCGCAACTGCTCAACGGCCTGCAGTACGGCGTATTGCTGTTTCTGTTGGCCGCTGGGCTGACGCTGGTGTTCGGCATCATGAGTTTCGTCAATCTGGCTCATGGTTCCTTGTACATGCTGGGCGCGTATTTCGCGGCCACCGTTTTCCGGCACACCAATTCATTCATGTTGGCGGTGCTGGCTGCCCTGGTCGGCTGCCTGGCGGTGGGCGTCGTGCTCGAGCGCTCCGCGGTTTCGCGCCTGTACCGGCGCGACCATCTGGATCACGTCCTGGTCACGTTCGGCCTGGTGCTGTTCTTCAACGAAATGGTGCAAATCATCTGGGGCTCGCAGCCCTTGTTCCTGCCCGTGCCGTCGTGGCTGGACAGCACCGTCAGCATCCTCGGCATGACCTACCCCGCCTACCGCGTGGCTATCATCGTGGTGGGCTTGCTGGTGGCCATAGGCGCTCATTGGCTCATTCATAAAACGCGGCTGGGCATGCTGATACGCGCGGGTTCGGTGAATCCGCAAATGGTCGGCGCGCTGGGCGTCAACATAAAACTGCTCAATGCCTTGCTGTTTGCGCTGGGAGCCATGCTGGCCGGGTTGGCCGGGGCCATCGCCGGCCCCATTCTCTCGGTGCAATCGGGCATGGGCGAGCCGGTGCTCATCACCACCCTGGTGGTCATCGTCATCGGCGGCATCGGTTCGGTCAGCGGCGCGTTCTATGCGGCGCTGGTCGTGGGCGTGGCCGACACGCTGGGGCGCGCCTTCCTGCCCACCTTGCTGCACCAGTTCATGGCGCGCGACCTTGCCAATGCGGCGGGCCCGGCCATCGCCTCCATGCTTATCTATGTATTGATGGCGGTGGTTCTTGCCATCCGGCCGCAAGGCTTGTTCGCGGGGGGGAAATAATGTCGTCAGGAAGCATAAAGTGGGATGCCGGCCGTATCGTGCCGCTGGCGGTTTTCGTGCTGCTCGCCTTGGTGCCGGTGTGGGGCTACTGGACGGATCAGTCGTTCTACGTGGCGTTCTTCGCGCGCATGATCATCTACGCCATCGCGGCCTTGGCGCTTAATCTGGCGCTGGGCTACGGCGGGCTCATCAGCCTTGGGCATGCCCTGTTTTTCGGTCTGGGCGCCTACAGCGTTGCCCTGCCCAGCTTCTACGGCATCGACAGCGGCTGGGTGCATTTGCTGGCAACCGTCGTCGCCTGCGGCATCGTCGGGTACATTACCGGCGCCATCAGCCTGCGCACCACCGGCATCGGCTTCATCATGATTACGCTGGCTTTCGCCCAGATGGGGTATTTCCTGTTCGTCAGCCTCAAGCAGTACGGGGGCGACGACGGCACCAGCGTCAGCAACACCAGCCATTTCTTCGGCCTGGATCTGGGCAACACCTATACGGTGTATATCTTTGCCTTCGTCGTGCTGGCGCTTGCCACCTGGTGGATGGCCCGGCTGCGCGTCGCGCCGTTCGGCATGGTGCTGCGCGGCGCCCGGCAAAATGCCCGGCGCGTCAATGCCGTAGGGTTTCCGGCAGGCAAATACCTGCTCATGTCTTATGTGCTGTCGGCCATATTGTGCGGCGTTGCGGGTCTGCTGCTGGCCAATCTTACCGCCTTTGCCTCGCCCAGCACGCTTTCCTGGGTCGTTTCCGGCGACTTGGTGGTCATGGTGGTGCTGGGCGGAATCGGCACGGTTTTCGGTCCTTTGCTGGGCGCCATCGTCTTTCTGGGGCTGGAAGAAATCATGAAATCCATCACCGACCATTGGATGGCGATATTCGGCCTGGCCATCGTGGTCATCGGGCTGGTGGGCAAGGCCGGCCTGGTCGGCCTGCTTTCGTCACGCGGCGGCGTCCGGCGCGGCAAGGCGCCGGCGGTCAACAAGGAGTCGGCGACATGAGCGAATGGTTATTGAAAACGGAAGCCCTGACCAAACGCTATGGCGGGCTGCTGGTCACCGATGCGGTTTCCATCGATGTGCGCCCCGGCGAGCTGCACGCCATCATCGGCCCCAACGGGGCGGGCAAGACCACGCTCATCAATCAGTTGTCGGGCGAACTGCGCGCCGACTCCGGCGACGTGCAGTTCATGGGCAAGCGCATTACGGCTCTTCCCATTCACGAGCGTGCGCGCAAAGGCCTGTTGCGGTCGTATCAAATCACTTCCATTTTCGAGGGCTTCACGGTTCTGGAAAACACGGTTTTCGCGGCCATGGGCGCCAAGGAGCACGCTTTCCGTTTCTGGAAACCCATGCTGGGGCGCGAAGATCTGGTCGCCATCGCGCGCGAAGCCCTTGGCGTCACCACCATGCTGCCCCGCGCCGATGTCCTGGCCGCCGAGCTGGCCTATGGAGAGCGGCGCCAATTGGAATTGGCCATGGCGCTGGCGGCTCAGCCCAAGGCCTTGCTGCTGGACGAGCCCATGGCGGGCATGAGCGTGCAGGAATCGGCCGGCGTGGTAGAGCTGTTGAAGCGCCTGAAGGGAACCTACTCCATATTGCTGATCGAGCACGACATGGATGCGGTGTTTGCGCTGGCCGACCGGATCACCGTTCTGGTGTACGGCAAGGCCGTGATTTCGGGCACGCCCGATGAAATCCGCAACAATCCCGAGGTTCGGGCCGTATACCTTGGCGACGAAGCCAAAGCGTAAGGTAAAGATCATGACTGCATTACTCGATGTCCGTAATCTCCATGCGTCGTACGGCCATGCCCAGGCTTTGTTCGGCGTATCGTTCCAGGTCGATGAAGGTCAGGTGGTGACCCTGCTGGGCCGCAATGGCATGGGCCGCTCCACCACCATCAAATGCCTGTTCGGCCTGCTTCCCGTGGGGAAAGGCGAAATTTCCTTCGACGGCAAGCTCACCAGCGCCTTGCCGTCATACAGCATTGCCCGGCTTGGTCTGGGTCTGGTGCCCGAAGGCCGCCAGGTTTTTCCCAATCTGTCGGTCGAGGAAAACCTGGTGGCAACCGCCCGGGCGGCCAATCGCGGCGGCAAGGCGCAGCCTTGGACGCTGCAGCGCGTCTACCAGTTTTTCCCCCGGCTCAAAGAGCGCAGCACGAATCTGGGCGCTCAACTGTCGGGCGGCGAGCAGCAGATGCTGGCCATCGGCCGCGCGCTCATGACCAATCCGCGCCTGCTGGTGCTGGACGAGGCCACCGAAGGCCTGGCTCCCTTGATCCGGGCGGAAATCTGGCAGGCGCTTACCGCGCTCAAGGCCGAAGGCCTCTCGCAAATCGTCATCGACAAGAACGTGGGCGCCCTGCTCGAGTTCGCCGACCGCCATTACGTGCTTGAAAAGGGCAAGGTGGTGTGGGAGGGCAGCTCCGACGATCTGCGCGGCGACGACCGCATCGTGCATCAATATTTGGGTGTGTAGGCGCCAAAGCGCCGGCCGGGCGGGGCGGTTGCGCTGTGCCCGGCTGGTGTCATGAAGAGCGTGGCCATGCGCTTGAAGCCGGCGGCACCCATCGGTGGAGCATGAATGAAAGATCTCAATCTTCTGTATGTCTTCGAAGCCATGTGGCGCGATCGCTCCGTGACGCTGGCCGCCGAGAATCTCGGGCTTACCCAGGC
This sequence comes from uncultured Burkholderiaceae bacterium, assembly GCA_937871985.1. The sequence goes on from CALMPB010000211.1 coordinate 4,823, forward strand.
GGCGGTCAGCAGCGCCCTGAAAAGATTGAGGCTGGAGCATAACGACAAGCTGTTTACGCAGGTGGGGCGCCGCATGGAGCCGACGCCCTACGCGGTGGGCGCCTCGCACCAGTTTCTGACGGCGCTGGCTATGATACGCACGGCTTCGAATACCCACACTCCGTTCGACCCCGCAACGTCGCGGCGCCAGTTCACCATACGCACGCGGGACGTGGGCGAGGTCGTGTGCTTTCCCAGGATATTCCACGAAGTGGCCAGGCAGGCCCCGTCGGTGCGTCTTCGAACGGCCTTTCAACCCATCGAGGACACCCTGGTCGGCCTGGCCAGTGGACGCATGGATCTGGCGCTGGGCTTTTTGCCTTCGCTGGAAACCTCCATTCATCGCCGGCCGCTCTTCAAGCAGCACTATGTGTGCGTCATGCGCGCGCAGCACCCGCTTGTCCGCCGCAAGCTGACCTACGAAATGCTGCGCACGCTCGACCATCTGCTGGTCGAGTATTCGGGCAGCGGCCATCTCATCATCGAAAGGGCGCTGATCGATGCGGGCGCGCGCAACCAGATCAAAATACGCTTGCCGCAGTATTTGTCGGCGCCGCACCTCATCATCTCGTCCGACCTGGTGTGGTGCGCGCCGGTGGAACTGGCGCTGAAGCTGTCGGAACACTATCCCCTGGTCATCAAGCCCATGCCGCTGGATTTGCCGTCGTTTGAAATCGCCCTGTACTGGCACGACCGGTTCCACCGGGATCCTGCCAATATATGGCTGCGCGAGCTTATCTTCGCCGCCTGCGAAGGCGCGGTTTCACCAAAAGTATAAATTTCATTAATACATTGTTATTAATGAATTGCCATGGTTTAACGGTGGCGCGGCCGATAGAATTAAAAAAACAGAAGGCGCAGGAGGGTTTGTGGCCAGACAGAATCAAACCGTGGGGATGATAGGCATTGGGCAGCTTGGCCTGCCCGTTGCCGTCAATCTTATGCAGGCGGGCTTCCCGGTGGTGGGTTTTCGGCGCCACGACCGCGAAGAATTCGTGCGCCAAGGCGGCAAGGCCCTGGAATCCCCCGCAGAGGTGGCTCGCGCGGCGACGGTGGTTTTGCTGTGCCTGCCTAATGAATCCGCCGCGCTCGACGTTCTGGAGGGCCGCGACGGCATATTGCCGGCGCTTACGGCCGACCATACCGTGGTCGAGATGGGCACCTACCGAAAAGCCTTCAAGCTGGAACAGGCGGCCAAGCTCACCGTCACGGGAGCGCGGGTTCTGGAGGCCGAAATCAGCGGTTCTCCGCCCATGGTGGTCAGCCGCAAGGCCGCCATCTACGCCGGCGGCGACCCCCAGGTATTTCAGGCCTGCCTGCCGGTGCTCGAGGCCATTACGCCCAGTGTCTTCCATTTGGGCGAGTATGGCTCCGCCGTCGCCATGAAGCTCATCGCCAACTATCTGTTGTCCATTCACACCCTGGCCGCGGCCGAGGCCATGAACCTCGGCGCCCGGGCGGGCTTCGATCCGCAATTGGTCGCCGAAGTCATCCAGAAGGGCGCGGGCGGTTCCGCCATGTTCGGCGTGAGGGCGCCGCTGATGGCCGCCCGGAAATTCTCGCCGGCGCCGGGGCCGTTCAACACATTGGAAAAATACTTGAAGCTGGGCCGCGCCATGGCCGACGAACTGGGCTGCGCAACGCCCTTGTTCTCGGTTTCGACGCCGTATTTCGAGCGCGCGCTCGCCGGCGGCATGGGCAGCGAGGATATCGCGGCGGTGATCAAGCTCATCGAGGCCGACTCCAGGCCTTGAGTTCTTATTCCGCGGGGTCATGCGCGGCGGCACGAGCGTGTTGCGCGGGCCTGCGCAACACGTTTTGCACCAAGCTATTGAAAGGGTAGTCATGATACGTTCGCTTTTACATGTCGGCATCGTCGTTCCGGATCTGGAAGTGGGGCGCGCCTTCTATGAGCTGTTCGGGCTGCAGGCGCGCGCTTCCGGCCGCGACCTGGTGTTCCGCTGCCCCGGCCGCGCCCAGGATCAGGTTCGGCTCATGCCCGGTCCCAAAAAGAAGCTGGCCTATGTGTCGCTGGGCACCAACGAGACCGGCATGGCCGAACTTCGGCGCCGGCTGGAGAAGTCGGCGGTTCCGGTTGTTTCGCCGCCTTTCGATGTGCCTTTCGGCGGCATCTGGTTCCAGGACCCGCACGGCGACTGGTTGAATGTGCAGGTGGCCGAACCGGCGCCCGCAACAGGCAGCCTGCCGCCCGAGATCAATGCCCACGGCCGTTACCGCCGGGTCGGGAGGGCCTGTGTGCCTGCCACCCGCCACAAAAAGGCGGTGCCGCTGCGCTTGGGGCACCTCATCAAATTCACGCCCGACGTCGATGCGTCGGTGGCGTTCTATACCGATGTCCTGGGCATGAAGGTGTCCGACCGGGCCTTCGACCTCATCGCCTTTTTGCGCGGTTCGGGCGGGGGAGACCACCATGTGGTGGGGCTTGCCAAAAGCACGCATACCGGATTGCATCACATGAGCTTCGAAGTGTCGGATCTGGACGAAATCGAGGTCGGAGCCCAGACGCTGTTACGCGCGGGCTACAAAGACGGATTCGGCCTGGGCCGCCATGTGGCCGGTTCCAATTATTTCCATTACATCCGCGACCCCTGGGGCAGCCTGGCCGAGTATTTCTGGGACATCGACGTCATTCCCGAAGACGACAGCGGCTGGGTGCCGTTCAATGTGCCGCCCGACGAGCTGACCGCCGTCTGGGCCAGCACGCCGCCGCCGCCCGAGTTCATCGTCAATTTCGAGGAGCCTTGACATGAGTCTTCCCGTCGATGCTCAGGCCATGATGGCCAAGATGCTGGGCAAACCGCTGTTCGTGGTCTTGCGTGTTCCCGCCGATCTTTCCCGATTCGCTGAAATGCTGGCGCCGCATCTCAAGTGGGCGGCCCAATGCGAGCAGCGCGGTGAGTTGTTCGCTTCGGGGCCGTTCGTCGGCGAAGGCGGAACGCCGGGCGCTTTGGGCGGCATGTCCATTTTCCGCGCGGCTTCCGAGTCCGAAGTCCGCGAGATTCTCGCCGGCGACCCGTTCATCCGTGAAGGCGTCTACACGATCGAAATCAAAAAATGGATATTGATGGAGGGCGGCGTCACGGTGTCGCTGCGTTTTTCCGACCAGTCCTATCTGCTTCGCTAACCTGACAGGAATTCTCATATGATGTATCGGATGTTCACGTACCGTGAGCGTGGGGGCGGCGCGCGCCCGGGCATTGCGGTCAATGAAGCCATGTACGACTTGCGGCGCCTGCTTGGGCCGGATCATGCGCATTGGCGCAGCGTCGACGACTTGCTGCTGGATTGGGACGAGGCCCGCAATGTTCTCGGCCAGCTGGCGGTGGATATCGCGGCGGGCGCCCGCGACGCCGCGGCGCTGGATTCCTCTGGCATTCAGTTTCTGCCGCCGCAGACCCGTTGCGGCACCATCTATGCGGCCGGCGCCAACTACCGGGATCACGTCGAGGCCATGGGCCGCGCGCTCAATATGAAGCTGGTGCTGGATCCCAAGTCGGAAGGCATCGCGCCCTGGCATTTCATCAAGTCCGGGCAGGCGACGCTGGCGGGTCACGGGCAGGGCGTGCCTTATCCCGACCATACGCATATGCTGGATTGGGAGGCCGAGCTTGCCGTGGTCATTGGCCAGCGCGCATCGCGGGTTCCGGTTGAACAGGCGCTGGACTATGTGGCGGGGTATTCCTGCGCCAACGATCTTTCGGCCCGCGACAACCTGAAGCGCGACAAGGTGGATGCGAGCTCACCGTTCCGGTTCGACTGGATAGGCCATAAATGCTTCGCGGGCGCTTGCCCGATGGGGCCCTGGATCACCCCGGCCGAATTCGTCGGCTCGCCCGAGAACCTGGGCATCCGGCTTTGGCTCAATGGCGAGCTCAAGCAGGACTCGAACACCAGCAATCACATGTATAGCGTGGCCGACCAGATCAGCTATTTAAGCCACCGGCTCGATCTGCTGCCCGGCGACGTGCTGCTTACCGGAACGCCCGCGGGGGTGGGCATGGAGTCCGGTGTATTTCTGAAGCGCGGCGACGTCGTGAAAGTGGGCATCCATGGCCTGGGAGCCTTGGAAACCCGCATAGTCTGAGCGGCATCAATAAGTTTATCCATGAAGCATATGAAAACGACAAGGGGGACAACATGAACAAGGAAATGGGTTTTGCGGCGATGGCGCTGATGCTGGCGTCAGCAACGCCGTCGATGGCGGCGGCCGATGTCAAGGTGGGTTTTCTGGGCACGTTGTCGGGGCCGTCCGCCGCGGTGGGGCAGGATCAACTGGACGGGTTCAACCTGGCGGTCGAGCAGTTCTCGGGAAAGCTCGGGGGCGTGAAAGCGGCCGTGCTTGTCGAGGACGACCAGCAAAAGCCCGAAGTGGCGCAGAATGCCTTGTCCAAACTGCTGGAGCGCGAGAAGGCCGATGTGGTGGTCGGGCTGACCTTCGCCAATATCCTGATGTCGCTGCAGCCCAAAATAGCCAATACCGATGTGCCTTTCGTGGGTACGGTGGCGGGCCCGTCGCCCACCGCCGGCGCGCAATGCAAGCCGAATCTGTTCATCACGTCGTGGCAAAGCGATGTGCCCGCCGAAGCCGTGGGCAAGTACATGAACGACAAGGGATACAAGCGCATCAGCACGCTGACGCCGAATTTCGTGGGCGGCAAGGACAAGATCGCGGGGCTCAAGCAATCCTACAAGGGCGAGATTCTCAACGAGATCTATACGCCGCTGAGCCAGCTGGATTTTTCGGCGGAGCTCACGCAGGTCAACGCCTCCAGGCCTGAAGCCGTTTTCATTTTCTACCCGGGCGCCTTGGCCGTGAGTTTTGTGCGCCAGTACAAGCAGGCTGGGCTCAGCGAAAAATATCCGCTTTATTCCGCGAACTCGATCGAGGGGGCATCGGCCGACGCCATGGGCGACGCCGCCATTGGCGCCGTGGCGGGCGACACCTGGACGCCGGGCATGGCCAATGCGCAGTCGCGCCAGTTCGTGGCGGCGTTCAAGGCCAAGTACAAGCGTTCGCCGTCGGCCTATGCGGCCTTCAGCTATGACGCGGCCGTCATGCTGAATGCCGCCATCGCCTCCTTGAACGGCAATGTATCCGACCACAAGGCCCTTTCCAAAGCCATCAAGAACGCCAAGTTCGATTCCGTGCGCGGGGCGTTCCGCTTCGGCAACAACAACTACCCGGTGCAAAGCTATCATATCTTCCGCATCGCCAAGGACGCGGCGGGACACATCGCCTACGAGATGGTCGCCCCCGATGTCTTGAAGGACTACGCGGATCCCTACGCGAAGCAGTGCACCATGTCCTAGAGCCGTGTGCGGCGGCGCGGCGCCGCTGCCGGCCCGGTTATTCAAATGCTGGTTAACTGTTATATCCGGATTTTTATTGACTTGAAATTTGCTCTCTTTAGTATGAAAGGCTGATGTTGGGCGCAGTTCAGCCGAACAGGGCGCAACCCCGCGTCCCGCGCCGGCTGGCCGCTTTCAAAAAATCATACAAGGAGCTGAGTCATGAGGAGAACCCATGCAGCAAGTCTGCTTGCGGGTCTGATGGTGTTGGCGTCGCAGGGCGCGTGGGCCGAGGTGAAAATCGGCTTCATGGGCCCGTTGTCCGGCCCGCAGGGAGTACTGGGCCAGGATCAATACGACGGCTTCATGCTGGGCGTCGAGATGGCGGGCGGCAAGATGGGCGGCGAGCCCGTCGCCGTGCTCAAGGAAGACGACCAGATCAAGCCCGAACTGGGCGCGCAGATCACCCGAAAGTTCATCGAACGGGATCATGTCGATGCCATCGTGGGGCTAAGCGCCACCAATGTTCTCATGGCGGCCAGGCCGCGCATCGTCGAGTCGGGAACGGTCGCCATCGCCACCAACGCCGGGCCGGCGAGCATTGCCGGCGCCCAATGCTCGCCCAATCTGTTCGTGGTGGCCTGGCAGTCCGACGGGCCGTCGGAGGCCATGGGAAAACTGGCGCAGGAACAAGGCTATAAAAAGGTGTTTCTGGGAGCGCCCAATTACCAGGCGGGCAAGGACATGCTGACGGGCTTCAAGCGCTTCTACAAAGGCAAGGTGGTCGACGAGGTCTATACCCAGATCGGCCAGACCGACTACTCGACGGAAATCACCCAGATACAGGCCGACAAGCCGGACGCGGTTTTCGTGTTCTACCCGGGCGGCATGGGCATAAACTTTGCCAAGCAGTTGAAGCAGGCGGGCGTCCTGCCCACAATGCCGGTGTTTTCCGTATTCATGGTCGACCCCACCACCTTGCCGGCCATCGGCGAGGCGGCGGTGGGGGTTACGGCGGGAGCCATGTGGGATGCCGAGCTGGACAACCCGGCCAATAAAAAATTCGTCGCGGCCTTCCAGCAAAAGTACAAGCGCCTGCCCAGCTATTACGCCGCAGCCGGGTACGATGCCGCCAATATCCTGAAGACGGCTTTCGGCACGATGGGCTCGGACCTTCACGACAAGGCGAAGCTGGCTGCGGCGGTCAAGGCCGCGGGCGGAAGCTTCGAGTCGGTGCGCGGGCCGTTCAAGTTCAATCGCAACAACATGCCCATACAGAACTATTACGCCTTCAAGTACGTGAAGCAGGGGGACAAGATCGTTCCCCAGTATGTCGCTACGCCGTTGAAGGATAGGCAAGATGTCTACGTGGGATCCTGCCCCCTGAAGTAATCCGGGCTTCGTGGCGGGAAAAGGGCGGCGCAAGCCGCCTTTTTTCATGGGTGCGCTGAATGGGCTGTTGGCACAAATACGCATACCGAGGCTTTCGCTTGAACGGAATCTGCATAACGACTATATGGGGTAAGCATTATTCAGGCCGCTGTCGGCCGCGTATCATGCAATGACGGTGCGAATCACGCACGACGAGCAGGAAGGACTTATGAAGATCAAGATTATCGGGGCGGGGCCCGGTGGGCTGTATTTTGCGGCGCTCATGAAGCAGCATGATCCGAGGCACGAAATTACCGTCTATGAGCGGAATCCGCGCGGCGCGACATTCGGGTTCGGCGTGGTGTTTTCCGACCGGGCGCTTGAGTTCCTGAGGGCCGACGACGAAGCCCTGTACCAGTACCTGACGCCGCATCTTGAAAACTGGCCCGAGATCACGATTGCCCACAACGATACGCGGGTGCCGGTGGCCGGCAACGGGTTTACTTCCATTGGCCGCCTGGAGCTGCTGACCTTGCTGTACGGCTATGTCGAGAAGCTGGGTGTCGGCATCGAGTTCGACACCGAAATCAACAGCCTGGAGCAACTCGGCGAAGCCGACCTGATCGTGGGCGCCAACGGCGCGTCGTCGTGGATACGCAGCGAGAACGAAGCCGTGTTCGGCACCACCGTCGACTGGCGGCCCAACAAGTTCATCTGGTACGGCACGAGCAAGGCCTTCAACAGCCTGACCCTGACTTTTCGCGAGACTGGCGCGGGCGTGTTCTGCGCGCACCACTATCGCTACAAGCCCGACATGAGCACCTTTCTGGTGGAGGTCGAAGAAGCCACCTGGAAGCGCGTGGGCTTTGAAACCATGAGTCCCGAAGACACCGTCAAATATTGCGAAGAGGTGTTTGCGGCCGAGCTGGAAGGCCATCCCATCATTTCCAACCATTCGTATTGGCGCAATTTTCCGGTCGTCTGGAACGAGCGCTGGAGCATGGACAACATCGTTTTGCTGGGCGATGCCCTGCGCACCGCGCATTTTTCCATCGGCTCGGGCACGCGGCTGGCGATGGAGGATTCGGTGGCGCTTTTCAAGGCCTTCAAGGAAACGCCGGGCGACATTCCGGCTGCCTTGAAGCGTTTCCAGGAGCTGCGCCTGCCTCCCATGGAAAAAATATGGACGGCGGCCAACACCAGCATCGCCTGGTACGAAAAAATGGACGAGCTCGTCCCCAGACTGACGCCCGTGGAGTTTGCCTACAGCTACATGACGCGCACCGGGCGGGTCGACCACGCCGAAATACGCAAGCGCGACCCGGGACTGGCGGCGGCTTACGAGCAGCTTCATCCCGAAGCGGCGATTCAGGAATAAGTACACGGATTCATGAATGGCGCTCGTAGTCCGAGCGCGTTATTCAGACAAGCGATTAATTGCTACGATAACCAAGCAAAGCCGCAGGCAACCAAGAGTCATGGCGGCAAGCCATGCATACCAAGGAGATACACTCATGAGCGCACGTAAAGTCATCGTCACGGTCGCCCCGACGGGCGGGATGGCCAGCAAAAAGCAAAATCCCAATTTGCCGACGCAGCCCCAGGAAATCGCCGACGATGTTTATCGCTGCTATAACGCCGGCGCCAGCGTCGTGGCGCTGCATGCCCGCCGCGCCGCCGACGACGAGGCCACTTGCGATCCCAACGTGTATGCGCAGATGAACGAACTCATCCGCGCCAAGTGCGACATCGTGCTCAACAACTCCACGGGCGGCGGCATCAACGGCGACATGCTCCATCAGCTCAACAACGGGCTGTGGGAAATCAATTTCGAACAGCGCCTCAAGGGCATGGAAGCACCGGGCGCCGAAATGTGCACGCTCGATGCGCAGACGATCTGCGCTTCGTTCGGCGACAAGGAAATCCTGGTGCCCACCACGCCGTCGCGCATCCGCACGCTGGCCCAGGGGATGATGAAGCGCGGCATCAAGCCCGAGTGGGAAGTCTTCAGCCTGGAAGACATCATCAAGGACGTCGGCGGCGCCATCAAAGAGGGGCTGGACAAAGCGCCTTACTTCATCAACATTGTGCTGGGCGTCAATGCTTTCCAGGGGGCGCTGCCTTACACCCCCAAGATTCTGCAAATGATGGTCGAGCACCTGCCGCAGGACACCGTGTTCAACGTCAGCGCCATCGGACAGGCCCAATTGCCCGCCGCCGTGCATGCCGTGCTGCTGGGCGGACATGCCCGGGTAGGCCTTGAAGACAACCTGTACTACGAACACGGCGTGCTGGCCACCAACGTCATGCTGGTCGAGCGCTTCGTGCGCGTTATCCGTGAATTGGGCTTCGAGCCGGCAACGCCCGCCGAAGCCCGCGAAATCATGGGGCTGCGCCCGTTGTAATCATCGACTTGGGGGCTTCGCGCAAGCCCCTGAGGTCCGGATGCTGGAAGGTTTCGACAATGAACTCCCGCAGCCACCGGTGCACCGGGTCGGCCTCGAAGCGCTTGCTCCAGTACACGGACACGGTAAGGATGTTTTGCGGCAGCTCGGCTTTCAGGACGTGGTATTTGTTCGCATAAGAAAAAAAACGTTCCACGATATCGCAGGGCATGATGACTCCAAGGTCGGTGTGCCTGACGATTTCGGGCAGCGCCAGAAAATGCGCTGAGGTCAGCACCAGGTGATCTTCCAGGCCCAGTTGTTGAAGGATGCGCACGGTCTCGGGGTGCGATCGCACGGCAACGTAATCAAGCTGCGATAGCGCCTGAGTCGCCGAATGGGCCGGCAGTTTGCGAAAGCGCTGCTCCATGGGGTGGCCGCGGCGCACCACGACGGCGTATTTTTCTTGAAACAAGGGTATGCAGGGCGTGTTGATGATGGATGGCAGAAAGCCGCAGGCAAAGTCCAGTTTTCCGGTGTCCAGCGCATTGACGATCTGCTCGTACGCAAGCGGATAGGTTTGCACTTTTATGCCCGGAGCCAGCCGCCTTAGTTCCGTCATCAAGGTCGGCAGCAGGCGGGCTTCCCCGATATCGCTCATGTGTATGCGCACCGTCATTTTCGCCGAGGCGGGGTTGAACGACGTGGTTTCGTTCAGCGCGCCCTCGATGGAGATGATGGCCGCCTGGACGACGTTGGCCAGGCGGTGCGCCCTTGGAGTGGGCCGCATGCCTCCCGGGGCGCGCACGAACAGGGCATCGCCAAGAGCCAGCCTCAGCCGGGTCAGCCCCTGGCTGGCGGCCGGCTGGGACATCTGCAGCGCCTCGGCCGCCCGGCTTACGTTGCGCAGGCGGTAGATGGCTTCGAAGAGCCGCAGCAGATTCAGATCTGGCAAAACCATATTCGCCTACCTAATAATCAATTAGTAAAGTTATTTTATAGCCAGATAATGGTGCGTCAACCATAATGAATGATCAGCAATCAGACGATAAGACATTTCATGACGACACCTTCATTCGTGGCACGCGATCCGGGCCCGGTCACGGTACGCGAGGCGGTTCTGGATCTGCTTCGCTCCTTGGGCATGACCTCCATCTTCGGCAACCCGGGCTCCACCGAGCTTCCTTTCTTTTTCGATTTTCCCGAAGACTTCCGCTACGTATTGGGGCTGCAGGAGTCCGTGGTGGTGGGGATGGCCGACGGCTACGCCCAGGCAACGCATAACGCGGCGTTCATAAACCTGCACTCCGCCGCGGGGGTGGGCCATGCCATGGGCAATATCTTTACCGCGTTCAAGAACAAGACGCCCCTGGTCATCACGGCGGGCCAGCAGGCCAGGCCCATTTTGCCATACGACCCGTTTCTGGGATCCATGCAGGCGCCCGAGCTGCCCAAGCCCTACGTCAAGTGGAGCATCGAGCCGGCCCGTCCCGAAGACGTGCCGCTTGCCCTGGCCCGCGCCTATCAGATCGCCATGACGCATCCCAGGGGGCCGGTGTTCGTGTCCATCCCCTCCGACGACTGGGACGTGCCGACTGAACGAGTGGTGCCTCATCAGGTCAGCCGGAATATCCGCCCCGACGCCGCCTTGCTGGCCCAGGCGGCCAAGGCCCTGGCCGGCTCCAGCCGTCCGGCGCTGGTGGTCGGGGCCGCGGTGGATCGCGACCAGGGCTGGGACGACGTGGTGAAGCTGGCCGAGCTGCACGAGGCGCGCGTCTATGTGGCGCCGATGTCGGGCCGTTGCAGCTTTCCCGAGGATCACCGTCTGTTCGGCGGCTTCCTGCCCGCGATACGCGAGCGGATCGTCAGCATTCTGGACGGGCACGACCTGGTGCTGGCCATCGGCGCGCCGGTGTTTACCTACCATATCGACGGCAAAGGCCCCCACTTGCCCGAGGGCGCAAGCCTGGTTCAGCTAACCGAAGACCCAAATGTCGCCGCCTGGGCGCCGGCCGGCGTTTCCATCATTTGCAGCATTCAGCAGGGCGTGCGGGATCTCGTCGCGCTGGGCGCTCCCACCGCGCGTGCCGCGCTGGCGCCCGTGCCCCGCAAGCCCGTCGTCGAGATGCCGGATCGCGGCGAGCGCATGTCGGTCGCCTATGTGCTGCAGACCCTGGATCAGGCCAGAACCCGTTCGAGTGTCATCGTGGAAGAAGCGCCCAGCTCCAGATCGACCATGCACGACTACCTGCCCATCTACGAGACGGAAACGTTCTACACCATGTGCAGCGGCGGCCTGGGCTACGGGCTTCCCGCGGCGGTCGGGGTGGCGCTGGCCAGGCCCGAGTCCAAGGTCATTGCTCTGATCGGCGACGGTTCGGCCATGTATTCCATACAGGCGCTTTGGAGCGCCGCGCAATTCAAGCTGCCGATGGCCTTCGTCATCCTCAATAACCGCAAGTACGCGGCGCTGCGGGAGTTCGCCGGGATTTTCGGCTACGACCCCGCCACGCCGCTTACCGGCACCGATCTGCCCGACATCGATTTCGTGACCCTGTCGCAAGGGCTGGGAGTCCAGGCGGAACGGATCTCCGACGCGGCGGAGCTGCGCTCCGCGCTCGATCGCGCACTGAACGCCAACGTGCCCATGCTCATCGAGGTGGAAGTGGCCTGATTTGAATTCACAAGCTGTATTAAAGGAGGAAGTAATGAACAAGATTTCCATGCTCATCAATAATAAGTCCGTACAGGCATCCAACGGAAAAACTTTCGAGCGCTGCAATCCGCTGGACGGCAGCGTCGCCACCGTCGCGCCGGCGGCAACGCCGGAAGACGCCAGGGCCGCGGTCGAGGCGGCCGCGGCGGCGTTCGCCGCATGGTCCGAAACAAGCCCAAGCGCACGCAGAGCGCTCCTGTCGAAAGCGGCGCATGCGCTCGAACAAAAAGCCGAGGCGCTGATCGCCGCGATGGCGTCGGAAACCGGGGCCGCCGCGCCGTGGGCCGGGTTCAACGTCCACCTGGCGGCGGGCATGCTGCACGAGGCCGCGGCCATCACCACCCGGATCAGCGGCGAAGTCATTCCTTCCGACGTGCCCGGCAACCTGGCGCTTGCCGTGCGCCAGCCCACGGGCGTCATCCTGGGCATCGCACCGTGGAACGCGCCGGTCATCCTGGGCATCCGGGCCATCGCAACCCCCCTGGCTTGCGGCAACACGGTCATATTCAAGGGCTCGGAACTCTGCCCGGCCACCCATGGGATCATCGTCGAGGCCTTCAAGGAGGCCGGCTTCCCCGAAGGGGTAGTCAACTTCGTGACGAACGCGCCCGCCGACGCGGGGGAAGTCGTCGAAGCCATGGTTTCGCATCCCATGCTCCGATGCGTCAATTTCACCGGCTCGACGCGAGTCGGCAAGCTCATCGCCCAGACCTGCGCCAAGTACCTCACGCCGGTCATTCTCGAGTTGGGCGGCAAGGCGCCTTTTGTGGTTCTGGACGATGCCAACCTCGACGAAGCCGTCAACGGCGCCGCCTTCGGCGCATTCGCCAATTCCGGCCAGGTTTGCATGAGCACCGAGCGGCTCATCGTCGACAATAAAATCGCCGATGCCTTCATCGAGAAGCTTGCCGCGAAGGCCAAGGCGCTGCCGCTGGGCGATCCCCGCAAGGGGCCCGTGGTGCTCGGTTCCGTGGCGGACGCCAGCATCGTCAAGCGCTGCAACGAACTCATCGTGGATGCCCTGGCCAAGGGGGCGAAGCTGATATGCGGGGGGCAGGCGGATTCCACGCTTTTCCCCGCCACGCTGCTCGATCACGTGACTTCCGACATGCGCATCTATCACGAAGAAAGCTTCGGCCCGGTCAAGCCGATAGTCCGGGTCAGTGGCGTGGACGAGGCCATCGCGGCCGCCAACGATACCAGCTACGGGCTTTCGGCGGCGGTGTTCGGCACCGACGTCGGCCGGGCATGGCAGGTTGCCAAGCGCATCGAGTCCGGCATATGCCATGTCAATGGGCCCACCGTGCACGACGAGGCGCAAATGCCTTTTGGCGGCGTCAAGGATTCCGGCTACGGGCGCTTCGGCGGCATGGCCGGCATCGAGGCCTTTACCACGCTGCGCTGGATCACAGTGCAGACGACGCCGCGCCATTATCCTTTCTAAGGCGCGCAAACTGGCTGTGGCCGGTGAGCAGGCAAGCGCAGTGGATGTCCGGCTTCCATTGCGCTTGCCTAGGTTCACATACCCTTCGCTATAAGCCCAGCTAATAATGGCTTAGTACGAAAACGACATTGCGGCGCACATCCATGCACGACACACTGTATTAAAAGCAGTCAAAAAAATATAAATCCTGGAGACTTTATGCAATCCCCCCTGGAAGACGAGGCCGTTGCCGCGTCTATCTTGCACGATCAGTTCGGCCCGTTCGGCCAAGGCTTGCTGGCCGTGTCGAAGTTCTTCGCTGCAGTGGGCAGCCTGGCTTTCGTGGCGCTGGTCATCATGTCCCTCATTTCCATCGTCGGGCGCAAGCTGTTTTCCATGCCCGTGCCGGGCGATATGGAAATCCTCATGATGGTGGCTGCTTTTGCGTCAGCTACTTTTTTTGCCTATTGCCATCTTGAAAACGGCGACGTCAAGGTCGATTTCTTCACCGCCCATGCCAGGCCGCAAACCGTGCATCGGCTCGACGCCCTGGGTTCCTTGCTGGTGGGGCTATTCGGCGTGGTGATCGCATGGCGCAGCTGGGTGGGGGCCATGTCTCTGCGCGAAGCCGCCGAAACCTCGCCCATCCTGGCCTGGCCCATCTGGGTGGTTCAGGCTTCCATGGTGCCCGGCTTCATCCTCCTGGCCATCGCGGGCCTGTACATGTGCTTCCTGCATATGAAAGTAAGCCATGTGTACGCGGCGGGGGGGCAGCCATGACCGGAATTACAGTGGGTCTGATCATGTTCGCGGTGCTGCTTACGCTCATGGTCATCCGCATCCCCATCGGTATTTCGATGTTCGTGGCGGGGGCGGGAGGCTATGTCTATTTGACGGGCGGCAACTGGGCGCCTCTTCTGGCTTCCTTGAAAAACCTGACGTATGCGCGCTTGTCGAACTACGACCTGGTGGTGATTCCCCTATTCCTTCTCATGGGGCAGTTCGCCACCCATGGGGGCTTGAGCCGCAGCCTGTTCCGTTTCGTCAGCGCCTTTCTGGGGCATCGGCGGGGCGGGGTGGCCATGGCGGCGGTGGGCGCCTGCGCCGGGTTCGGCGCCATTTGCGGTTCGTCGCTGGCCACCGCGGCCACCATGGGGCAGGTGGTGCTGCCGGAATTGCGCCGCTACGGCTATGCCGGCAGCCTGGCCACGGGCACGCTCGCGGCGGGCGGCACGCTGGGCATCATGATCCCGCCGTCGGTGCCCCTCATCATCTACGCCATCCTCACTCAGGAATCCATCGGCAAGCTGTTCATGGCCGCCGTCATTCCGGGCGTGCTGGCCATGCTGGGCTACATGGTCGTCATTCAAATCATTGTGCGCCGTCATCCCGAAAAAGGGCCGGCGGGACCGCGGGCCGCCTGGCCCGAGCGCATCAAGGCGCTGATCCAGGTCGGCCCCGTGCTGGCGGTATTCGTGGTGGTCATCGTGGGCATTTATGCCGGCTGGGCCACGCCTACCGAGGCGGCCGCCATCGGGGCCGCCGCTTGCGGCATCATCGCGGTGGCGACCGGCGGGCTGCGCTGGAAGGGGCTGCTGGACAGCGCGCTGGGCGCCGCCCAGGCCACCGCCATGATCTACCTGGTATTGCTGGGGGCCGACATGCTGAACGTGGCGCTGGCCCTGTCGCAAATGCCGACCGAGCTGGCCCATTGGGTGCAGCACAGCGGGCTGTCGCCGTTTCTCATCATCGTGGCGGTTCTGATCGTCTATATCCTGCTGGGCTGCGTCATGGATTCGCTGGCCATGATCCTGCTGACCATCCCCATTTTCTATCCCATGATCATGGGGCTGGACTTCTGGGGCATGGGGCTCGAAGACAAGTCCATCTGGTTCGGGATCCTCGCCTTGATGGTGGTGGAAATCGGCCTGGTACATCCACCCGTGGGCATGAACGTCTACATCATCAACCGCCTTGCCAAGGACGTGCCGCTGACCGAAACGTTCAAGGGCGTCATGCCTTTCCTGGCGTCCGACTTCATCCGCATCGCGGCCCTGGTACTGTTCCCGAGCATTACCCTGGTTCTGGTCAGGGCCTTCGGGGCGCTTTGATTTGCGGCTCCGCCGCGAAAATATGGGACTCGAATCCCGCACTCACAAGGAGACAAACATGACAACAATGACAAAACAGCCGTTGCAGAAAACAGCGATTCTCGGCCGACTGGCCGCCGTGGCACTGGGCCTGAGCATGGCCGCTTCGGTGCAGGCCGCCGATAAAATAGTGCTCAGGGTTTCCCATTTCCTGCCGTCCACTTCCAACGCCCAGGTCAACATGATCCAGCCCTGGTGCGACAAGATCGCCAAAGAATCCAATCAGCGGATGGTTTGCCAGATCTATCCGGCCATGCAATTGGGCGGCACGCCGGGCCAGTTGTTCGACCAGGCCAAGGACGGCGTGGCGGACATCGTCTGGACGCTGTCGACGCAGGCGTCGGGCCGCTTCACCAAGAGCGCCGTCTACGAACTGCCGTGGCTGGTGCCCAATGCCGAAATCGGCAGCCGCGCGCTGTGGGAGTTCACGCATAAATACGCCATGGACGAATACAAGGGCGTGCATCCCATTTTCATGCATACCCATGGCGGCACCATCCTGCACTTCGTCGATAAGCAGCCCAAGACACTGGCGGATTTCAAGGGCCTGAAGATCCGCTCGGCCAACCGGGTCAACTCCAAGATGCTGGCGGCCATTGGTGCGGCGCCCGTGCAGATGCCGCTGCCGGCGGTTCCCGATGCCGTGTCCAAGGGCGTGGTCGATGGCGCCGCCGTGCCTTGGGAAGGGGTGCCGGCCATCAAGCTCGACGAAATCACCCACTACCATTTCGACGTGCCCAAGGGCCAGCCGCGCATGGGCAATTCCATTTTCCTCTTCGGCATGAACCAGGCGCGCTATGACAGCCTGCCGCCCGACCTGAAGAAGGTCATCGACGACAACAGCGGCGAAGAGGTTTCGGCCTGGGCGGGGCGCACGGTCTTCGACGAGCGGGAGGCGGATTTCATGAAAGTCTCCAAATCGAACGGCAGCACTTTCCATTACATGGACGACGCCGAATACAAGCGCTGGATCGACGCCACCAAGAACGTGAGCAATGAATGGATCAAGGATGTCGACGCCAAGGGCGGCAACGGCGCGAAGCTCTATGCCGAAGCGGAAGCCATCATCCATAAGCTCATGGATCAGGCTGCCAGCAAGAAGTAAGCAGCGGGCTGGCATGGCTCGGTTCGCGATTTGAATCCCGCCCTGGCGTGCTGCATGGCCACGCAGCACGCCAGGGCCGTTTTCGGACGAGGCCGGCCAAAGCCGGTTGGCGGGATCGCAGGCGCGGCCTGTCATCCGATTTCTCCTTTGTGATAAATTATGCACATTATTTAATTTTAGGCATAAAATTCAGTGCAAACACCTATGCTCAAACGCATCCTGGGTGCCTAGAATGGCTACATTCGCGACCGCGGCATGCCTGCCGCGCGCGCTTGCCGGCCAGTATTCTCGGGGCTCGTTTCCAGGATGCCGCCAGGGCGAATCACAATAAACAAGGAGATCCAGATGGCATTGCCGAAAACCATGAAAGCCGCCCGCATGCATAACGTGGGCGAGCCCATGAAAATCGAACAGGTCCCCGTGCCCGAGCCCCGTTCCAACGACGTGCTGTTGCGGGTCAAGTCCTGCGGCATCGTGCCCAACCTGGGAAATATCCTCAGCAACTGGACAACCTGGTTTCCCGAAAGGCCGCTGCCGCCGCTGCCCGCCATTTTCGGGCTGGATCCGGCCGGCGAGGTCGTGGCCGTGGGGTCCCAGGTGCATGCCTGGAAGCCGGGCGACCGCGTGTACGTGAATCCGGGCCGCTACTGCGGCGGCTGCAGGGCTTGCCGCAACGGCCAGCACACCAATTGCGAATACTGGACGTTCAACGGCTATTTCGGTTTTTCCGACAAGTCCATGAAAATCTTCGACGACTACCCTTATGGCGGCCTGTGCGAATACATGACCGCGCCCCAGTATTCGCTGGTCGGCCTGCCCGACAGCGTCAGCTACGACCAGGCGGCGCGTTTCGGGTACTTGGGCACGGCGTATGCCGGCTTGCGCAAGGGCGGGGTGCGGCCCGGCAAAACGCTGCTGGTCAACGGCATCAGCGGCACCCTGGGCCTGGGCGGCGCCCTGTTCGGCCTGGCCATGGGCGCCACCCGCATCTTCGGCACGGCCCGCAACCAGGCTTTGCTGGATCGCGTCAAGGCATTGGCCCCCCACCGCATCGAAGTCAAGTCGCTGAACGACAGTGAACCCATCGATGCCTGGATTCAACGCCTTACCGGCGGCGAAGGCGTGGATATCTACGTCGACTGCCTTGGGCCCGGCGCCGGGCACGAAACCCTGCTGGCCAGCATGCGGGCGCTCAAACGCGGTGGAGCGGCCATCGATATCGGTGCAACGGCGGGCAGCGTGCCGCTCGATTTGCACACCATGATGGATTTGCAACAAAGCGTGATAGGCTCTTGCTGGTTCACCCCCGGCGAGGGACAAGACATGGCCGACATGGCGGCATCCGGCCTGCTGGACATGTCTGTTTTCGAACAGGTCGGATTCCCGCTGGATCAGGTGAACGAAGCGATTTCGGGCATAGAAAACCGGAACGGCGGTTTTAGCAACTACGTGATAAACCCTTAAAAAGAATCAAGGAGACACACATGGCAGTTCGCATCAGTAGACGAGATTTTGTCCGCACCGCAGGCGCCGCGGCCGCCGTGGCGGCAGCCCCTTCCATCGTGCATGCCCAGGCCGAGCGCAAATCCATCAAGGTGGGCTGGGCCATTTCCAAGACCGGGCCTTTCACCGGCGGCGCGAATGCCTCGCAAATCCCCAACTACCGCCTATGGGTCGACGACGTCAACAAGGCCGGCGGCCTGAACCTGGGCGGCAAGAAGCTGCCCATCGAAGTCGTCGAATACGACGACCGCAGCCAGTCCGAAGAACTGGTGCGGGCGGTCGACCGCCTCATCAGCCAGGACAAGGTCGATTTCCTGCTGCCCCCGTGGGGCACCGGCATGAACCTGGCGGTGGCGCCGGCTTTCCATCGCGGCAACTTCCCCATGATCGCGCCCAGCTTCATCACCGACCGCATGCCCGAGCTGGTCAAGCGCTGGGACAATATTTTTTCGCTGCTCGAACCCGCGACGCCTTACGGCGAAGCCATCGTCGGCATCCTCAGCAAGCTGCGCGCCGACGGTAAAATCGGCAACAAGGTGGCCGTGGTCAACGTGACCGACCAATTCGGCCTGGAGCTCTCCAAGGCCGCGCGCACCGCGCTGGCCAAGGCCAAGTTCGAAATCGTCTACGACGCCGGCTACCCCATTGCCACGCAAGACCTCACGCCCATCATCGCGGCTGCTCAGCAGAAAAATCCCGATACCTTCCTGGCGTTCAGCTATCCGCCCGACACCTTCGCCCTGACCGAAGCGGCCCGGGTGCGAGGCTTCAACCCCAAGGTGTTCTACGCCGGCGTGGGCACGGCCCTGGCCATCTACCCGGCCAAGTTCGGCGCCGCCACCCTCGAGGGCGTCATGGGGCCGGGCGGCTGGAATCCGCATTCCCAGGCCGTGACCGACTACGTCGCCCGCCACAAGGCGCTTACTGGCACCTTGCCCGACGAATGGGTCAGCGTTCTCTGCTATTCGGGGCTGCAGGCTCTGCAGCAGGCCATTGAAAAAGTCGGCAAGGTCGACCGTCCGGCCATCATCAAGGTGCTCAACTCCACGACCTTCGACACCGTCATGGGCCCGCTTGCGTTCAAGAACCACATCATGCAGGGCGGGTGGCTGGTCGGCCAGTGGCAGGAGGGTGTTTTCCACGGTGTGGCTCCCAATCAGGAAGGCGTAAAGCCGGTCATTGCGAAACCGGCCTGGAAGGCTTGATCCGGAGTCTTTATGCCTATTGCCGATGCCTTGATTTTCGGGCTGACCCTGGGCGGGGCCTATGCGCTGGTGGCGCTGGGCCTCAACCTGCAGTACGGCGTGGCGCGCATTCTCAATCTTGCCTATGGCGAGATGCTGATTGCCGCCGCGCTGGCTGCGCTGGTTCTGTTTACCCGCATGGGGATTTCTCCCCTGGTTTCCACGATATTGCTGGCGCCCATCGGCGCCGCGCTGGGCGCAGTGCTGTACCGCTACGCCTTTTTACCGCTGGTGCGCCGCAGCCGCAGCCGCGACGAACTCGAAGCCGACAGCATTCTTTCCACATTCGGGCTGCTGTTCGTCATACAGGGCATCATGCTTGCACTGTTCGGCGGCAATTATCTTAGCTATTCGTTTTTGTCGCTGCCCATCGATTTCATCGGCACGACCATAGCGGCCAATCGCCTGCTGGTTCTGGGCGTGGCGGTGGTGCTCAGCGGCTTGCTGTACTTGCTGCTTACCCGCACGCGGGTGGGCACCGCCTTGCGCGCCGTGGCCGTCAACCCGGCGGCGGCTCCATTGGTGGGCATCAACGTCATCAACATCGCCATGCTGGGCTTCGCGCTGGGCACGGCGCTGGTGGCCATGGCGGGCGTGCTCATCAGCATGTTCTCCACCTTCAATGCCACCATGGGCGTGCTGTTCACCATGAAGGCGCTGATCGTCGTCATCATGGGCGGCGTGGGCAATTTCGCGGGTTGCGTGGTGGCGGCCCTGTTGCTGGGCCTGGTCGAAAGCTTCGTCTCGGCCTATATCGATCCGGGGCTCACCCTGGCGGCCAATTACGCCATCTTCCTGCTGGTGCTCATCTTCCGTCCCGCGGGCCTCTTCGGGAGGGTGGCACGGTGAATAAACGCCATACGCTTTTCGCCGTCATTTCGATCGTCTTGCTGGTGGTGCTGGCCTTTGCGCCGGAAATGGGCAACGACTACACCACGTCCTTCATGATCAACCTGCTGCTGTATGCCAACCTGGCCACGGTCTGGGGCATTTTCTGCGGCACGACCCGCCTGGTGTCCCTGGCCACCGCCGCCTTCTTCGGCGTGGGCTGCTATGCCGTGGCGGTACTGTCCGACTTCCTGCCCTGGCCGGTTCTATTGGTGGTCGCCGCACTGGCGGGCGGGATTCTCGCGCTGATCATCGGGGTTTGCACCTTGCGCCTGTCGGGCATGTACTTCGTCATCTTCACCTTCGGCGTGGCCGAAATGATCCGCCAACTGGTGACCTGGTACGAATCCACGGTGCAAGGGTCGGTGGGCCGCTATATTTTTCTGGACGTCACGCCGGCGCAAATCTATTGGCAGTTGCTGGCGCTGCTTGCCGTGGTGTGGGTGCTGGGCGCCTGGCTGGCGCGTTCCCGCCTGGGCTTTGCGCTGCGCCTCATCGGCGAAGACGAAACCGCCGCCCGCAACTGCGGCATCAATACGGTGGCCGTAAAGCTTATCGTGTTTGTCGCCACCTCCATGATCATGGCCATCGTCGGCGCCATCGTATCGCCGCGCTGGACCTATATAGAACCCTCCATCGCCTTCAATTCCCTGGTGTCCTTCCAGGTGGTGGTCATGGCGCTGCTGGGCGGCATTGCCCTGTACTTCGGTCCGGTACTGGGCGTGATTCCCATGGTGCTGGCCTTCGAAGTCATTTCCAAGTATTTTCCCGACCAGTTCAGCCTGGTGCTGGGGGCTATTTTCCTGTGTGTCGTCTATTTGCTGCCGGGCGGGTTTCTGGCTTTGCCGAAAAGGCTGAGGGGGACTCGTGAGTAGCGTGTTGCTCGATGTGCAAGGGTTGTCGCGCCGCTTTGGCGGGCTCAAGGCCGTAGACGGTTTGTCTTTGCAGATCCGGCCGCGCGAAATCGTCGGCTTGCTGGGCCCCAACGGTTCGGGCAAGACCACGGCGCTCAACCTCATCAGCGGCGTCCTGGCGCCCGATTCGGGCTCGGTGAAAATCGACGGCCACGAGTTCGCAGGCTCTCCGGCCTATCGCATTACCCATCATGGCGTGGGACGCACGTTTCAACTGGTGCGCCTGTTCAATACCATGACGGTGCGCGAGAACGTGGTGGCGGGCATGGCGTTCACCAATGGCCGGCTGTTCGGCCGTGAGGCCGCAAGGCAGGCCGAATCCCTGCTCGAACGGGTCGGGCTTGCCGGCTATGCGGGCAAGGAAGCCGGCAAGCTCACCTATATGGATCAAAAAAAGGTGGAGCTTGCGCGGGCCTTGGCCGGCCGCCCCAAGGTGCTGCTGCTGGACGAATGGCTGGCCGGGCTCAACCCCACCGAACTGATCGACGCCATTGCCCTGGTGCGTTCCCTTAAAGACGACGATATTTCCATACTCATGGTTGAACATGTTCTGGAGGCGGTGCGTTCGCTTTGCGATCATTGCGTCGTCATGACGGCGGGCGTGCCCATTTCCTACGGCACGCCGGCGCAAGTCCTGTCCGATCCCGAAGTGATCCGCGCCTATCTGGGGGACGAACATGCTTGAGATCAAGGGGCTTAGCGCCTGGTACGGCATGCACAAAGCGCTCGACGGCGTTTCCCTGCATGTGGACAAGGGCGAGGTCGTCAGCGTGCTGGGCGCCAATGGCGCGGGCAAGTCCACGTTGTTGCGCAGCATTGCGGGCCTGATGCCGGTTGCCGGCGATGCGGCCATCGTCCTGAACGGCCAGCCCTTGTCGGCGCTGAAGGACTTCGAACGCGTGGAGGCCGGCATAGCGCTGGTGCCCGAGGGGCGCGGCATATTCGGCGAGCTCACCGTGCGCGAAAACCTGTTCATGGGGGCCTACCCCAAGAGGGCCAGGCCGAACGAGCGGCGCAATCTGGAACAGGTGCTCGAGCTCTTTCCCAAGCTGCGCGAGCGCATGCCGCAGGCGGTGCGCACCATGAGCGGCGGCGAGCAGCAAATGGTGGCCATCGGCCGCGCGCTGATGTCGGCGCCCGATGTCCTGCTGCTGGACGAACCCTCTTTGGGGCTTTCGCCCCTGATGGTGTCCGAGCTGTTCAAGGCGCTGGAGCAGGTGCGCAAGGCCAACGTCACCGTATTGCTGGTCGAGCAGAACGCGCGGCGCAGCCTGGA
>CALMPB010000212.1 GCA_937871985.1 uncultured Burkholderiaceae bacterium
CTGACAGTCTGGGGCATGGTGATTCTCCTATCCGGAAAGTACGGAGTTTCCGGATAAATTTCAAGTCCTCTCTGTCGCGCGCGCGAGGACGATAGCTGAGGACACGGTCACAGGGAAACGAAGGCAGGGCCCGCTTGCCGTGAGGCAAACGAGCCCTGCGGGGTTGCCGCGCGCCGGAGGGACGCGCGCGGCAGGGAGAGAGGATCGTCAGTCGGCCATCTCGGGCGTGCGGCGACGGCGGCCATTGCCCTGCGCGGGCTCGCCGCCGAACGCGCCCTCGGCCGAGGATTCACCCAGGCCATCCGTACCGGCGAGGCCGTTCGGCTTGGCCGGCTCGTCCGCACCGGGCAGCGGCGGCAGGCTGTCGTCGGCCGGGGCGGTGTCGGTCGGCGCATCGCGGCGGCGGTTGGGACGCGACCAGACGATGTTGTACGAGCCGTCGTCCTGACGGAACGCCGAGATGTAGAGCGGCTTGTCGAGGCTGGGATCCTCGATCTTGCCGTTGAGGAACATTTCGCCGGTCGCATTGGACGCCAGCTCGAACAGTGAGCCGACCTGGACCCACTGGCGTGCCGCCGAGAGCGCGAGGATCTCGAACTTGGGCGCACGCGGATTGGCGGAATGGACGGTGCGAAGGGCGATGACGATCGCGACCGTGAGCGTCGAGATTTTGCCGGTGTAGGTGCCGCTGGCGTTCTGGGTGATGGTGCCGATGTTCATGGGAAGTCTCCTGAGAAAGTGCGCTCGAACCCCTTGTCCGAACACCTTCTCTCACCCGCTCCTCTCCTCGGCCGTTCGGCCGAGTAAGGCGCGCCAGCGCCGCTCCGACGCGCCACTTCGGCGCCGTCGGGTACTTCAGGGCCTCGCAATCACGCGATGCGTGTCAAGTCTGGGGAGCGCTTGCCGATGGCCGCCACAGGGCAATGACATCCTGCATCTCTTCGGCGAAACCGAGACCGTCGATATAGACGGCGCCGCGGTCGTTCTGGCCGAGAAAGCCGATCACGCTCGTGATGTCGTTTGCCACGTCGATGTCGAGGCCGAACATGTCGGCGATCTCGAAATGACCAAGCTCCGGGCCATTCCACCAGGCCATCAGAAAGTTCGCGACGCGGCGCGCCTGCCCGGTGTCGCCCATGGCGAGCGGGATAAGCCGTGTCAGCGCCGCACGGGCGGAATCATAATCTGTCGGTACGGACGTCATCGGTTTTCTCCGCGCGCAGAGGGTATCGAGGCGACACCCGGGCGCAAGCGTTTCTGCCTCGAACGGCCCGATCCTAATGAATCGAGCCGAACAGCCGCCGCTTGACCTCGGCCTGGTGCCGGCCATCCTTCTCGCCGATCGTCGCGGTCATGTCGGCGAGGAGCTGTTCGGCAAGCCTCGGCGGGATTTCCGCATAGGGCGTGATAACGGCGATCGCGGCCTCGGGCGTGGGAAGCTCGCCCGGTTCCGTGCCCCGCCAGATCAGCGCTTCCCCTTCATCGGGCTCATCATCGGTGCGAAAGCACACCTGAGCATAATAGGTCTGGAGCGGTCGGTCCCAGCCTACCGCCGCGCAGATGACGTCGGGATGGCCGGCCTTGGGCGGGAGAATGTGCCTGCTCATGCGTGTGTCCTCCGCATTCTGTGCGCGACGTGCCGCGCGGCGCCTTCGGCGCTGTTGATGGCCTGACCTGCTGCCGATGCCGCGCGGCGCGCGCCCGCCCTGCGCAGCAGGTTACGGGCTTCGCGCAGGCGTTCAACGGCAATCGCAATGGCTTGTCCGTCCTCGGACGTCGCGGGTGTGATGCGGCGCAAGATTACCTCCATTTTGGTTGGAAATTGGCGAGGCGACTGATCGGCTCAATCGTCGCAGGGGAGCATGATCGTCAGGACACGGACGGTCACCGCGGCGTCGGCAGGATCTTCCGAGCCCCATTCGAGCGAGGGATCGTAATAATCGATGCGAAAGCAGACGATGTGACCCTCGAGCTCGAACTGCCCGTAGTTGCGTTCCGGGCCGTCATCAGGCTTGAATTCGTAGCGCCGGACGGCCGCGAGTACCGCGGCCTGGGCGACGGCTTCGCTGACGATGCGGTCGCCGCCTGCCAATGTGGCGAGACAGGTCGCCGTCATCACGATCCGCGCGTTTCGATCGAGGCCGAGCCGCACGCGGTCATTGAGCTCGGCGATCCGGGATATGGTGCTGGTCATGCTGCCTCCATCAAGCCGGCGTTGAAACTCGCGATCCATTCTTCCATCGTCGGCCGCTCGGCGATCGGCACGATGCTGGCGGCGTCCTGGAAACGGATGAGATCGGTCGGCGCATCGCGACGGATCGCGTCGATCTCGGCCTCGGGGAGCAGCCGCTCGGCGCGGATGAAATCGGTGATCCTGCCGGGCCGGGTCCTGGTCGATCGGCGCCACAATCCCTCGACGGTGCGCAGGCGCGGTTCGGCGCGGGCCTCAATCAGGACAATCAAGCGAAGGCACCACGCCGGCAGGGCGCGTACTTCATCGGGCCGGATGGCGCCGCAGAAGAAGCAGCTCGACTTGGGCGGCACCGGGAGACCGGCGGCCTCGATCCGGGCGATGCAGCGATCGCGCGTCCAGTTCCATTCGCGCAGCGGATAGCGGCACTGGAACAGCGGATCGTCCAGCCCGGCAGCATGGGCATGACGCCGGGAATCGGAGGGCGACGTGTCGTAGCCGATCAGCCGCTCGACCTTCTGCCCATTCGCCCATGCGGCGCGAGCCGGTGCCCATTGCTTCAGGAAAGCGTCTTGCGGCGCCACCTTCCATTTGAGGCTGCATTAGGTCTGCATCGACCTGTCGTATTGGCTGCGCAAAGCCCGCATTTCCGACATCCCCAGTCCTCCTCCCCTTCCAAGACGCCCGATTAGGGCGTGACCGCCTTCAGGCAGTGGAGGGATCGGGCGCTTCGGCGTTGATGCGGATAGGGACGGGCAGGCGTATCCGATCGAGTTCCTGCACGAGTTGCGCGTTGCGGCGTTCAAGGCGCTCCGCGCGCTGTTCGGCCTCGAGGGCGCGCTTCAGCAGGCTGGCATTATGTGTTGCGAGGGCGATGTTCTTGGCTTCCACGTGCCGAAGAGCAGAGCGTGTGCGATCGGCATCGCCGGCGGCCATTTCAGTGGCGCCCTCACGTTGCGATTGAAGCTCGCGCAGGGCGTCAAGAACGTCGGCATGGTGCGTATAGATGATGTTGCGGCCGACCCCGGCTGCTCGTGCAAGAGCGGCGACCGTTGGCGCGGCGGACGGGTCTTTGGCAAGGACGCCAAGGGCTTCGCGCAGACGTGCATTGGTGTTCGCCCGGCGACGGGCCTGCGGGGTGGATAGGTCAGATTCAGACGTCACCGGCATTTCCTTCGTCGAGCTGGTCGAGGATACGGCGAGATTCCTGGATGCGGGCTTCGGCAAGTGCTCGGCTCTCGCGATCGAGGTCATCGCGCTGGATCAATGCGGTGTTTCGTTCAAGCCGCGCTTCCCAGACCGGCCTATGCCGGTCGGTCACGGCGAAGTTGGCGCAAGTCGAGCAGGTGCTTTGTGTGCGAAGCACCGGGTTCGGCTCGCGCTCGCCGCCGAGGCAAGCGGAGGTCTCCCGGCGGTAGAGGCAGTAGCCCCAGTCGCATACGCCGAGGCGCATATCCGTGCCGGCGAGGATCTCGGTGATATATCCATCGACGTCGCTCGATAGCGTGCGCCCGCGGAACGGCGATCGCTCGGAGAGCATGACGCCCGCCTTCCCGGCGACGTTCGGCGCCAGGAGCAGGTCTTCCAGCGCCTTGCGGGTTTCTTCGGCGGCTTGGTCGTCGATCAGCTGGGCAAGCTCGAAGTCGGTGCCCACATAGGCCCGGTCGGTCATCGCGCGGTGGACATGGCCGAGATGGCGTTGCAGCGCCGTCAGGCCGGTGCGGTCGCGCCGCCCGATGAACCGTGAGAACGTCTTGCGACCCTGATAGGTGGTCAGGTGCCAGGTTCCGCCTTGGTGTTCCGGCAAGGCAAGGAACGGCGCAAGTCGTTCGTTCAAGCGGATATTGACCATGGGTGATCGCAGTCGAGCGACGGGCATCATCGTCGGAAGCGGCGAGCGTCCCCGGCCGAGCTGGTGGAGCCAGAGGTTCCTCTTCCCGCTAAGTTCGCGAAGCGGAGCGGAGAGACGTTCGAGGATGTGGATCGCCCGCTGGACCGGCTCGGGCGCGAGCCAGCGATGGACGTCCCCATGTTCCGTCAGCGACGTCTTCGTGATCGTGCCGACCAGATAGACGTGTTCCTCGCCGTCTCCGTCGGCCGCGCGCCGTTCGAGGCAACCCTCCTCAAGCCTGAGTATTTCGGAGGCTCTCGCGCCAACGAGATAGGCGATGACGACGAAGCAGGCGTCGCCAAGGCGATCGAGCATGAACGTCAGGCGGCGCAGCGGCCATTCCGGATTCGGATACAGATCCGCGTGGGGGCATGGCTCAGCCAACATGGCGCGTCTGATATGCCAGTGGAGCCTTCGCCCCTGATGCTGTTGTCGAAACTTCTCATACAGATCTTCGAGGCGATCGCGCAGCGCGAGTATCTGGTCCGCTGGGTCACCGAGCAGTTCCATAGCGCCGCTGATGAGAGGCACGGCGATCTCGTCGGGCGTATAGGGATGGCCGCCATAAGGTTTCCAGTGCCGCTTCCCAACCGAACCGGCGCGAGGCGGCGCCATCAGCGGCGCGTCGTCCAGCTTGTCGCGCTGCATGTGGAACGTGCGGATCGTGCCGAGATAGCCTTCGGCGGTGCTGAGGGAGAGCCGTGAAGCGTTCCTGCCGGGACGGGCGCGCAACATGGCCACGAACCGGTCGACGGCGTCTTGATCGAGATCCTTGAAGCATCGGACGTTCTCGGCTGCCATCCATCGAACGAGGAAGCGGATGTGGCTGAAGTGACCATCGACCGTTTCCTTGCGAAGTGGCATCCGCCCTTCGGGCGGATCGGCCCGCAGCGAGAACAGGAACAGTTCGGCGGCGTGCCGGAGCGGCGTCCACTGATCGTCCGTGAACCGGCTCCCGTCCGGCATTTCGAAGCCCCAGTTGAACGTCGTGGCGGCGGGGACGCCTTCGTTTCCGAGCAATGGCGCCGGAAGTTGGGTAGGCGTGGATGTCGGGACGGAGGCCATGAGGCTATTCCAGGTCCGGCAGCGGCGGCAAGGCGGGTATGTGCCGTTCCGCGTCCGGCATCATTTCGGGCGGGAACGCCGGCAGCAGGTCTTGTGTCAGCGCCCGAAGGCTGGGGGCATAGAAGAGGCTGAACCGGATCGGGTCGATGCGTTCCCGCGCCGCTTCAAGATGCATGGTGGCCTGGACAATGCGCGCCAGATGACCCGGGTCGATCGGGACGATTAGGCCTGGACAGGCAAGGCAGCCTCCCAGTTTCGGGCACACGCGGCCAGGCTGTGCCTGCCCGCCGTCGACCGGTCGAAGGCAGTCGTGGCCGAACAGCGCCGTCACCCGCGCGCTGGTATCCGGCCCTTGATGTTGCGAGTCATGGGCGGGCGTCTCGCCGGTGACCCATGTGATCATCAGCGACTGGAGCCGAGCGATCGTATCGCGTTCGAGGCGGCGGACGGCCTCGCCATCGACATAGATGTCGGTGGTGGCGACATTCGCATGATTGAGGACCGCCTTGGCCGCCATGATATCGCCCTGCGACGCTGTGTAGTGGGCGCTTGCCATGCTGCTGCGGAACAGCTTGGGCGAGAAGTCGGGAAGCAAGGAACGGGACTTGCCCGGATGCGCATCGTTCCAGGAGGCGATCGCGCCATTATGCCGTTCGTAGAAGCGCAACATTGCCGATCGCAACGTGGCCTGCACGATATGACCGGCGTGATGCTCGCGCTCGAGGCGTCCTGTCGTCATGAGGAAGCGGTGGAGGAACAGCCGGTCGCGTTTGGACGGCTCCACATGCGGTAATAGGGGCGCCGTCATCGCAAGGAGCTTTTCGATCAGGCGCGGCGCCGCATAGGGTCGGCGATTGTCGAACGAGCGCCGTTGCATGCGCTTCACCTTGCCGCCGGCACGAGGTTTCACCCACTCGACCATGACGCGATGCCGCTCGAGCGGATGCGGCACGAGGCAGTCCCGCTTGATCTGGCGCAGCGGACCGGCGTTGGCCGCCGTCTGGATCAGCAGCACGATATAGAACGCAACCAGCGTGTCGGTCGTGAGGTGGAGATAACCCTCGAGCTCGCGGAACCCGCCTACCTCGGCGATCCTCTGCCGATCGGGCTTGTTAAGGTCCAAGCCTCGGTCGATCGGCATGATGCCGTGGCCGCGGCGATGGAGCTTCCAGATCCAGCGATCCCGTTCGGCGGTCCGCCCACTATGGAGCGGCACGTTCGGAAGATTGACGATGGTTTGCCCGTGCTGGAACTTGGCCCATGCCGTGTCGATCTCGGCATAGCAGACTGCCAGCAGGGCGCGCATTGCGGCTGGTGTCAGCCGGTCTTGCGGTAACCGCTGGACGCCGGCGAGCGGGATCGGATTGTTGGGAACGGCGAAGCCCGGTGCGAACAAGCCTGGATTGTCCGCGATCGCGCGCTTGAGGACGGGCCGGATCATACCGAACTGACCGGATTGTGAGCGGACGCCACGCCTGCGCCCGTCAGTGGGCATCGCCAGCCAGGTGATGAACCGGCGGATCGTTGCCGTGTCGAGGTCTGCCGCGCGCCTGACACGCGCGTCTTCGCGCAGGAACCTACCGAACACGCGCATCGCGAACCAGCGCGCGGTGCGGGTCGCGACGCTGGATGCCATATCATGATCGCGGAAAGCCCGGGCGATGGCGGCGCTGATATCGTCCGGCAACCCGAACAGCGCCGGGTCGAAGCGTTGGACGATCTTGCCCCATTCGTCGCGGAACTGGATCTCGACGACCTCCGCCGGATGGTTCGCCGGTGCCGGATCGAGTCTCAGCGTGCGATCGAGGCGGCCCCTAGCCATCGGCGGGGATCAGCTCGCCATAAAGATAGGCGAGGCTTTCGCTCAGGTCGCGCTCGTGCAGCTCGACGCAGCGCAGATAAATCGCGGTGGTTGTGATCGAAGCATGGCCGAGCAGCACCTGCACGACCTTGAGCGGGTTGAGATCGGGATTGGTGCGGGCCTGGATCTGAAGGCGGGCCAGCATCGCCATCGCGAAGGTGTGCCGCAGCCAGTGCAGCGTGCCCTGAAGTCCCGCGGCCGCGAACGCTTCCGCGAGCTGCGCCGTCAGGAGTTTTCGCGTCATGGCGCGGCCATGCTCGTTCAGCAGGAGATTAGGCGGCGCGCGATAGCCCCGGTCGGAACGGCGGATACCGCGGACGATCCGGGCGCGATCCTCGCCCGCATACCAGTGTGTATGATCAAGCAGCCGAAGCGGCGGATAGACCGTCCTTGGCCGGTCGCCCTTGGTGATATGGAGCGGCACGCCGACAAGTGGATCGCTGTCGAGGTAGAGTGGCCAGCTATCCGGGATCTGGTCGAGGGCGAGCGCGCAAAGCTCCTTGCGACGCAGACCCGCCCCAAGCGCCCATTGCGCGGCAAGTCGGGCGGTAGGCCTCAGATGCGCGAACAGCCGTGCCAGTTCGTCGGCACGCAGCGGTCGCGGCAGTTTTTCCGGGCGTGAGACGATCAGCTCATTGACCTGGCGCCGCTGCAAGCCTGGGCGATAGGCGCCGTCGAGCATCAGCGTCATCTTCTCGGTCAACCGGAACGGGCAGTGGTCGATCAGCCCCTTATCGAGCGCCCAGCCATAGAAGCGGCAGACGGTCGAGACACGCGCATTGATCGTGGTCCGGGCATAGGGCCGCCCGGTATGCGTGCTGGGATTCTCCAGCATCCGGTTGCGATAGGCGGCGATGACGCGTTCGTCGGCTTCGCGCCATTCGATCCCCGATTGTTCGAGCGAGTCGAACCAGTCGTGGAGATGCTCGCCGTAGGTCCGCACGGTTTCGGAGGCGTGGGCACGGCCGCTTAGCTCTGCATGCTCCATGAGCCAGACGAAGGCCGGCTCGATGATCGCCATGTCGGCGTCGAACAGAATCGGGAAGCCAGCGGGGACATTGGGCACGCCAGAGGCAGCCCGAATCACTGATACCACGGGCCATCTCCCTCGCCCGCACAGGTGCGATTTCGAAAGTAGCGCAACATGCTCGATTTGGCCGACGCATTTCGATGGAATGGGCGCTTTCCTCGCCATGCCGAAGGGTGTCGCTTCGACCAGCCTACCCCAAGCACTCACCGCGCCTGCTGACACCTGGCGTCCGCCTTGATATGAGTGGACGATGATCGAGGGGGGAAGCGGTGGCGCGTCGGGTATTCTTTAGCTTTCACTATGACCGTGACGTTCGACGGGTCGTGCAAGTCCGCAATTCCTGGGTGGTTCGTCCAGGTGGCGAAGCGCAGCCTTTCTATGACAAGGCAGAGTTCGAAGAGGCAAAAAGACGCGCGGGCGGCATAGAAAAATGGATCGAAGAGCAGCTCAAAGGCACGTCCGTGACTGTGGTGCTGTTCGGCGCAGAGACGTATGATCGCGAATGGGTCCGGCACGAGATCAAGAGAAGTTACGAGCTTGGGAAAGGCCTATTGGCCATCGACATCCATAGCGTAAAAGATCCGCAACTTGGAACTGATCGACAGGGGACCAACCCTCTCAGTTATTTTACAATAAAGCAGAATGGCCGAGATATTCCGCTGTCGAACCTATACGGGACATATGATTGGGTCCGGGATAACGGCTATGCCAACATGCCGGCTTGGATCGAAACTGCGGCAAAAGCGGCCGGTCGCTGACACCAATGAGTATCTATGAACTGGCCATACTTGGTGCGGCAACGCCAGAGGAGCGTGCAACACTGACAGCGACGCTCACGGATATCGTTTCCGACTTCGGATTGACGTTGGGGGACGATGTAGTTGTGCATAATGCGGCAACGCTGGGTGAGCGGCACAAGCCAGCAGCATTCGCGTGTGCGTATTTTGGAGGAAATGCCCAGCAAGATCTCGAAGCGGCCCAAGACCTGATCCGGGCCAGTGCGCCCATCATTCCAACGATTGCCGCTGGCGCAGACTTCAATGCTCACATCCCCCCGCTTCTCCAGCCCATCAATGGGCTAACGCGGCGCGCTGACGATCCAAATATGACTGAACTCGCGTCAGCAATGCTGGAATGCGTGGGCTTACTTCGTCGACAGCGACGGGTTTTTGTGAGCTATCGGCGCGTGGAATCCCGAGCAGCAGCGTTGCAACTTCACGATCTCCTTGCGTCCCGCGGATTCGACGTATTCTTGGACACGCACGACATTAGGCCCGGCGATCCGTTCCAAGATGTGCTTTGGCATAGGCTCGTCGATTCTGATGTTATGGTTATGCTCGACACGCCTACCTATTTCGATAGCCGCTGGACTCGACAGGAAATAGGAAGGGCGCGCGCGAAAGAGATCCAGGTCCTTCGTGTAATTTGGCCTGAGCATACGCCAAACAAGCTGACCGATCTTGCAGAGACTATATATCTTGATCCAGAGGAACTCGAGGGGCCAGATGGCCCAATAGTAGCCAAAACGGCGGATACAATCGTCCTGGAGGTCGAGCGGCTACGAAGCCGGAGCATCGCATCTCGATATATGTCGATTACCGGCAAACTCCGCGCTGACGTCGAGAAAATTGGTGCGTCAGTGGAAGGCGTCGGCGCACATCGGGCCGTCGCCGTGCGGTTGCTGGACGGCGAAAAGATCTGGGCATATCCGATCGTCGGAATCCCCACGGCTGAAATTTTGAACGATGTGGCCGATAAGGCGCGACGAGCGGAACAGCAGGAGATACCGGTACTGGTCTACGATCATATCGGCATCCGTGATGCATGGAATGCTCATCTCCGATGGCTTGGGGAGCATATTCGCGCGGTCCGCACGATTAAAGTTTCCGAAGCCGGATGGGCTCTTGCGGCATGGGAGAACTGACCATGACTGAGGCCATTTTTCTTTCGGCAGGCGTGCCGGATCCGAAGCGAGGCCCACAATATGCGGCGACCGCTGACAGTGTCGCGATTACAGCCGCAGTCTCCGCTTTGGTGCACGTCACGCTAGGACGCAGGCTGCTTGTTTGGGGTGGTCAACCCGCAATAACACCAATGATCTGGGTGGTCTCGCAAGACATAGGAATAAATTACGGACACTGGGTCCGGCTCTACCAGTCTCGCCATTTCAAGGACGAGTATCCCGAGGATAATGAGCGGTTCAACAACGTGGTTTATACGGACGAGATTGAGAAGGATCGGGAGAAGAGCTTGCTGGCCATGCGCGAGCGTATGTTTTCCGAACACAAGTTCAAAGCGGCAGTTTTCATTGGGGGTATGGGCGGGATTGTACAGGAATATGAAATGTTTCGACGCCTGCAACCGGACGCTGCAGTGATTCCAGTAGTCTCCACGGGCGGCGCGACGCTTGAAGTTGGGGCGCAGGTTGAATCTCTATCGCCCGACCTAGCGGAAGACCGGGACTATGTTGCGTTATTTCACCGCCACCTTGACGTTTCCGTCCGAGAGGAGCGCTTCGAAAGTCCAACTCTCCAACCGGATGTCGTTGAGAAGCGATTTTGGCAACCCCCTGCCACTGCTTAAACGGGACGGGAACTCGTTATTCACCAGCCAGCCACTCGCTAAGCTCGGTAGCTGTGTTCCTTTTCTCGTCGAGGACCATCCAGACGCGCTTTTGATGACCCTGTAGATCCCCCCAGACGATGCGGCGGTATAATCCCAGATACTCCCACGACGCCCATGCCTGCTCATGCGCGCTGTCGGATGCCGGGAACAGCGCGATCTTCGTCAACCCTTTATACCCATCCGCGACGCCCAACTCCCAGGGCACCCAACGACTGTCCTTGCTGTTCTTGCTTGCAAGAAGGACAAAGCGCTTGGTCTGACGAATACGGCTCTTTAACAGCCCTGCCGTTTCCTCCGTCGTGTATGGGGGCATTTCCGGGTCGATTTCATCGACATAAACCTTGGCGCCGTGCCCTTCTAATACACGAATGGCGCCAACGACGAGATCATCGTCCTTGCTTGAGTGCGAAAGAAATGTAGCACCCGACAGCGCCCGAGAAGAAGCAGATTTCCTGAGGTTTACCTGCTCGTTGATGTTCAATTTGCCAGCGAAATTACGAAGCTCGGATTTGGTAATATATTCTATCATTCTTGCCGCCCGCTCTTAATTCCGCGCAAAATCTCCGATTCTCTGCACTTCAGTTATTTGCTCGGATCGCAATGGCCTCTTCAATCCAAGTCTCGATCCCATTCTTAATCGAGTCATAGGCGGCTTTGCTATCTGCTCCGGAAGGAGAGACGAGCTTCACTATGGACGAAAGCTTCTTCCCTGTATTGGCGTAGCCTATTTCATCAAATGGATTGCTGCCTGCCACGCACGAGTTCCCATCGTGACCAAGAAGTTTGTTTATCCGGATACCCACCACGCCTTTGCCTGCGTCCCAACCTTTGACGATCTCGCGGATCACCCATGGCCGGTTCGCTGTTTCCGAACCGACGAGCACCACCACGCAACTCTTGCCGTACATGTTGTCATCGATCCATTTTTCGATGGAGGCTTTGCCCTTCCGCTTGACCTCCTCCCAAGCATTCGCAGTGCAAAGAGTCTGCCCTTCGAGGGCTCCGATGTTACGCACCTGCTGAGTACGCCAAAAATCGTTCGCGAAGTGAAAACTGAAGAAAACGCGCCGCGCCATAAGGCCCCCTTTTGTTCTCCGACCTTCTACAGAGGCGGCCATCGTTCCGCTAGAGAAATCGATTCGGAAACGAATGGCTTGAATAACAAGCGCGGCATTTTTGTGCGGCGCCTCATGCGACGCTTAAGCGTCGCTGCGCGACGCGAGGGACGGGCCGACCACCGCCAGCTCTTTGGGTTAGCGCGGCAGTCGGCCCGTCCCTCATCGCGCGCAAAGGAGACAGTTTCAATGGGTAGACCTAAGCTGCAGCTGTGCCGTCCAAGGCTGATGCTCGGCAGTGTCGCGTTCGTGAGGACATTGGCGAGGATCGAATAGTAAGGCGGCCAATGCTTGAAACGCGTGGGCACATAGCGGACCACCTCGTAGGGAATGCCGCGCGCCGCCATCCAGAGCGAGATCACTCTCTGATACTCGTAGGTTTCCGGCTTTTCGGCACCGGGATCGGCCGTCAGGACCAGGTCGGGCGGCTCGCCGCGCGATTCGAGTTCGACGAGGAGAGCGGTTGAATCGACGCCGATCCCATAAGCAAGAACGACCGGCGGGGGCGCGGCAACAA
The DNA here is from genome assembly GCA_937871985.1 of uncultured Burkholderiaceae bacterium. Next base: position 12,296 of record CALMPB010000212.1, read on the forward strand.
GGATGTAGTCGACCGGCGCGCGAGCCCCAGCGGACTCGACAGTTGGATGTGGAAGCATGGGGCTTCGAGTCCTTGAGGGCGGCAAAATTGCCGCCCCGCCCGGCCCCCCTCCCCTCTCTGCTGGAATCGGAGCAGGCATCGTCCGATCCGCAATCGGACGGAAGCACGATGGTCATTACGCGGATGATCCGCTCATGCGGCCTGGGCGGCGGCGCCTATTGCTTGGAGAGGGCCTCCTGCAGCGCGGCCTTCACCTTTGAGCCAGTACCGAGACAGAGAGTTACAGGTAGCGCGAGATCGCCTTGAAATCCTCAATCGCCCTGGCCGCGCCGCCTTCGTCCGCGGCATGGCTTAGGCAATGGTCGATATGATCGTTGATGAGGGCGCGCTTCGCGCTCGCCACGGCCTTCTCGACCGCATCGAGCTGCTGCGCGACGTCGACGCAGGTCCGCCCCTCCTCGATCATGGTGACGATGCTGCGGAGATGCCCCGTGGCGCGATTGAGCCGCTTGATGATCGCCGGGTGGCTGGCGTGCTTGTGGTTGCTCATCGGTCTATCTTTCACCACCCAAAACGCTTGTCGAGGAATTCATACATCCCCCCCAAGGGGATGTTGCACACATCCCCCCAGGGGGATAGGGAGAGACCATGCTTCATGTGCTCGCCAACCGCACCTATCGCCACCTGTTTCTGGCGCAGATGATCGCGCTCGTCGGGACGGGCCTGGCGACGGTCGCGCTTGGACTGCTCGCCTATGACATTGCCGGCGGCGATGCGGGCGCGGTGCTGGGAACGGCGCTGGCGATCAAGATGATCGCTTATATCGGCGTTGCGCCGATGGCGGGCGCCTTCGCCGACCGGGTGCCGCGCAAGGCGCTGCTCGTCTCGCTCGACCTGGTCCGCGCCGCCGTCGCCATCTGCTTGCCGTTCGTCACCGAGGTCTGGCAGGTCTATATGCTGATCTTCGTGCTGCAATCGGCCTCGGCGGGGTTTACCCCGACCTTTCAGGCGACCATTCCCGACGTTCTGCCGGAGGAAGCCGATTATACCCGCGCGCTGTCGCTGTCCCGGCTCGCCTATGACATGGAGAGTCTGACCAGCCCGATGCTCGCGGCCGCACTGCTGACGGTCATCAACTTCCACTGGCTGTTCTCGGGCACCGCGATCGGCTTTGTCGCTTCGGCCGCGCTGGTCGTGACCTCGGGCCTGGCTAAAACGGTGGCCGCAGCGACCCGCAGGATGGGCATCTACGACAAGACGACGCGCGGCATTCGCATCTACCTCAAGACGCCGCGGATGCGCGGCCTGCTCGCCGTGACGCTGGCCGCGGCGGCGGCGAGCGCGATGGTGATCGTCAATACCGTCGTGATCGTGCGCGGGCTCGGGCTCGGCCAGCGGGACGTGGCGCTGACCCTGGCCGCCTTTGGCGGCGGCTCGATGTGCGCCGCTTTCGCGCTGCCCCGCATCCTCGATCGCGTCGCCGACCGCGCGATCATGATCGGCGCCTCGTTCTTGCTGGTCCTCGGCTTGGCCGCGTTGACTGCGATCAGCGCCATGATTCCGCCGGGGCAGGCTTATTGGCACATTCTGCTCGGTGGCTGGCTACTACTCGGCGTCGCTTATTCGATGAGCGTCACGCCGGGCGGCCGGCTGCTGCGGCGTTCAGCCAGTTCGGAAGACCGGCCTGCATTGTTCGCGGCGCAGTTCGCACTCAGCCATGTCTGCTGGCTGATCGCCTATCCGCTGGTCGGCCAGCTTGGCGCGCGGGTGAGCATGACCGCCGCATTCGGCGGTATGGCCGCGCTGGCGGCGGTTGGTGCGGTCGCGGCGCTGCTGCTGTGGCCGGCGAACGACCCGGACTCGGTGTCGCACCGTCACGATGATCTTCCGGCCGATCATCCCCATCAGCGTGACGCTCACGCCGACGGCGATGCCAAGCACGCCTTCGTGATCGATGACCTCCACCCGCGTTGGCCGACGACATGAGCAACACTCGCGCATTGCCAGGGCGATTACTCTCGCGTTACCAAAGAGCGGTGATCGCGACACCTTTCCGCACCAAGCTTGTTCGGGGCCGCCCTTTGGCGTTGCTCCTGATGCTGCTCGCCCTGGTGGGGATGGTCGGCATTGCGAGCTGGCACGATTCGAAACCCCACGTTCATGACATCGCGAGTGCCGAGCATGTGATCGAGCTTAGCGATCATCATCCCGGCGACCTGCCGCAGCCAAGCGATCCGCTGCACCTCGCAGCGCATGTCGTCCTGCAAGGGCTCGCCATTCCGGCCGAGCCGGCAGTCATCGCAACCGCGCCCGCTCTCGCGGTCGTGTGGACGATGGCGGGGCCAGCCGCGGTCGATTCTCTCCCGCCGATATCGATCCTGCGCCCCCCACGGGACTGACGGTCCGACGCGGCATCGTCGCAGCGGGAACCAGTCAGCTCGAAGGGAATAATCATGAATGGCGTAAAACGCCGGCTGGCGCGTTGCGCGATGGTCGGCATGACGGTCGTGCTATGGGGCGCGGCCTTGGGAAGGACGGCCTATGCCCAGGAGGCGCCGCCGTTCCCCACATTGCTCAAGCAAAGCGAAGGGGCACCTCGTGCAGCCGCTATCGCCGCCGATGTCGCGCAGGCGGAGGGACTCGCCGAACAAGCGCGCGCAAGGCCCAATCCGAGCGTGAGCGTGCAGGCCGAAAACATTGCCGGCAGTGCACCTTATAGCAGATTCGACGCGGCGGAGACGACGCTTCAGATCAACCAGCCTTTCGAGCTGGGTGGCAAACGTTTTGCCCGCATCGCTGCTGGTGAGGCAGGTGTGGGTGCGGCAAAGGCGCGTGGGCTCAATGCGCGGGTCGCCTATGCCTATGATCTTGCGACCGGCTATGCCGCCGCGGAGATCGCGCAGCGCCGGATCGAGCTTGCCCAGGATGAAGTTGGGAACGCCGAGGCCGACCTGAGAGTCGCCAATGCCCAGGTCGGCGCTGGCAAGGAAGCACGGCTGCGCAGCCTTCAGGCGGAAACCGTTTTGCAGGCGTTGCGGGCCGATCTGGACCTCGCGAGGGCCAACTACACTGGAGCCCTTGCCCGCCTGTCAGCGCTCTCTGGCGTTGCGCAGCCCTATACCGGCGTTTCCGGGTCCGTGCTGGCGCTTTTCGATACGTCTCCGGCGGTCGGTCCTGTCGATCCGGGCCGTTCGACGATCTATCGAACCGCCCTCGCCGAACGGGAGGCGGCAAACCAGCGGCTCGCTTATGAGCGCAAGCGTGCGATACCCGACGTCACCGGCTCGCTCGGCGTCCGGCGGCTCGAACGCGAGGGGGCGAACGCGCTTGTCGTCGGCGTCTCGGTGCCGCTGCCGCTGTTCGACAGCAACCGGGGGAATATCGCCGCTGCGCGCGCCGAAGTAGCCGGCGCCGAGGCACGCGCAGAAGTCGCCCGGACCGAAGCGGAAGCAGAGCTTCGTGGCGCCATCGCGCAGGCAGAGGCATCCGAAGCGCGTGTTAGAGCCGCGCAAGCGTCGCTCGCGACCGCGCAGGAAGGCTATCGCCTTGCCCGCATCGCCTACGAAGGCGGCAAGGCGCCGCTGATCGAACTGCTGACCGCGCGCCGCAACCTTGGGCTGGCCCGAGGCGTCGTGCTCGACGCCCAGGCCGGCCGTTTCACCACTTACGCCATCCTGGCCCGCCTTCAGGGCCGCACCATCACCGGAGACCCGATCCAATGACCTCCGAGAAGAACCGGCTCTATGCCGGAGCCGCTATTGCGCTTGCCATTGCAGCCGGAATCGGATTCGGCATCGCTCGCCTAACCCAACCCGTTCTGCCCGCTCCCGAGGCCGCTTCCGCCAAGGCCGACACACCGAAGGATAGTGTCGTCATCACCGCCGAAGGCATCCGCATCTCGAAGATCGGCATTGCGCCGGCCGCCGCAGGCGGACTGGATGCGGCGATCAGCGCAAGCGCCACCGTTGATTCGACGCCCGACGCCGAAGCGGTGCTGACGGCGCGCGCGGCGGGGACGGTCACGCGCATCTTCAAGCGGATCGGCGATCCGGTGCGTGCCGGAGAAACGATCGCTTTGCTCGAAAGTCGCGACGCCTCGGCAATCGCCGCCGACCGCGGCGCCGCGGCCGCGCGCGTCACGCTCGCAGAGCGACAGCTTGCCCGTGAGAAATCGCTGCTCGATCAAGGCGTGAGCCCGCGCGCCGACTATGAGACCGCGCAGGCTAATCTTGCCGTGGCGCAGGCCGATGCCCGTCGCGCCGCCGCCGCCGCCGGTGCTGCACGGGTGGCGTCTGATGGCCGCTCGGTGGCGGTGGTCAGCCCGATCACCGGGCGCATCACCTCGGCAACCGGAACCCTCGGCACCTTCGTGTCGGCCGAGACGGAGCTGTTCCGCGTCGCCGATCCGACACGCCTGCAAATCGCGGCAAGTCTGCCGCCGGCCGATGCGCCCCGCGTGCGGGCCGGCGATCACGTAGAATTGACCACCACTGACGGGCGCAGGATCGAGGGGCAGGTCCGCTCCGAGACCGGCGTGGTCGATCCGACGACGCGCGCCGCGACCGTCATCATCGTGCCGAGTTCGGGCGGCAGCACGCTTGTCCCTGGCCAGCTCGTCCAGGCGCGTATCTTCGCAAGCGGAGGCGCGGCCAAGGGCGGCGTGAGTGTACCGCAAGATGCCGTGCAGACACTCGGCGACCGCACCGTCGTCTTCGTTCGCACCGCGACCGGCTTCAAGGCCACGAACGTGCAGGTCGGGAGCCGCTCCGGCGGGCTGGTCGCGATCATCTCCGGCCTCGTCGCCGGTATCCCGATCGCGACCTCCAATGCCTTTCTCCTGAAGGCTGAGATCGAGAAGAATGAAGGAGGTGAGGAATGATCGCCGGTATCCTCGCGCTCTCCGTCAGGATGCGATGGCTCGTCGCGTTCCTGACGCTCATCGTAGTCGGCTTCGGTGCCTGGCAGATCACCAAACTGCCGATCGACGCGGTGCCGGACGTCACCAACCGCCAGGTGCAGATCAGCACCTTTGCCCCGACGTTGGGTCCGGTCGACATCGAGAAGCAAGTCACCTTCCCGGTGGAGACGGCACTCGCAGGTATTCCCGGCCTGGAGATGACGCGCTCCTTCTCGCGCAACGGGTTCAGCCAGGTGACGGCGGTTTTCACCGACGACACTAATATCTATTTCGCGCGCCAGCAGGTCACGGAGCGGCTCACTCAGGCCAAGGACAGCTTGCCCGCCGGCATCCAACCCAACCTCGCGCCGCTCAGCACCGGCCTCGGCGAGATTTTCTTCTATTCTGTCGCGTTCCGGCATCCCGACGGCAAGGGCGTCAAGGTCGTGGACGGCAAGCCGGGCTGGCAGTCCGACGGCAGCTATCTCACCCCCGAAGGCGAGCGGCTGACGACCGAATTGGCCAAGGCCGCCTACCTGCGCACCGTGCAGGACTGGATCATCCGGCCGCAAATGCGCAACGTGCAGGGTGTCGCCGGGGTCGATTCCAACGGCGGCTATGTGAAGCAATATCTGATCGAGCCCAATCTGAACGCGCTTGCCAGCTATGGTCTGTCGATCACCGAGCTTGCAGACGCGCTGGAGCGCGCAAACCTGTCGGCGGGCTCCAACTATGTCCGGCGTGCAGGGGAAAGCTTCCTTGTCCGTGCCGATGCACGGCTCAAGTCGATCGAAGACATTCAGGAAGCTGTGGTCGCCACCCGCGCCGGCGTGCCCGTGCGGGTGAAGGATGTCGGCCAGGTCGTGATCGGCGGTGCAGTCCGTACCGGATCGGGCAGCCGTATGGGCTCGGAGGCGGTGATCTCGACCGTGCTGATGCTGGTTGGCCAAAACAGCCGCATTGTCGCAAACAGTGCGGCCGAGAAACTCGACCAGGTCAACAAGGCGCTGCCGCCCGACGTGTTCGCCGAGCCGGTCTATAACCGCTCCAAGCTGGTCAATGCGACCATCGCGACGGTCGAGAAGAATCTGGTCGAAGGCGCGCTGCTCGTCATCGTCGTCTTGTTCCTGCTACTCGGCAATATTCGCGCGGCGCTCATCACCGCCGCGGTGATCCCGATCACCATGCTGATGACGGCAGCGGGCATGAATGGGCTCGGCGTCTCGGGCAATCTGATGAGCCTGGGCGCGCTCGATTTCGGTCTCATTGTCGATGGCGCGGTCATCATCGTCGAGAATGCGCTGCGGCGCCTCGCCCAACGCCAGGAGCATGAGGGGAGGCTGCTGACCCTGCGCGAACGCCTGGGCGAAACGATCGAGGCATCGCAGGAGATGGTGCGGCCGACCGTCTATGGCCAGCTCATCATCTTCCTCGTGTTCGTGCCCTTGCTCACCTTCCAGGGCGTCGAGGGCAAGACCTTCTCGCCGATGGCGATCACGCTGATGGTGGCGCTCGCCAGCGCTTTCGTGCTGTCGCTGACTTTCGTGCCGGCGATGCTCGCAATCCTTATCAAGGGAAAGGTCAGCGAGACCGAAGTGAAAGCAATCCGCTGGTTCAAGGAGAAATATGCACCCATGCTGCGACAAGCAGTCGCCCGACCGCTGCCGTTCATTGCAGGCGGCGTCGGCATCTTTGCGGCGGCGATCCTCTGCTTCGGCCTGCTCGGCGAGGAATTCATGCCGCAGCTCGACGAGAAGGACATCACCGTTACGAACTTCCGCGTGCCCTCGGCCTCGATCGACCAATCGACGCAGATGCAGCTCCAGATCGAAAATGCGCTGAAGTCGCTGCCAGAAGCGGCGCTGGTCTTCTCGAAGAACGGCAATGCCGATCTCGGTACTGACCCGATGCCGCCCAACGCCTCGGACACCTATTTCATCCCCAAGCCGGAGAAGGAATGGCCGGCAGAGGTGAAGTCCAAGGAGGATATCCTGCGCCGCATCGAGGAGAAGATGAAGCCGCTGATCGGCAACCGGACCGAGATCCAGCAGCCGATCCAGATGCGCTTCAACGAGCTGATCGCGGGCGTCCGCGCCGACGTTGCAGTCAAGCTCTACGGCGACGATCTGGATCAGATGAGCCAGCAAGCCCAGCGCATTGCCGGCATCCTCCGCGCGATTCCCGGCGCAGGCGATGTCAGCGTCGAGCAGACGGACGGCGCCCCAACTTTCGACGTAAAGATCGATCGCCAGGCAGCGGGACGCTACGGCCTGTCGGTCGAAGAGGTGGCGAACACCGTCGCCGCAGCACTTGGCGGACGGGAAGCCGGGCTCCTGTTCGAGGGCGACCGGCGTTTCGCCGTAGTCGTTCGGCTGCCCGACGCCCAGCGCGACGATCTGGAAACGCTCGGCGCTATCCCGGTCATGCTGCCGGCGGCCGAGGGACAGGTCGCGCGGTCGATCCCGCTCCGGGAGGTGGCCCGGTTCAGCTACACCCAGGGGCTGAACCAGATAAGCCGCGAGAACGGCAAGCGCATGGTGGTCGTTCAGGTCAATGTGCGCGGGCGCGACCTCGGCGGATTCGTTGAGGAGGCGCAGGCGAAGATCGGCCAACTCCAACTCCCGGCCGGAATGTACACGGCGTGGGGCGGCACATTCGAGAGCCTGCAATCGGCGCGGCTACGACTGCTGATCGTCGTGCCGATCTGCTTCTTGGCGATCTACGCGCTGCTCTACATGGCGCTCGGGGGCCTGGTGCCGGCAGCGATCGTGTTCAGCGCGGTGCCCATGGCGCTGGCGGGCGGCGTGTTCGCGCTACTGCTGCGCGGTATCCCGTTCTCGATCACGGCCGCGGTCGGGTTCATCGCCTTATCCGGCGTGGCGGTGCTCAACGGCCTCGTGATGATGAGCGCGATACGCAAGCGCCGTGAGGATGGTGTGACCGAGGACGAGGCGATCATCGGCGGAGCGATGGAGCGTGTACGTCCCGTACTGATGACCGCGCTGGTGGCCAGCCTCGGGTTCGTGCCGATGGCGCTCGCGACCGGTACTGGCGCCGAGGTCCAGCGGCCACTGGCGACCGTCGTCATTGGCGGGCTGATCACTTCGACCGCGTTGACGCTGCTGGTGTTACCGGCAATCACCGTGTTTGTGGGTCGTCGCTCGCGGCGAAGGCAGGCGGGGCAAGCTATCGCCCCGTCTGCTGCTAGCTGACCACTACCGAACGGCGAGGAAATGATCGAGCAGGCCGGGGCACAAGCTATTAGGATTGGCGTGTCACCAGGCCTGCTCGATCAAGGAGAGCGCCTGCCAACAAGAGGTCGACAGCGGGTAGACCAAAGAGCTGCTGCGGTGCCGCCCAAGGCCGATGCTTGGCGGGATGACATCGGGAGGCGTCGAGCGTGAATGGTCTCAGATCACCACCCCGCCAGCCCCCCTGCTCCGTCAGCGCGCGGGCCCGCCGCGCTGGACGGCCTCGGCGACACCCTGGATTTCGGCGACTGCCATATCGAGCCTTCGCACCGCTTCATCGCGACCGTCGCAGCCCTCGCTCGAGGAGAGCTCGATCATCAGGAAGGTGAAGAGCGTGTCTCCGGCCTCACGGGCGTCGCTCAGGCTTTCGACATGGGCGAAGTCGCTCCCGCCATAGACATCCGCGCAGGCGCGTTGGAACTGGTTCAACATGACGGGGGCTCCTGATCGGGAGTTGCGAAATACGCCCAACAGATCTCGATCCCGGCATCGAGGGTGACACAGTCGGGCCTGCGAAGCCTTCCCCTGCACCGGACACGCCGCCGAGTGGCATGTAAGGTCACCGCGATGGTACGGCGATGCGCGAAGCGAGGATTTCGGCGACGGCCGCCGTCAGGTTGGCGTGGCGGGCGCTGAAACGGATTCGGGTGGCACCGCGGCGATCGTATCGGAGATCGCGGCGTAGAAGGCCGTGAGGAACGGCAGGGTCTGGGCAAGAAGCGCCGCAGGCCATTCAACATCGTTAGGTCGCCGAAAACCGCCTTGCATGTAGAAGGGATGGACCAGCGTCAGCACCGGTTCGGCGGCGTCGGGGAACGAAAGCCCCTCGATTTCCGCCAGGCTACGCGCGATAGCGAGGTCATGCCCAACGGTGCGGCGCATTTGGTCGTCGGTGAAGCCGACAAGGCTAAGCCACGCTTTGAGCGCCAGTTCGATCGAGATGGCGGTCCAGTAGTAGCGGTGCTCGGTGGTCATGGGCGCATAGTCGGCAACTGCTGACTGCAGGAAATGTTGGGCCGCGTCGATCAGGTGACGCGCATAGGCGCGTCCATCGGTGCGGGACATGGTGGTCTCCTGCGATGGGCTGCGGTGCGGGTGTTCGATGACCTCGAAGGCCTAGGCGGCGGGATCGATGACCGTGAGATCGCGGTCCACAGAGCAACGGCGTCCGCGCCAGCGCTGGCTGCGGGTATTTCACCCCAGGGATTAGCGAGCGCCGAATCTCGTCGCCCCGCCGAACAGGCGAAGCGCCCGTGCCATCTCCTCGCGCAGCCGGGCCTTGCTACCGACGACAACCGTGGGATCGAGGAGTTCGCCGTCAGGATCGATGAAGCCATACGCGGGCGCACCGCCCTGCTCGATCGAAACCATATGCCCCCTGTCGGGGCCGGGCCCCTGATAGCGGGCCGTCAGCTCGCCCAGCTTGGCGGTGAGGCCTTTGGTCGCCTTGGACCAACGGATGTGGCCGGCGCCGACATTGCTTCCGGCCTCGCGGCCTCGGTCCATCCAGAGCTTCAGGTGCGCTTTGACCTGCGGCGGCGTGTTGCGCGTGCGCTCACGATTTCGACAGGTCGGCAGGGCTGCCGAATGGGCGTCGAGAACCCGCAAATAGTCGCCATGCAATGCGACAAGAATGTCCTCAACATCGCTGTCCGCCAGGAGGGCGCGAAGGCGGTCTCCCTGCTCGGGACTGGCAATGAGTTCATCGGCGCGAGCCGCCGTCAATTCCTCGGCCTCAGACAATGCCGACGCTGACGAAGCGAAGCCCCTGGCGGCCGTGAGGACGATGGCGCGACCGCCGCAGCGACCGCCCGTCTCCTGAAAGCGCTCGAAGATGTCGCCGCGGCCGAGTGCGGCTGCTGGGTGATCACCGAGGATGATGACCCGCCGTGGCCACGGTGTCGGCCGTGGTCGATCGCTCGGCTTCAACCAATCCGAGGGCAGACATCGTGCCGCGACGAACGGTCGCGACGGCGCGCCTGTTCTTGCCGCGGCAAGATTGGCGCGGCGGGCCGTATCGAAGAGATCATCGACGTCACCGCCACCATCGGCAAACCCGCGATCATAGGCCGAGCGTTCTGCGGTTTTGGACGGTGGACGGTGATTCCAACCAACGTGGGCCGCATACCAGCCATCGGCATAGCGGATCGCCTGATTCCAGTCATAGCCGTAGCGCTCTCTGCCGCGCAGGATCGCCGCATCGCGCTCGTCGCCGCGTACCGAGGCGGCTCGGTCCTCGGTGAAGCTGAAATTGCGTGCCTGGCGCTCGGCCTCGGCAGCTGCGGCGATGGCGTCGTTGACCGGCTTCATCGCGACGACACGTTCGCGGGTACGCGCCATGCGGTCTGCCGCCGTCGATGTTGGCGGCAGGTCGGGATAGTCGCGCCAGGCTTTCGCAATCGCCTCGGCTTGATCCGGTGCGCGGCCTCGGGCAAGCCAGGTGGCGGCCGAGCAGGGATCGAAGGGCGGGATATTCTCGGCACGTGTCATGTGCTCGGCCTCCGTCGACATCAGGCAAAGAGGCGCATGGGCTGTGCGACCGGCGGGGGCAGGCGCAGGTCGCGCTGCAGGCGGGCGGCGAAACGGTCGGGCGCCATGAGGTCGTTGACCGATGCCCAGTGATTGCGATCGCCGCAGTGGTCGTCACGGCCGCGAACGCGGCGATAGAGGACTTCCCGGCCCGGCCCCGAACAGCCGAGCGAGAGCTGCACCCACGCCTCCTCGCCATGGAGCGTGATTTCGCCGGAGACCGCGGGGCCGCCCTTGTTGGAGCGAATGTCGTAGGTCCCGTCGCAGAGGCCGAGGGCGTCGGCCAGGCGCCGCATCGCGGAGCGGCCCTCGGAATGGAAGAGCCGCTTGGCGGCCTCGTCATAGCTGACGCCGCGATAGGCCAGATTTCGCAGCACCGGGGTGCGGCGGATTTCGGCAATCTGGTCCATGCAGGTGCGCCGAAGCTCCAGGCTGGACGGCCGATCCTCGCACACTGCGCTCAGATGGCGGACGAGCAGGATCACGGCAGGATCGGTTTCCGCATCCTTGCCGGCGTTGCGGCAATCCTTGATTGCGGCGCCGATGGCGTGGAGGGTGGTGAAGACCGTGATCAGCGAGCTGGGATCGAGCGCTTGCTGATGGCGCATGGCGACGTCGTAAGTCATGGGGAGGCCCTCCGGTCTTGAGCGAAAATCCGCTCAAACGGCCCTCTCCCCCTCCCCTTTCTCCCGTGGGCGGCCTCGGGGAGCGCTGACTCTCAGGCGGCGATCGGCAGCGGAATGGGAACGCTCTGCCCCGTGGCAATGTTGATGAAGGCCCCCGCATGCCCGATCGATCCTCGACCAATGAGGTCAAAGAGCAGCGCCAGGGCATGGCTCGCCACGACTCTGTTCACGAAGAGCGATTGACGCTCCAGGGCCTCGGCCATCGAGCATGACGGCGCATCGTCATCCGGTAGGGTCTCGTCCGCGATCTCCGGAAAATATTCGAGGACCGTGGGAGGTAGTTGATGGTCGGCCTCGGCCTCGTGGTTCGGGCAGCCGAGAATGAATTGTCCATCGCCCGCGCGATTGCCGAGGTCCATCCAGTAGGTCGGCGGGCTCCGCCCGGCCACCAGTGCTGCTCCTATGGCCCGGCGCGCGGAGGCGGTATCGACGCAGGTGATGAGAATATCAGCGCCGTCGAGCTTGGCGGCCTCGGGCGCCCGTCCGTGTACCGCCGTCCAGGCAAGGCCGTGAGCGAGATTGACCCGCTCGGTCAGGGTCCGGGCCTTGGAGTTGCCGATGTCGCATCGATAGAAGGGCTGTCGGCCGAGATTGGCTTCGCTGACGATGTCATCGTCGACGACGGTCACGTCGAGCGAGCGAGAGGAAATGGCGCGCAGTGCGGTGTCCAGCGAGGCGAGGCCCATCAGCATCTGCGCTCCGTTGCCGCCGCAACCCACGAGCACGACCTTGATCGCCCCGCTGCCAAGGGCCGCGGGCAGATAGTGGCGGGCAGGCGGATCAGAGCTCATGATAGTCTCCAGAAAATGGGCTGCGCGGAAGCGGCAGGAACATCCCGCCGGCGCACAGCCGGGAGGCGATTGTCGGGCCATCCGCGTGACCGAGACGTCCGACCACCATGGAAATCTTGGTCGCGTGTGCGTCGTCGGCGTCGTCGGTTGCGCTGAAGAAGGCGGGAGCATGGCCATGGCTGTGGATGTCACAGACGATATGCCGGTGCGGCGGCTGCACGGGTGGACGGTAGGTGAGGTGCGACGGCGTCGCGTGGTCGATCTGGGGGAGATCGAGCGTGAATTGCCGATCGTTCTCATCCCAGACGATGAACGCCGCGGCCTCGTTCGGCAGAGCGGCCCGAAAGTGCTTGAGGACTTGTGCCAACAGCTCTGCCGGTATCAGTCCGCAGCGCAGATCCGCGCGCCCGGCGCCAATGCTTCCATACGGGAGATAAGCTGGAATAGGCGGTGTGACGGGCAGGTCCAGAGCGAGCCAGGCCCGGCGCAGGATCAAGCAGACACCGTCGCGGCCGACGACGAGGCATTGACCGACACGGGCTTCGCGAACCGCGTCGATGGCAGGGGATTGCCCACTGGGCGGCACCGGATAACATGGCGCGGCCGCCAGGACGGCAGCGGAGGTCGGGTCTTCGGCAAGGGCTATCATCGGCGGGACTTTCCGTAGATCAAGTCACCAAGCGTCATCGGCTCGGCCTTGGTGCCCCCTCGTGGGACGGCTTGACGACGATCGCCAACGAACGCCTTCAGGCGTTTGACCGGGAAGCGTGTCGCGCGGGTCGCCGCGAGATTGTCCCAGAGCCGCACGAGACCGCCCTTTCCCGTGACGGTCAGCTCCTGGCCCGGATTGGGGTGCGTCGACCAGGAGTCAAAAAGCGCACGTTCGAATTCGGGAATGGCCGCCACCTCCAGCGATGTCGGCCTCGGAATGTTGCCCCAACACAGCGAGCCATTGAGGAAGACGTTGAGGATGGGCGAATGAAGCAGGATGGTCTCGGCCGTGGGCCGCTCGCTGCGGCCAAGGGCATAGACACCAAGCCTACGCCGAGTGGCGACAAGGACGTGCGCGGGATATGCGACCGGGACAACGGTACGGCCAGCAAGCGCACGAAGGCCCGCCGGCGGGGTCGACAGGTTGAAATATGCTGGCCGCACCTGCGCGGGCACCCACCAGACGAGCAGATCGGGATGCGCAACGAGCACCGTCTCGGGGAGAATTTGGGGCGCGGCGACGCGGCCGAGCGCCTGCGACCAATGCCGCAAATGTGCTCGTGTCAAAGGCGTCCCGGCGGCGATAGTCGGTGCGCCGGCGGCGTCATGGTCGATCTGGTGGATGCTGGCGAAAGCGTCGGCATCCTCGTCGGGGGTAAGATGGGAACCGAGGCCGCGGGCCCCGTTGCTTCTGTAAAGCAGGATGGCGTTGGTCAGCACCAATCCGCCGGCAGTTCGCTCGAACTGCACGCAATGGTCGGTCATGTCGGCCTCGCTATTCGGGGGGATAGAGTTCGATTAGGTGTCTGGCAGCGCGCAGAAGCCGGGCGCCAACCGCGAGCGAGGCAAGCCATGCATCGATTGCTGCGATTTGTGTCATCGGGCAGAGACCCGTCACGTCCATGAAGCCATACTCCATGCCGTGGCGCCCGACATCGTCGACCTCGACCGCGAACTGCTCGACGGGAACGAGGGTCAGCGGCGGCAGTGGCGAGCATTCCTCGATGCCGGGGACATATTCGTAGAGAACGTCCATCTCTACGCGCCAGGCATGATGCTCGTCGGGCAGATCGGTGAGTGCCGCGTGAGCATCGCGTAATTCGCGCAAGGCCCGGCGAAGGACAATCGGTAGCTTCGACTGAGGCGCCGCCTTTGCTGCGAACATCCATTCCGGCCGCTTGGCATTCATGGCGGACGGCATGATTTGGGCGTCGATTTCGCTGGGATCAGCCCCGTGGTAGGCGATCAGGGCTTCGCGGGCGGCCCCATCTTCGGTCTCGCCATCCCAATAGTACATCGAGATATTGTCGAAGAGATCGTCATAGCAGAACACCGGGAGAGCGCTTCCGAGCGTGCGCTCGAGCGCCCGGTAGGCCGCCGCGCGCCACGGGATCGGCCGATTGCTGTCCTCGATCCATCCAAGATCCAACTGTCCGACGCTATCGCAGACGATGGCGATCGCCGGCGCGCCGCAGGATTCCCCGTTGAGGAGGACGACGCGCAAGTCCGCGATCGTACAGCTTCGCAGGATGTCCAGGACCTTCGCCGTGAAGACCTGCTCGATGCGCCGCCGTGCCTCGGGGCGCGTCAGACGCGCTGTCGCCCCCTCCTTCGACACCACCCAGCTGCCCACCAGCTTGTGATGGGCTACGAGCGAGCGATCGAAGATCACGGGAATATCGGGCGAGAAGCGGACGGACCGTCCGGCGAGGTCAGCCGAGCGGTGGGAGGGGCAGGCCGATGGGTGGAGCGATGGGATCGGCGGGACCGTCCTCTTGCGCGCCCGCGCAAAGGACGATCTGCGC
>CALMPB010000213.1 GCA_937871985.1 uncultured Burkholderiaceae bacterium
AATCGTGCCCACGTTTACGTGCGGTTTGGTCCGCTCAAACTTACCTTTTGCCATGGCTTACTCCTGACTATGGAATTACGCTGTAAAAATAAATAATCGGTGTGGTGCCCATGACGCGGATCGAACGCGTGACCTCTCCCTTACCAAGGGAGTGCTCTACCACTGAGCCACATGGGCAACTGCTTTTCTGACACTGCCCGCCCCTGAATTCAGGCGCGAACATCAAAAAACTGGAGCGGGTGAAGGGAATCGAACCCTCGTCGTAAGCTTGGAAGGCTTCTGCTCTACCATTGAGCTACACCCGCGAGGGGATTCTTTTATTCATTCCCGGCTTGATACTTAAATAGCCTGCCGCCAATGCGTTCTGCCGCAAAAAAAGCAAAAACACTCGGCAACCGGCCAAAGCCCTGGTGGTGGGAGTTGGATTCGAACCAACGTAGGCGCAAGGCCAACAGATTTACAGTCTGCCCCCTTTAACCACTCGGGCATCCCACCAAAAGAGAACCACGGATTATGAAGGGTTTTTCTTTGCTTGTCAAACAGCGATCGCCCGTGATACGGCGCAGGGAAGCAAACGGCCTATTCGGGCGTGAAATACGTTTGCAGCACCACGGGATCGCGGCTTTGGGTCAGCGCGAGCATCAGCAGGATTCGCGCCTTCTGGGGGCTTAGATGGCCCGAAACGATGAAGCCTTCGTTGTCGTCATCGATTTCGGCATTCCGCAGGACACGCCCCGATCCTGTGCGGCTGGCGCGGACAACCGCGATGCCGCCGGCGACGGCCTCGGACAAGGCGGCAAGCACTTTATCGGACGCATTGCCGTTGCCCACCCCCGCCATGACAATTCCGTCCGGCTTCAAGCCCATGCAGGCCCGCACCATGGCTTCATCGGTATCGGCATGGACATGCAAAACAAACACCCTGGGCGACACGTTCGGCAATGCGCCGAATGCGGGGGCCGAAACCGGCAAGGACGGCCCGTAGTAACCCAGATCGCGATTCTGCACCCAGCCCACGGGGCCGCTATTGGGCGAAGCAAAGGCATCGGCTCCCGTCGCCGCCATTTTTTGCACGTCGCGCGCGCTGTGGATCTGTTCGTTCATGACGACCAGCACTCCGCGCCCGGCGGACTTTGCGCTGGCAGCCACCGCCAATGCGCTCAATACGTTGCCAGGGCCGTCGGCTCCGGTGGCGTGGGCCGGACGCATTGCGCCGGTCAGGACGATGGGAATCCGGCAGCAAAGCACCTTATCCAGAAAATAAGCGGTTTCCTCGAGGGTGTCGGTACCGTGGGTGATGACGATGCCATCGACGGTTTCAGCGTCTGCCAAAGCCTGCACCCGGGCGGCCAGACGGAGCCAGTCGGCGTAGGCGATGCTTTGACTGCCGATATTGAAAAGCTGTTCGCAATGCAATTGCAGCCAGCCTTCGACGCCCGGCAGTGCGGACAGAATGTCCTGCACCGACAAGGCGCCGGCGCGATAGCTCAGGCCGCCTTGCGGCGGCGACCCCGCGATGGTGCCGCCTGTTCCCAGAACGGCAATGCGGCGCCCGGCGGAATCAGGCATCGACGATGCTGGCCAGACCCTGGCGCTCGAGCAGGGAATTCAGATGCTCCCAGTCGTGGAAGTCGATAAGCAGCTGGCCGCGGTTGCGGGGGCCGATTTTCAGGGTCACCTTGGTGCCGAGGTGATCCGACAGAGCGGCCTCGAGGCGTTTGGCGTCGCCCGACTGCGCCACGGCGGCACGCGGCGATCGGACGGGGGTTTCCTCGGCCGCGCGGATGCTGCGGCCCACCAGCTTCTCTGTTTCGCGCACCGACAGCCGTTTGGCAATGATTTCGTTGGCCAGCAGAATTTGCTGGGCGGCATCGGTAGCCAGCAAGGCCCTGGCATGCCCCATATCGATGTCGCCGGCCAGCAACATGGTTTGCACCGGGCCGGTCAGGTTCAACAAGCGCAATAGATTGCTGGTGGCCGAGCGCGAACGTCCGATGGCTTGGGCAGCCTGCTCGTGAGTGAGGCCGAATTCGTCCAGCAGGCGCCGTACGCCCTGGGCTTCTTCCAGGGGATTGAGATCTTCGCGCTGGATGTTTTCGATGAGCGCCATGACGGCGGCGTTTTCGTCTTCCACTTCGCGAACCAGAACCGGGACTTCGGCGAGGCCGGCGATCTGCGCGGCGCGGAACCGGCGTTCGCCGGCAATGATTTCGTATTTGCCGGCGTTTGCGCCCTGCAAGGGACGAACCAGAATCGGCTGCATGATGCCTTGCGTGCGGATGGAATCGGCCAGTTCGTTGAGCGCGCCTTCGTCCATGCGGGTACGGGGCTGGTACTTGCCCGCCACCATGACACCAACCTTGAGCACCGCGGGAGGAACGTCCGGAGCGGCTTCGGCCGCTTTGCCGAGTGTTCCGATGACGGGAGCATCGGCGCCCAGCAGGGCATCCAGGCCGCGGCCCAGGCCTTTAGGTTTTTTTACGGGGGCTTTTGCCGCGGGTTTCGTCGCCGTTTTGGGGGCTGCCTTTGTTGCCATGACTGTATTCCTTTAAATATTTGCCTGTTGGGGCGGCCGGGCCACAGCCTTCAAGGCTTCTTTCTTTACCCGTTTTACAAGTTCGTTGCCGAACTCGATATATGCCTTGGCGCCACGCGAGTTCTTGTCGTAGACGGTTCCCGGCATGCCATGGCTGGGCGCTTCGGCCAGGCGCACGTTGCGTGGAACAATGGCTTTGAAGACCCGATCCCCGAAGTGAGATTCGATTTGATCGGAAACCTGCTGCTGCAGCGTAACGCGCGTGTCGAACATGACCCGCAGCAAACCGATGAGCTGCAAATCGGGATTGATGTTGTTATGCACACGCTTGATGGTGTTGACCAGGTCGGAAAGCCCTTCCAGGGCAAAGTATTCGCACTGCATGGGAATGATGACGCCATGCGCCGAAGCGAGACCGTTGAGCGTAAGCAAGGACAAGGTGGGCGGGCAATCGATGAGAATGAAATCGTATTGATCCAGCACCAGCGTAATGGCCTGCTTGAGCTGCTGTTCGCGCTGATCCATTTGAATGAGGTCGATTTCCGCGCCTGAAAGCTCGCGATTGGACGGCAGGACATCGTAGCCGCCGGATTCCGACCGCACCGCGGTTTCGGCGATGTCGGCTTCGCCTATAAGCACCTGGTACAAATTGGCCTTGAGCTTGTTTTTGTCGATTCCGCTGCCCATGGTCGCATTGCCCTGGGGGTCGAGATCGATAAGCAGAACCCGTTTGTTCAGCGCGGCCAGGGCCGCCGCAAGATTGATTGCGGTTGTCGTCTTGCCGACGCCCCCTTTTTGGTTCGCAATGCAAAATACTTTTGCTATTTCGACGGCACTATTCTGATTCATGGGTTTCCTTGACGACTCATCCAGACTAAACAACGTTGGGCGTCCAGTTCGGGCACCGTCAACGGTTCGATACGTTCGACAAACCAGCCGATATTTTGCTGCAACGCAGCAATTTCTTCAGTGGGCTCGCGTCCTTTCATGGCCAGCAGGCGGCCCTTTTGCGACACATGGCGGCCCGCAAGCGCGGCAAAATCGTCAAGCGACGCAAACGCTCTTGAAATCACGATATCGGCATCCAGCGGCGGCAGACTTTCAATACGGGCATGCACGGCATGCAGGTTGGGCAAGTTCAGCACACCGGTCATTTGACGCACGAACGCCATTTTTTTTTCGACGGCATCGACACAGCGCACCTGCCATTGCGGCTCCATGGCGGCGATTACCACGCCCGGCAGGCCGCCTCCGGATCCGACATCGACAATATGCCTCCCAGACGAGACAGTAGCATCGCCCAGGGCCAGCCGCAATGGCTGGATGATGGCCAGGCTGTCGAAGACATGCTGAACCAGCATTTGCCCCGCATCGCGCACCGCCGTAAGGTTGTAGGTGCGGTTCCAGCGCTGCATTTGTTGCATATACGTCAACAGCGTCTGCGCTTGACCGGGTTTCATGGCAAGGCCCAGGGCCCGCGCCGCGCCGGTCAGGCGGCGCTCGAAATCATCTTGCGCCATTACGCTGCTTTTTTGCCGTACTGCAGGCGCTTTATGTGGATAAGAAGCAAGGATATGGCCGCGGGCGTTATGCCGGAGATGCGGCCGGCCTGGCCAACCGTGGCGGGCCGGGCGGCTTTCAAGCGCTGGCGAACCTCGATGGAAAGGCTGGCGATGGAGTCGTAATCCAGCTCTTCCGGTATGGGCTGCTCGTTCTGTTCCGCCTGCTTTTGCACGTCGTCTTGCTGGCGCGCTACATAGCCCGCATATTTGACCTGGATTTCGACCTGTTCCGCCGCCACCTCGTCTGACAGTCCCGGGCCGCCCAGATCCTGGCCTTCGATATCTTTCAGTTCCGTCAGCGCCTTGTAGGAGACTTCCGGACGCCGCAGCAAATCATAAAGTGAGTACTCACGTTCTATTTTCTTTCCTAACAACGCTTCCGATGCTTGAGTGCTTAAAATCCTGGGGTTCACCCAGCTTGATTTCAAACGTTCAATTTCCTGGGCAACAGCATCCCGCTTGCGATTGAATGCGGCCCACCGAATATCGTCGACCAAGCCCAGCTTCCGGCCGACGTCGGTAAGACGCAGATCGGCATTGTCTTCACGTAGGCTTAAACGGTATTCCGCACGTGACGTAAACATCCGGTAGGGTTCAGTAACCCCACGGGTAATCAAATCGTCAACCAGAACACCCAGATAGGCTTCATTGCGTTTCGGCGTCCAGCCTTCTTGTCCGGTCGATTGCCTGGCCGCGTTTACACCTGCCAACAAACCTTGCGCAGCGGCTTCCTCATAGCCCGTCGTACCGTTGATTTGACCAGCGAAGAACAAGCCTTTGATTGCACGGGTTTCCAGCGTAGCGTGCAGTCCACGTGGATCGAAATAATCGTACTCGATCGCATAACCTGGGCGCATGATGATTGCATTTTCCAGGCCCGGGAGACTGCGCACCAGGGCGAGCTGAATATCGAACGGCAAGCTGGTCGACACACCGTTGGGATAGATTTCGTTGGTCGTAAGCCCTTCCGGTTCCAGAAAAATTTGATGGCTGGCTTTGTCCGCAAAACGATGAATCTTGTCTTCTATGGAGGGACAATACCGGGGGCCAATGCCTTCGATTTCACCTTTGTCGCTATACATGGGCGACCGATCCAAACCCGACCTGACGATGTCGTGGGTTCGTTCGTTTGTGTGCGTAATCCAGCAGGGCATTTGCTGTGGATGCAGATCGGCGGAACCCATATACGAAAATACGGGTACCGGATCAAGATCACCTGGCTGAACCTCGGTTTTGCTGAAATCAATGCTGCGCGCATCGATGCGCGGTGGAGTACCGGTTTTGAGCCTGCCTTGAGGCAGTTTCAATTCTTTTAAACGCTGTCCCAAGGATATGGCCGGGGGATCGCCCGCACGCCCGCCGGAGTAATGATCCAGTCCAACGTGGATCAACCCATTCAAAAATGTGCCCGTCGTCAAGACAACGGCTTTCGCTTTGAACCTGATCCCCACTTGAGTGACCGCGCCAACTACCTTGTCGCCTTCAACCATCAAGTCATCGACCGCCTGTTGAAAGATCATCAGGTTCGGCTGATTTTGCAGAATGGTTCTTATTGCTTTGCGATATAGCGAACGGTCGGCCTGGGCTCGGGTTGCACGGACGGCGGGCCCTTTGGAACGGTTCAATATTCGAAACTGTATCCCAGCCTGATCTGTGGCGTAGGCCATTGCCCCACCCAGCGCATCCACCTCTTTAACAAGATGGCCTTTGCCAATTCCCCCGATGGATGGATTGCAAGACATTTGTCCAAGCGTTTCCATGTTATGGGTAAGCAACAGTGTTTTGGCGCCTGACCGCGCCGAGGCCAAAGCAGCCTCAGTGCCAGCATGGCCTCCGCCAACAACTATTACGTCGAATTCGTCGGGGTAGATCATTTTAAAGATAGGTAGAGCGAAAGAGAGATCGAATTATACTTCTCCATCCACGACGTTTCACGTGGAACAATTTTATTGTTTGTAAAATTAGATCTGATTACCATGTTTCACGTGAAACATGGCGGCAGCACGTCGCAACCTGGAATCAAGTGGGGTATCACCTAGTGTGTATAGCAGTCGGGCAAGATTGCGACTTAACCCTATAAAACCAGTATGGGTTCTACGCGGCATAAGCCATGCTTTCTGTTTTGATATTCAACTTGTCTCGCACACTTCTACGAAACCCGGATAACAGAATCACCGTATGCTCGAGTTATACGATTGAACGATTCTTTTGATGCGCTAGCGTTTCACACAAAATCAACACCCAAGCAAATGGCCACGCAGATAATCCCACGGTAGCTGGTTGGATTGTGGAGTGAATCTTACTAACAACAATCAATCTATGTTCCACGTGGAACAAATGGATAGCGGGCTATGACAATGATCCAGACAAGCCCAGGTTAAACCGCAATTGTGAATAACTCTGTGCATAACCCTGTGATCTATCATCCAATAACTTTGGCCTAGCCAAAGCATCGAACGACAATCAACCACCATAAGCCCGTAAGGCTCTATCAAGGCCTCAATAGCGCGAACCTGAAGAACGACGTTCAAGATTCAAAAGGGGTGCGCGGAGCTCGATCAAAACTGTGAATAAGCCTGTGCATAACCAGGTGGGTAAGCAGTGCACAGTACCCTACAGACATTGATACTTCTGATGTTCTATTAGATGGATATGAAACAGCAGGAGGAATGCTCGCAATCCGCCGGCGCACTAATCGCCACAAAAACCAGGTTGCCAGCCCAAAAACCATCGCCAAAAAATAAAACGTCCCACCGAAGTGGGACGTTCCCTAATTTGTGCGTGAATGCTGCACAAACCAAACAGCGTTAGATTGCGCGGATTGCTGCTGCTTGCGGGCCCTTGGGGCCGTCTTTTACTTCGAATTCAACTTCCTGACCTTCGTTGAGACTGCGGTAGCCGCGGCCTTCGATTTCCGAAAAGTGAGCGAATACATCTGCTCCGCCTTCATCGGGGGTAATGAAACCAAAACCCTTGTCAGCGTTAAACCATTTAACTTTGCCCTTCTGAGCCATAATGCGTAGCGTCCAAAAAAATAAACAAAAATGCAATGAATCAAGACGCCCACATCAACTGCCGGAAGCCGTGCAACAGGGTCCAATATTGATTGAAACCAAGCGCAATTACCTATAGCGGAAGCTTGCGTGCGGCCTGTTTCAAATGCAGATGTGAGCATACCTATAGGGGTCGGTATTTTCAAATACTTGTTAACCCCAATGTGGTTTTTTATCGTCAAATAATAATTAATATAAAGCCTGTCAGATTAAAGTTATACGAGACGACGAATATAAAAATAACCTTCGAATATTTTTAATATAGAGCGCTTTAATACCAGCCGCATATTTTCCCAGGGCCAGAGCCGGCAAAAAGCATCCCTAAAGAAAATAGCAGTAAATTCCACCGAATAATATAGTTTTCCTGTTTCTAGGCTATCAACCAAATATAAGCGGCATGAACATTCAATCCAAACTACCCAACGTGGGAACCACCATATTCACCGTGATGAGCCAAATGGCCATCGACTGCAATGCCATCAATCTTGGCCAGGGCTTTCCCGACTTCAACCCTCATCCCGAACTTGTCCGTTTGGTAAGCCAGGCCATGGAGCAAGGCCATAACCAATATGCGGCAATGGCGGGAATACCCGCGCTGCGGCAGCAAATCAGCAAGAAAATAAAAACCTCGTATGGGCATGATTACGACCCGGATACGGAAATAACCGTTACCAGCGGCGCAACCGAAGCTTTGATGGCAACAATCCTGGCATTGGTCAATGCAGGCGATGAAGTCATTGTCATTGAACCCGTGTACGACCTTTATATACCGGCAATCGTATTGGCCGGCGGGGTTCCCGTGGTGGTGCCAATGACGGCTCCGAACCAGGAAAACCCAAAATATTCCATGGACTGGCAACGTTTGCGTGACTCCATAACTGCTAAAACACGGATGATCATTCTAAATTTCCCTCACAACCCCACTGGAAGTATTCTTGCCGAACACGAGCTGGATATCCTTGAATCGATTGTCCAGGATACAGGCATCCTGATATTGTCCGATGAAGCCTACGAACATATTGTTTTCGACAATGAACCGCACCGCAGTCTTTCCACGAGAAGCGGGTTGGCGAACAATGCAATCGTGATTTTCTCGTTTGGCAAAACGTTTCATACAACTGGCTGGAAAATAGGCTATTGCACAGCACCACCCAAATTAACCGCCGAAATACGCAAGGTGCATCAATTCAGTGTTTTCAGCGTAAGCACCCCTGTGCAATATGCGTTAAGCCAATTCTTGGAAAACCCGCAGCATTACCTGAATTTATCCGGGTTCTACCAGGCAAAACGGGACTATTTTTCAAGCGCTCTTGAGGCGAGCAGGTTCAAGCCTTTGGTAAGCCAAGGCACGTTTTTCTTGCTGGCTGATTACAGCAGTATCTCTGGTGAAACAGAAATGAAATTCGCGCAAAGAATGACCAAGGAACACGGGGTGGCTGCCATTCCCATGGCTGCGTTTTACCAGAATCCCGATGCTCCCGAATCGAACCACGGACTCATTCGCCTGTGCTTTGCCAAACAAAACGCAACTTTGGATGCGGCGCTTGAACGCTTGAAACAGATTTAAAACCTATCACCTCCGATGCAGGCTTAACAAACCGACATTTCGAACCCCAAGGTGCTTTTTTCTTGAAAGCCCAAGCAGTGAAAAATTCCATGGATCGAAGTATAGGCCAGGAATCGAAGAGCATGTGAAGGGAAAAAGGCTGGCGGAAAAGTGTTGGTGTTTTGGTTTGTTATCTTTTTTGTATATTAAATTTATAAGAATGATGAGTGTCTGTGGATAACTCTAACAAGCCAATAATTTGATGATTTTTCAATAGCCTACAAGCAATTTTTTTTGCGGATAAGTTGGGTTTAGCAAAAGGATGGATTCTGGACAACTTTTGGCTGGTGAAAACAAGAAGGGGTTGTTAGTCTTTCATCCACAAGCTATTCACAAACCGGCCTTCCAGTACTTATCCACAATGTAAAATATTGTAAAACCCATCCAATATGGCGGATTCAGCGCTGTTTTGATTTGAGCAGGCAAGGGCCGGCCTGGCTGCCATGTGCCAACCAATTCCGTGAAAGGTATTTGTGCTGCGGCTATTCGGTGGCGATGATTTCGCCGGTGTCGAATACAAGGCGATTTTCAGGCCACTGTAGCGCTGCCAGCCTGAACCTGGATGGAGGGGAGCGCCGCGCCTTTCTATCGCGCCAGCGGGCTCCTACGGAGTAATCAACGCAGAAAACATTGCGGTGCTTGCCGTGCCAGGCCGTGGGGGGAATATTGCGGAACAGCTGACTGTATCGCGGCGTCTGTGTCGAGACTCCGGGCTTGAGCAGGCGCCAGTAGTGGCCGATGACAACAGGAACCCGGTCATCGTAGTGATCCCACCAATTGACCCTGTCGGAAAATCGCCAGCGGTTGCCGGCAAAAAATGGCGTATCGGCCTGCTGCTCCACCCCCGACGTCAAGACCTTGAGCGGGTTGATCATTTGCTGGGTGGCCTCGTATTCGGCAATGGAGTGCAGGAATGGAGGAGGGCTGTGTTCGTCCTCGAGCTGAGCCGCCCATCGGGCTTTTTCAGCCTGGCAACGTTGAAACAATCCCGAGGCTTCTGCTTTGGATTGCGCGATGGAGTCCCATAGCTTGAATTGTTCGGTGACGCTGCCTATGGGAATGTCCTGGATGGCTTCAATGGCGGAAGTGGTCCAGGCCGCATGAACGACGCGGATGTCGTCGCGCACCAGGGCTATGGGCAAATCACCCAGAAAGTCGCGCACCGCCTGCCGGCGTTCCGGCGCGGTGCGCTGGAACGGGGCGTAGTTTTTAAGATCTGCTTTATAACGTTCGTCAAAAAACCAGCCCGAACCGTCCTTGACGTCGTCTATCAGTAAATTGATTTCGTGATTGCCGAGTATGGAGTAAGCGTTGCCATTGGCAATAAGCGATTGAACCAGGGTGAGCACGCCGTCGCTGTCCGGGCCTCTGTCGACCAGATCCCCGATGAAAACCAGTTTTCGATGTTTGGGGTGATACCCACGCTCGTCGTAGCCAAGCTGAAGCAGCAAGGCCTGCAATGCCGTAAGTTCGCCGTGGATGTCTCCGACAATATCAAGAGGGTTGTCTGGCAGCTGTTTGACTAGGTACATGCAATCATGAATGCGGATGGCAAAAAAAGCGGATGGGCGCCCATCAGGATAATCAGTTGTGCGCCTATTCAGTAAATGAAAGGTGAGGGAAAAAACGGCTTTTTTATTTTAAAGCACTCGAGATGAATATCCGCAAAGACCCTTGGATCGTCATAGACCGTGGCTCGTGCTCCCGGCTTGCGATACGGTTAAGGTTTGCTGATTAATTATTATCGTCCAGGAATACTTTTTGTAGCAGGCGCATCAATTCGACGCGTTCCGCCTGGGTCAATTGCGGTATGGCCTCCATTTTTTCGGCGCCGGCCTGGGCTTTGGCGCATAATTCGGCGCCTTTCGGGGTCAAGGCCAGAATTTGCGAGCGTTTGTCCAGCGGATTGCGCTGGCGCACCAATAAATCATCCGCTTCCATACGGTCGAGCAGGGTTGCCAGATTGGGCGGCGACACATTTATAGTTTGCCCAAGGCGCTTTTGATTGATGTGCGGGTTGGCCTTTACCAGCGACAACACGGTAAATTCAACCGGCCGCAAAGAATATTTGGCAAGCTGCTTTTTTATGACCGGAATGACCGCAAGGTAGGCCTGCAGGCAGTTGTAGCCCAATAGACTCAGCAAATCGCTTTGGTCTATTGGGAGGGATGCAGAGCCATGGGCCGTTGTGGCCGGCTTAGCCGTTGCGGCAGGCATCGCTGATGGCCCCGGCAAAAAAAGCGGTTTGCTTGCCTTTGGCGCTGTTTTTCAGGCCGCCTTCGATAATGGACAAGAGCTGTTCGGTCTCGGGCAGTACGAACGAATAATAATAGTCGGCGGTGGACAGCTTTTCGGCGCAGAAGCCGGGGTCCTTGTCCAGATTGGCCTGGGCCGCGTGAGCGGCGCGCAGCCAGAGCCAGGCAAAGGCGCTGTGCCCGACCAGGCGCAGGACCTCCGGAGCTATTCGGTAGGGCAGTTCGGGATGTTGCGAACTGGCTTCGATGATGCCGGCGATGGCATGGCGAATACGCTCGACAAGAGCTTTCAATTGATGGGCGTATTCGGCGAATTGGCCTTGCTCATGTTGTTGGACAGTGGTTTCGACATTGCCCAGGAATAAATCCAGGCCATGGCCGCCGTCGGCGATGATTTTCCGGATCAGCAAATCCACGGCCTGGATTTCGTTGGTGCCTTCGTACACCATGGTGATGCGCGAGTCGCGCACGTATTGTTCGATGCCGGTTTCGGTTACATAGCCGTGTCCGCCGTATATTTGCAGAGCCTGGCTCGCGCCCTGAAAGCCCTGTTCCGTCAGCATGGACTTGATGATGGGGGTCATGAGCGCCAGTTGAGCGTCCATGGATTTACGGACTTCGGCATCGGAATGATGTTCGGCATGATCAAGCAGCAGCGCGTTCCAGTAGGTGAGCATGCGTCCGCCTTCCAGGTAAGCGCGTTGCGTCATGAGCAGGCGCTGCACCGCCGGGTGCATGATGATGGGATCCGCCGCTTCACCCTTGCGGCTGGCCGGCCGGCTGACCGATCTCATCTGCAGCCTTTCCTGGGCGTACGACAGGGCGTTCTGGTAGGCGGTTTCAGAGATGCCCACCCCGTTTATGCCGACCGCCAGCCGCGCGGAATTCATCATGACGAACATGGCGGCCAGGCCCTTGTTGGGTTCGCCGACCAGCCAGCCGGTTGCCTCGTTGAACTGCATGCTGCAGGTGGGGCTGCCATGAATGCCCATTTTGTGCTCGATGCCGGTGCATTCGAGCGTATTGCGCGCACCCGGTTCATCGCCGTTCGGCAGGAACTTGGGCACCAGGAACAAGGAGATGCCTTTGCTGCCGGCGGGCGCATCGGGCAGGCGAGCCAGAACCAGATGCACGATGTTGTCGGTCATGTCCTGTTCGCCGCCGGAAATGAAAATTTTGTTGCCGCTGATGCGGTATGAACCGTCCGCCTGCGGCACGGCCTTGGTGCGCAGAAGTCCGAGGTCGCTGCCGGCATTGGCCTCGGTGAGGCACATGGTGGCCAGCCATTCGCCGCTTACGATCTTGGGCAGGTAGCGCTGCTTGAGTTCGGTGGAAGCATGGCGGTGCAAGCAAGCGTAGGCGCCGTGAAGCAATCCGGGAAACATGGTCCAGGCATGGTTGGTGGCGCTGAGCATTTCGTACAGGACGCTGTTGAGCGTATGGGGCAGGCCTTGGCCGCCGTATTCGGGATCACAGGCCAGTGCGGGCCAGCCGGCGTCGCAGAACTGTTTATAGGCCTGGACGAAGCCCTTCGGCGTGGTTACCGTACCTTGGCTGTAGCGCGCGCCTTCCCGGTCGCCGACGGCATTCAGCGGGAAAAGGACTTCGCTGGCGAATCGTCCCGCTTCCTCCACAACCTGAAACATCAGGTCGTCATCGACTTCGGCGAAGGCGGGAATGGCCCGCAAGGCTTCGGACGCGTTGAGAAGGTCGGACAGTACGAACTGGATGTCCTTGAGCGGGGCCTGGTAGGTAAACATGGTGAAAAATCCGGTGTTGTAGCGGAGTTCAGGACTTGAACTGCACCTTGTTTTTCTTGCCTTGCAGGAACTGGGCGAGAAGATCCAGGGTGGCGGGGTCGGTCTGTGCGACGGCCGCCATAAGGGATTCGGTGGCCAGCCCGTCCTGGATGTTTTGATCGGCAATACGCGGCAACATGTGCATGACGCCGTAGTTGGTCATGGCGGCGTTGGTGGCGATGCTTTCGGCCAGTTCCATGGCCTTGGCCAAGCCCTCGCTTTCACCCACGGAATACTGCGAGATCCCGATGTCGTGGCCTTCCCGGGCGCTGAGCACCCGGCCGGTCAGCATGAGGTCGGTCATGCGGGGAACGCCGATGAGGCGCGAAATGCGCACCGAGCCGCCGCCGCCGACGAACAGACCGCGCTTGCCTTCGGGCAAGGCGTAAAAGGCCGAGGGTTCCGCAATGCGTATGTGGGCGGCCGATGCCAGCTCGAACCCGCCGCCCACGACGGCGCCGTGCAGTACGGCAATGACCGGTGCGCGGCCGAACTGGATGTGTTCGAAGGCGGCATGCCACCTGCGCGAGTGCAGGACGGATTCGGGCACGCTCATGGCGCTTACCTCGGAAAGATCCAGCCCGGCGCAAAAGTGATCGCCTTCGCCGTGCAGGACTATGGCCTTGACGGATTCGGGCATGGATTCGAAGCAGGCGTTGATGGCCATGACCAGTTCCGTGTTGATCGCATTGCGTTTTTCGGGGCGGGTAATCTTTACCTGGGCGACGGCGCCGACGTGCGTGACGGACAACAGGTTGGAGTAATCGGGCTGGCTCATGGTGGCTGGGCTCATAAAAAGAGTAGGCTAAATTAGTTATAAAAAATAATAGTTATTAATTATAAATATTTTCAGGGAATAATCAAGAAAATTCCGGTTGCGACGCGACGTAGGAGGGCGTGGCGAGGCGACGACAAAGATCGATGAAATGCAACGCTTTTTTGGGCCATTCAAGGTAAACTGACAATTATTAATATATGTAAGTATTAAAAAGCGGCGACAAATTTTATAATTGCAGGATACGTTGCTCGACGAGAGCCTTTTTGAGGTGCATCCAGCATGAACCCTCCCAGGAAAATCGACCCGCAGGTTCAAGGCGCCGCTAATGGGAAGCCGCCAAGCATGGCGTCATGGAGCCACGAAACCCGTACGCAGATCGAAGCACAGTATCAAGCCTGGAAGCGCATCAGCGCGAAGATGATCAAAAGCGCCGAAGAACTGTCCAAGGACGTGCCGGCGGCTTATACCAAGGAAGAAATGCAGCAGCTGGGCACCATGCTTGAAAACATGAAGCAGCTTTCCTTATGGATAGGCGGCGAAACGGGGCAAAAAATAGAAATTCTGCATACGGTAGCCAAGCTGGCCTACGAGCGGCATCTGGCGCATTTTGCCGAAGTGCATGCGCCGCAGGATTGAGTTCAAACCATAACACTGCCCGCGGCCGGAATCGCAGAAGGACACCGGCCGCCATGGGTGGATGAAATCAGGGCTTGACCCAGCTTCGGTCGGATTTGATTTCGGCGATCTGAATCGTATAGTGCGAGAACAGCTCTTTCTTTCCCAGGGGAATTGCCTTGCGGTGTTCCGCGTTGCTCATCCAGGCGCGCAACGACTCGGCGTCCCGCCAGTAGGAAAGGGTAATGACCTTGCCCGGTGTGTCGCGGCTGACAAAGCCTTCCTTTGAAATAAAACCGTCGATGGTTCTAGCTTCGACCAGCAGCTCCGTGACCAATGCCCGGTTTTGTTCTTCTTTGCCGGGAATCGTTCCGAATTCAATAATACAAACCAGCATTTCTCGTCTCCTTGTCAGGTGTTGCTGCGTACCGTGGTGCATTCGGACGCCAGGTTGAGCGCCTTTTTGTCGATTTTGCCGACCGAGGTTTTCGGCAAGGCGTCGATAAAATCAATATGCGCCGGCAATTTGTATTTGGCCAGGTTCTGGGCGCAGTGATCCAGGAGTTCATCCGCCCTGCAGGTGCCGTTGCGCCGAAGGACGACGAAGGCATGCAGGGATTGTCCGCGATAGTCGTCGCTTCTGGTGATGACTGCCGCCTCGATGACCTCGGGGTGGAGCAATAAAACTTCTTCGACCTCGCGCGGATAAACGTTGTATCCGCCGACAATGACCAAATCCTTCTTACGGTCCTGAATGTACAGGTATCCGTCTTCGTCGAAGACCCCTACGTCGCCCGTATACAACCATCCGTCGCGAAGGGCCTCGGACGTCTCCAGAGGCAGGTTGCGATAGCCTTGCATGATCTGAGGGCCTCTGGCGCGAATTTCGCCGGACATTCCCTGTGGCATTACAGAGCGGCCGGTTTCAATGTCGACGACTTCGATTTCCGTGTCGGGCAGCGCGTGCCCCACGGATCCCGCCTTGATGGCGGCATGCGGGCTGTTATAGGCCAATACGGGGCCGGCTTCTGTTTGCCCGTAGCCTTCGAAGATGGGCACACCCACAATGGAACGCCAGCGGTTGAGCACTTCGACCGGCAGGGCCGAGGCGCCGGAATAACACGTTTTTACGGAATGCCAGTTTGTGGTCGTGATTTTCGGATGATCGAGCAGGCCGATATAAATGGTGGGGCTGCCCGGAAAGATGGTAATGGCATGCGCCTCGATGGCTTCAAGAAGCGCCTCGCGCCGGTAGGCGGGCAGGATAACCAGGGTGCCGCGGCAACGCGCGGAAAGATACAGCCCCATCGCCATCCCATAGGAATGGAACAAGGGCATGGTGCAGAGTATGCGTTCTTCATCCTCCCGCGTGGGCAGAACGGCTTCCCGCTGCTGCACATTTGCGCGCAGCGAAGCATGAGTCAGGTTTACACCCTTGGGTTTTCCCGACGTGCCGCCTGTGTACTGCAAAATACCCAATGAACCAGGGTCGATGCCGGGCAGGGCCGAAGCGTCGGCAAGCGGAGTGTCCGCCAAGTACCTTCCTTCGTGGCCGACCCATATTGCCTGAATGCCGAGCCGGGATAGAAGCGGCTCCAGGACAGTCTGCAGGGTGGCGTCGGCGAGCACGAGATCGAGATCGGCGTCTTCTAGTTGATAAGCCAGTTCCCTCGCGGTGTACGCGGGATTCATGGGCAGCAGTTGAGCGCCGGCGGCCATGACGGCAAAGTGGGCAATGCACGCGTCGATGGAGTTGGCAATGATGGTTCCAATCCGCCCTTTCACCGGCTTTTGGCCGAGAAGCTCGACCGCCAGGCTCAGCGAGGCGTGCGCATAAGTGCGGTAGTCGATCTCTTTGGCTTCGCAGACCAGCGCGCGGCGGTCTGGGCTGGCAATGGCGGCGTCCAGCAGAAGCTCGACGACGGATCCTGCAAAACGATCTCTCAATTGGTGCAGCGAGACACTCATCGGCGCGCATCCTCGACCTTGATGACCACGGCCATTGCGGAATCCCCCGCCGCGCATCCTGTGAACAACCCAATGCCGCCGCCTTGCAACTCGAGCTCCTCGATCAGTTCCATGATGGAACGCAAGCCGGTGGGCCCTTGAGGATGCCCCCAAATGAGCGAACAGCCATAGTTGTTGATTTGCATGACGTCGAGCCCCGTTTCCCTGGCCAGGGCGATATCGTTGATGACGAAAGGGTTATGGGTTTTGACGGCGTTCAACTGGGCAACGCTTGTTTGCGCGCGCTCCAGAGCCTGTCTGGCGGCGGGAATGGGCGCGTAGGGCATGAAGGCGGGCTCGGCGCGAGCCTGGCCGAACCCGAGAATTCGCACCTGGATTTCGGGGCGCGAGCTGAGTTCCCGGGCCCGTTCACGAGATGCGACCAGCATGCCGGCATTGCCGTCGGCGGGATGGGTTTGCCCTCCGTAGGTTACGGATCCGCCCGGGGCCACGGGCCGCAGCCTGGCGAGTCCTTCGGGAGTCGATGCGAAAACGCCTTCGTCGCCGTCGATGCGGTTTATGGTTTTGGCCAATGCGGCATTGGGCACGTCGAATGGCAATGCCATGAATCGTCCTAGGAAGGCGCTGTCGTTTTCGAGCGCGGCTTGGTACTGCCGGTAGCGCTGCAGGACGATCTCGTTTTGTTCCTGCGTGGAAATGCTGTACTTGGAGGCGACATTTTCCGCCGTGGCGAGCATGGAAAGCGACGTGGCGGGGTCTTTTTCGATATTCGCCAGCACCCAGGCTTCGTTTTCGCCCGTGCCGCCAGGCCCCAGCGGATTGGGGTAATAGATTTGCGGGCCGTTGGAAATCCGGTCCGCGGTAATGACCAGCGTGCATTCCGACGTGCCATCCGCGACCGCCTGCGCGGCGGCGGCCAGGCATCTTGCGGACGTTGCGCAAGCCTGCGCAATGTGCGGGCCCGCCAGGTGCGGAGCGCCCATCATCGTGCCGACCCAAGGCAGGCCATAGAAGGCGCCTGGTTGGGGAACGGTTGAACCCAGAACGCCCATATCGATGCGGGATGCGTCGATCTTGCGCTGCGCAAGTGCGTGCCGGGCTACGTGAGCGGCAAATTTCAGGCTATGCAGATGAGCGAAGCTGCCCTGCCATTTTGCGAAGGGCGTGCTCCAGTATGCGCCGTAGGGAATATAGGCAGGTGTCATTTCGCCAGCCGCCATTGCCCGTTCTTGACTTGAACCATGACGCGCGCGCGTTCGTCCAGCCCGTTATGGTTGGTTGCGGATATGTTGTAGATGCCGTTGGTGCCAACCAGGCCGGTGGTGTGGTTTTCCAAGGCGTCCCGGATCGCGGCGCGGAATTGTTCCGTGCCGGGCTTGGCGGTTTTGAGCGCGACGCCGGCCGCGTTGTTCAGCAGCAGGTAGGCGTCGTAGGCCCAGGTGGTGAAGGCGTTGACCGGCCCGTCGCCATAGGCTTTTGAATACTTTTCCATGAAATCGGCCGATACTTTCTTGATGGGATCGGAATCGGCAAGATCCTTGTACACGACGACCGGGCCGATGGGCGCCAGCGCGCCTTCCACGCCTTTACCGCCGATACGCAAGAAATCGCCGTTGACGGCGCCGTGCGTTTGATAGACCTTGCCCTTGTAGCCATTGTCGACCAGGGTAATTTGGGGAAGCGCGGCGGGGGTCCCCGCCGCCCCGATCAATACGGCGTCCGGGTGCAGCGACTTTGTCTTGAGGGCCTGAGCCACAACGGAACTATCGTTGCGGGCATAGCGTTCGTTGTTGACCACCTTGAGTCCGTACTTGCCTGCGAGCGAGGTCAGGGCCTTGTAGCAAAGATCGCCCCAGGAGTCCGAATACCCAATGTAACCTACGGTTTTCACGCCGGTTGCCTGCATGTTTTCAAGTATAGCTTCGATCATCAGGCCGGCGGGCTGGGGCACGACGAACACCCATGGAAACTGGGCGGGCGCGGGCGTGAAGGGAGCCATCGAAATGTGCGGGGTTTTGTTTTCCGCTGCTACACCGGCAATCGCGATGGCGGAAGGCGTGTTGGATGCGGCGATCAGCGCATCGACATGATCTTCGGAAATCAGTTTCTTGACGTTCTTGATGGCAAGCGAAGGATCCGTGACATCGTCCAGGATAATGTATTTGACGGGCTCCCCCGCCAGCGTGGGGGGCAGTATGTCGATCACGTTTTTTTCAGGCCTGCCTTGCGAGGAAGCGCCGCCCGTGGCGCTAAGAACGACGCCAACGGCGATGTCGGCGTGGGCCAGGGGGGCGGCGGTAAAGAGGGTGAGGCATGAAAGCACGAACAAAGATTTAGTGCGGGATTTCACTGGGCGTCTCCTTTATTGGTGATGTATGGTTGTTATGATAGGAGCAGCTTTTCCCCGTGGGCGCTTTCGAGAAAAATTACATATGCGTATAACCAAATCCGTATCGCAATGACTCAGGCCGGCATGCATACCCCTCCTGTGGCCTTGAATCGCGTACGTTCCCGGCTGCGCATGCGCCACCTTGTGCTCATCGAGGCGCTGGCGCGGCGCAAGAACATCAGGCAGGCCGCGCAAGACCTGTTCGTCACGCAACCGGCGGCCAGCAAGCTGCTGACCGAGATCGAGGCGATATTCGAAACCAAGCTTTTCGAGCGTACGGCGCACGGGGTGGAAATGACTTCGCAGGGCGAAGCCTTGCTGCATTGGGCGGTAAAAGCGTTGTCCGACATGGATGCCGCGCAGACGGAAATCGAGTCCCTGACGCAGGGATGGGCGGGACGGGTGCGAGTGGGCGTGTTTCCCGTCGCCGCGCCTGTGCTCGTTCCCGACGCCATCGTCCTGCTGCGCGACACCCGTCCGCAAATCAAGGTCAGCATGCATGAAGGGCTGGAAGATACGTTGATCCCCATGCTGCAGACGGGGCTGCTCGACTGCATCATCGGGCGGATGACGTCTCAGCCGAATTCGCGTTCGGTATCCACGGAAATATTGTTTGAAGAACCCACGGTCGTGGTCTGCCGGCCCAATCATCCGCTGCTTGGAAAATCAAGCTGGACGGCCCGCGAGCTGAATGCCCACGACTGGGTCCTGCCTTCCACGATTGCACCGCTGTACGCCCTGGTAACGGCCGGGCTCGCCGCCTATTCGGCCGCTGCTCCACGGGTATCGGTGGAAACCTCGTCCATTCTGATGATCCTGGAAATCATCCGGCAGACCTCGATGCTGTCGGCAATTCCCGAAGGCGTCGCCAACAGGTTCGTGCGGGCGGGGCAACTGGCCATCCTGCCCTTGCCGCTATCGGTCAACCTGCATCCCGTCTGCATCATCACGGCAAGCGAAGCCCCGCTCAATGCGGCGACCACCGCGTATCTGGAAGCCATCCGGAAGGTTGCGGCGGATTATCGGGCGCAGCGGGGGTGATTCACTTCCCGATGCGGGAGGCATAGTTAAATCGTATACCATCCCTCGCCGTTGGCAACATTTTGCGGTGGTAGTCGTTACTGGGGTGGATCTTCTTTTTCGGGCACGTCCCAATCCTTAGAGCGCGCTTCGCCAGTCTGATAAAACTGTTTGACCAACTTGACGTAGTCCAGAAAGTCCCGATTTTCCGTGGCCAATCGGTTGGCCATATCCCAGTCAATTTCGTCACGCTCACGTGCAGGAATCAGCACTTGGCTGTCAGCAGGGTTATCCACATCCAGCTCGATGAAACCAATACCATGAGCAGCGAAGAGCATTCGCAGCTCTTTCAGTGTGTCCTGCCCACTGACTTCCGCTGCAACCAAGTAGCCAAAGTTCCCCCACGACGAATTTGATACTGCTTGAAAAAAACACTCACGCACATTTGAGCGATTAATCAGTAACTTGACCTCGAACGACCAAAGTTTGGTGCGTTTGTCGGAATACTGTTTTACGCAGTCTCGGACCTCTCTGTGCCAGTCCGCGCCTAAGTCCTCCATGCCAACCATGTCTGGGTACAGCCATCGATTTCCATTCGGCCCGCGTTTGTTCGATGAGCGCTTCTCATCGATACGTTTTGAAAAAATGCTGAATTCTTCCCAGAGATATTGTGAGAGCAGTGGGTACAGATCGTGCTCATCGAGCTTCGAAGCACTGGTATCTGCTGCAGTCATAGCCTCCTCACCTTCGGCGGCGGCAACCTCGGCACTGTCCGATTTCTCCGAGTAGTAATACTTGCGTGGCCGCCCTTCAGTTGTTTTCAGTGCTGGATGTTTCGTTTGCATGCGTGGCCGCTGCGAGCTGATTTCTGCGACAAGCTGTTGCACTAAATCCGCATCTGATTGGATGTAGTCGCCCCGGCTATTGGTTCGTTTTTCCTGGCACTCTGCTGGGTAAGTGGCGAACACCCACTCGGCTATTTGCCTGGCAGTGAATTTTTCTTCGGGCCGTGCCTGCAGATAGCCCACTACCGTTTTTGAGAGGTTTAGCGCCAAGTTATTTCTCCATTCTTTCCCGCCACAATGTTACATTTTTTTAGTCTATCTTATTATATTGGGTGTAAATGGGTTAAGAAATGGTGGTTTGAGCGGATTTGAGTGTAAATGGGTGTACGTTCAAGGATGTTTCGCGTGCCTGTTCATAATCTGAGGCTTATCCGCCATCTCTGGCGTTTGGCTTAACAGCGGACAGTTTTTGCGCTGCCTTGTCGAAGTCACTTTCAAACAGTCGATCCTGCACGATTCTGTATTTCTCAAATTCGCTTTCCGCATGCGTCTGGGCAAGTTTTGCAGAAATCCTGCCGCTATTCCGTAGCACTTCTCGTTCATCGAACTCAAGAAAGGCGTCCAGACGCTTGGACCAGTCTTCCATGCTCATGGGGATCTTGCGGCGAGCACGATCCTCGGCCAGTTCCAGATAGGCGTTGACGATACGACCCAATGAATCCAACTCGTCCTTGGTTAGGTAGTTTTTGGCGACGGCCACGTCGGTTTTCAGGACCTTGCCTTCGGGGGCGCTTGCCCAGGAAGTCAGCCCCATATGTGGCTTGCTACTATCGGCCCGCTTGTGGATCAACTCTGCAGCGGTATGGCCGTGGATGGCGTAATGCAGTTTGTTCTGTACTTTGGCGAAGAATGCCTTGGTAGTTGGTGCGTCCTTGTTGTAATCCACGCTGGTGGCGTAGATGTCAGTGATCTTCTGGTAGAAGCGCCGTTCGCTGAGGCGAATCTCGCGGATTTCCGCCAGCAGCCGCTCGAAGTAGTCCTCGCCCAGGAAGCTGCCGTTTTCCATGCGCTGGCGATCCAGCACATAGCCCTTGATGGCGAACTCGCGCAGGACGCTGGTCGCCCATTGACGGAATTGCGTCGCGCGTATGGAGTTAACCCGGTAGCCGACGGAGATGATGGCGTCGAGATTGTAGAACTGGGTCTGGTAGTTCTTGCCGTCACTGGCAGTTATCCGGAATTTCCGGATAACTGCTTCCGCGGCCAGTTCCTGGCTGGCAAAGATGTTCTTCAGGTGCTCGCTGACGGTACGCACATCTACCCCGAACAGTTCGGCCATCAGCTTCTGCGACAGCCACAGGGTTTCGTCCTCATAGCGGGCCTCGATGCTCTGTTCGCCAGCCTGGCCAGTGAAGATCAGAAACTCGGCTGTGCTGTTGCGGATCAATTTTTTGCCATTCATACCAAGTATCTCCATGTGGTCTGTGCTTCGACCAAGCGCGCTTTAACGCCAGCGCGATAACTCTGGCCGGTTACACATCCCCACCTACTCCTTTGAATTTTTCGACGAACTCGGCGATCTTCTGGAAGACGCCTTGCTTTTTTGTCAGGTACTCCGGATTGAGCGGGCTCATCTTAGGCAGGAGGGCATTGAGTTCGGTGCCGTTCTCGCTGGCGAATTCACGTCTCAGTGAGGTGCTGATGTACCGTCTGGCCGCCTCTGCATTCAGCGCCTCGTCGTTGATCAACTCTTGAGCCTCGCGCTGCTGCTCGGCCTGGGCAAAGCTGAAGAATGCCTCGATAACGCTGGCCTTGTCGCTCAGCCCATCCAGGTCGGTCTGGTTGATGAAGTCCACCACCAGGCTTTCCTTGGCGCGGTTACCCAGGCTGGCACGAATCACCCGGCGCACGTCCTCGACCAGAGCTACCTTGTCCTTGGTCTTCTTGTTCTTCTCGAAGATCAATTCCAGGATGTAGTCCAGATTGATTTCCTGCGACTTGAGCAGGTCTACCTCGAACACCACATCATCCCAGTCGATGCTGGATTTCTCTTTTTCCGCCGAGGATTTCTCCCGGAGCAGCCAGTCGCGGATGTCGTTGTAGGTGGAGCGGTAATCCTGGATTTTCCGATCGGCGGGAATGTGGATCGTTTGCAATGTAGCCAAATCGTCGTCGCTCAGGTAGTGTTTCGCCTTGAAGTCCTCTACCTCCTGCGGGTCGCTCGTGTCAATGTTCTGCAAGGCTTTCAGACTGGCGAATTCATCGTAGTTCTGCAGCACGTTTTCTACGCGCAGGTATTCGCCGAACAGTTTGGCAAACGCCTTTTTGTCGGACTCCTTGACGATGTTTGCTGGGTCGGGAAAGCGTTGCTCTAGTTCCGTCACCACATCCACAAAACCGCGTCGCGCTTCACCAGTAACCACGTCGGTGAAGCCTTCCATGTATTCCTTGTAGCTTTTCTCCAGCACCACATTTCGGGTGTTCTTGTCACCAAACAGGGTGATGGCAGCAACGGTCGCCTGTTCCAGGTCGCGGAAGGTGACGACGTTACCGAAGGTTTTGGTGGCATCAAAAATGCGGTTGGTGCGCGAATAGGCCTGTATCAGGCCGTGGTAGCGCAGGTTCTTGTCCACAAACAAGGTGTTTAGCGTGGGCGCATCGAAGCCGGTCAGAAACATCCCGACCACGATCAGCAAATCGACATCCTGCTCTTTGACGCGCTTGGCCAGGTCGCGGTAGTAATTTTGGAAGCCCTTGCTGTCCACACTGAAGCTGGTCTTGAACAGTACGTTGTAATCGGCAACGGCCACGCTCAGGAACTCCTTGGCGCTGCTGTCCATGGCCGAGACTTCAAAGCCTTCGTCCGCGATGTCGCCCACCGCGTCCTGCTCCTCGTTGGCGGCGTACGAGAAGATGGTGGCGACTCTCAAAGGCTTGTCGCTGTTCTTCTGCAGGGTTCTGAAGGCTCCGTAGTACAGCTTGGCCGCATCCACGCTGCTCACTGCAAACATGGCGTTGAATCCCTTGGCACCCGCTTGCAGGCGAAGGGTTTTCTGCCGAAAGTTGTTCAGGATGTACTGGGTGATTTCACGGATACGATCCGGGTGCAGCAAGGCCTGCCGGTTTTCCGCCGCGTTGAGCTTCTTTTCGTCCTGCTCGCTTTCGATGGCTTTGAACTGCGGACGTACATCGTTGTAGTCCACCTTGAACTTGAGCACCTTTTCGTCGCGGATGGCATCGGTGATGACGTAGGAGTGCAGTTCTCGGCCGAACACGCTGGCGGTGGTGTCTGCGCCCAGCGCGTTTTGCGGGAAGATCGGCGTACCGGTAAAACCGAACTGGTAGAACCTCTTGAACTTCTTCTTCAGGTTCTTCTGCGCTTCGCCAAATTGGCTGCGGTGGCACTCGTCGAAGATGAAGACCACCTGCTTGCCGTAGATCGACAAGTCGTTTTCGCTCTTCATCAGGTTGTTGAGCTTCTGGATGGTGGTGACAATGATCTTGTTGTCATCTTTGTCCAGATTACGCTTCAGGCCCGTCGTGCTGTCTGAGCCGTTCACGCTGTCGGGCGAAAAGCGCTGGTATTCCTTCATGGTCTGGTAATCCAGATCCTTGCGGTCCACCACGAAGAACACCTTGTCGATGAACTCCAACTCCGTCGCCAGGCGCGCGGCCTTGAAGCTGGTCAGGGTCTTGCCCGAACCCGTCGTGTGCCAGACATAGCCGCCGCCCTCGGTGCTGTTCCAGTGTTTGGCCTGATAGACACTCTTGATCTTCCACAAGATGCGCTCGGTTGCGGCAATCTGGTAGGGCCGCATCACCAGCAGGGTGTTGCCGACATCAAAGACCGAATAGGTCAGCAGCACATTGAGCAAGGTGTGCTTCTGGAAGAAAGTCGCGGTGAAGTCCTTCAAGTCCTTGATCGGGCTGTTGTCGGCCTGCGCCCAGTTCATGGTGAAATCGAAGCTGTTCTTGTTGCGTTGGGTGGTGTTGGCGAAGTAGCGCGTGTCTGTGCCGTTGGATATGACGAACAGCTGTAAATACCTGAACAGCGAATGCTCGCTGTTGAAGCTCTCCTTGCTGTAACGATGCACCTGATTGAAGGCTTCGCGGATAGCCACACCGCGCTTTTTCAGCTCTATCTGCACCAGCGGCAGGCCGTTGACCAGCACTGTCACGTCATAGCGGTTGGCATGGCTGCCGGTTTGCTCGAACTGCTTGATCACCTGCACCTTGTTGCGGGCGATGTTCTTCTTGTCGAGCAGGTAGATGTTCTGGATGCGGCCATCGTCGAACACGAAGTCATGGATGTAATCGTCATGAATCTTGCGGGTTTTCTCGACGATGCCATCGCTGGGTTTGTCCAGCCAGGTTTCCACGAAGCGTGCCCATTCGTCGTCCGAGAATTGGACGCTATTCAGGATTTGCAATTGCTCACGGACGTTGGCCAGTAAGCCTTGCTGTGCTTTCAGGCTGGGCAGATATTCATAACCCTGATTGACCAGATCCTGGATAAACTCGCGCTCCAGGTCGCCTTCGCTTTGGTAGCTTTCGGCGACCTTCCACTCCTTGACGTACCTGTCGAGCACGATGAAATTGTTCGACTCGGCGATGGGCTTGATGTACTCAACCATTCTGCATTTCCTGTTGCTGCCAATAGCCATAGTTGTTGATCAAATTGTCTAGCAAGAATTTGACTGTCTGCTTCTCTTGCGGCGTTGGTTCGGCAACCGCTTCATTGGACAAGGTGCTATGGCTGGTGAATTGGATGATGCGATTCAAATAGGCTTGCTTGTCGTCAGGCAGCAGCTCTGACCATTGCGGATAGCCCAAGAAGCTGGCAGTTTTCTCGTAGAGGTTGCGCAGCAGTGTGAAGTGATAACGCTCGACCTGATTGGCGGAAATTGCCTGCTCAAGGGTTTTTCTTAGATGCAGGTGATAGGAAAAGCTTGTGTTGGAGTCTCCCTTCTTTTCCGAAAGATCGAAGGTGCCATCCTCGAGCCGCTCCAATAAATAACAGGTCTTGGCGTTGAGTTCGTTGTAGAGCACGTTGTAGAACAACGGGCTGTGGGTGGTGATGACGAATTTCAGGTCGGGTGGACTGGTCTTGATCAGACCAGCCAGATTGACGGCCAGTTCGATCAGGTGATTTTCGTCCAGCGAACTCACAGGGTCGTCGATGAATATATATTCCAGCGCGTCAAACTGCCGGGTCTCGCGATTTTCCGGTTCGGCGACATTGAGCGTGCTGATGGCTTGGTCCAGCAGTGTGTAGAAAACGCTCCAGATGAAGTTGCTCTCTTCGCCTTTCGAGATTTTGAGGTTGCCGGAGTTTTCATCGTCGCCACGCTCCAGCGAGAAGGTGACTTCGGAGAAGTCTTCGCTGAAATGCGGGGTCAACTTGTCGTTGGCATAGTGCTGGAAGTATCTGACGATATTTCCATCCTGGCCCAAGTCCTTGAGCAGTGTGAGCAACCAGTCGGTAAACGAATTGGGCTGAATTCGTAGCTTGGGGTCGGAATCCAGCGTCAGATCGTTGTCCCAATAGAACAGGTCTTCGGTGAAAGCGCTGTAGTACAGAATCTTGCTGCGTGACGACTCTAGCTGATCGGTGGTTCCTTCTTCGCCGTTCCCGTTCTTGGGTGCAACAAGCTGCTTGAATTCGCGGGAAAGACGCGTTTTACCCATGCCATTGAAGGCATAGATCAACTGTACCTTTTTGTCGGCATCTCTCAGTTGTTTGGCGACTTCCCCGAGCGTCTTGTCCATGTTATGCAGCTTCCCCCAACTCCACGAAGTTCAATAGTTTGTCGCGGTAATATTCATACTGCTGGTGTCGCAGTTCGATTTCATGCGGCAAGCCTTCGCTTATGGAGTTAGTCAAGGTATCGAATTTTTCGAGGATAGCGACGATGCGATCTTGCTCTTCTCGTGGTGGCACTGGAATGCGAATTTTGGAGAAGCCATCAACCAATAGCGTTTTGACTTTTGTTCGCGCTACATACTTCGCCTTTTCTGCGATAAATGTAGTTGTCTGCATGTAGTAAGAAACAAACTTCGGATTCATGTCATGGCGGAAGGCATAGCAATGGTCATGAATGGCAACTTGGTCAGCACCCATCCATGCCACTGCCTTGCCGACGTCCTCGACTGTCTCGCCCACGTCGGTAATGACAACATCCCCAGGCTGGGCATAGCGCAGGGTGCTTGCCATATCCGACCGGACTTGCGAAATGACCTTGTCTGTCCATATGCCGTACTGCGTATAGATCTCGCCGTAGTGGATGGCATTGATGCCATTTTCCACATAGTCGGCTTTGGTAAATCGCCGGCCGCGAATAAATTTTCCTATTTCATTCAACATCATCCACCGTATAATTGCTTGCTTGCTTGCTTGCTTGCTTGCTTGCTTGCTTGCTTGCTTGCTTGCTTGCTTG
>CALMPB010000214.1 GCA_937871985.1 uncultured Burkholderiaceae bacterium
CGCGATCCCCGACAGCACTGCGCCGAACCACGGGAACAACGGCACATAGTCGTTGGAGCGCGGATTGATGGCGGAAAGGCCTACCCACCATAGCCATGGATGATCCAGCGCCTCGAAGCGCAGGTAGACGGGCGTCGCGATGACGAGCCCGGCAACGGTAAGCGTCAGCAGCGCCGGAAGGCGCAGGAAGGCGAGACCCAGTAGGCTGGCCAGTGCGATCTCATGTAGTATGCCAAAGAAGATGAACCCGTCCGGCATGGCGATGCGGGTGACGACCGAGATGGCGGTCGCGGCTCCGGCGACCATGGCAAAGCGCTTCCAGAAGCCGTTCCAGCGGATTTGCCGGCCATGGGCGAGGTACAGGCTGAAGCCGACCAGGAACAGGAAGGTCGAGGCGATGCAGCGTGCGTATATCTTCCACCAGCCGAAGGCGGTGAGACCGGGGTCGGTGTAGCCGAAGAATTCAAGATCCCAGGTGAAGTGGTAGCTCGCCATGGCGATGAACGCGATGCCGCGTAGGACGTCGATGGCGACGATGCGCTTTAATTGCCCTGGAACGGATCCGGTCGGCGTATGGATGCTCATGGTCTCGTGATCTGGTTCGCCCCGGCAAGACGACTATCACGATTGCGCCGGGCGAGAGAAGCTGGCCACACGGAGCATTGCGCCGTCGCATCCCGTATCCAGACCTTGCGTCCGTTAGCTTAAATCACATCGAGGGCCATTTCAGCGAGGCCGCCTCGCCAGTCAGCCGCTTCTCCTCGCGCTTGTAGCCAGAGGGGCAGCCGACTGCTTCGTCAATCCTGAGGCCGGATGGTCATCCGGCCCGAGGCTCAGTTCCATCGCACAAAATCATCTCGTGCAGATACCAAGGGTGTCTCGATGACTGCCAAGATGCCGCAGATATCTTTCCCTATCGGACGCCCCTCATTGAAAATCGAACGTTGATTTATTCAAGCGTATATAGTGGGAGGCTGGCCTCATGCTGATCCTGCGCCTTTTCTGAACTCTCGACAATCTGTTTAGCAGCGCGATTCAGTGATCGCTCCAGAGCTGTGCATGAGCCCGGTGCCGTTGCGCCATGGGTCAACTTATTAACCTGTTTAGCTGCCTCCAGCGCAATCGCTTTGTGGCCATCCTCATGGGCCTTCAACTCCTGAAAGTAGCGGTTCCAGGCCTTGCGCGTGGCTGGATCGGCGCGGGCATCGTCTACCCAGGTTGGAAGTAGAATTTTGAGCTTGAGTACGATTTCATCCGAGGTGACCTGGCAGGAGTCTCCGATCGCCGCAAACTTGAAATTCCAATCCCAATGATCCGCGACCTCGCCTTCGATGATACCGTCTGCGTCCCTCTTGGCCACACGGTGCAGATCGTTATGTATCGCTTGCCGGCTAAGGCCTCGCAGCTGATAAGTGGAATAGGTCTCTTGAAGCTTCACGTCAGCTTGTGCCTCCACGGCGCCCAAAGCGACGAAGGCATTGAAAACAAATATGCACTTGCTCGACGTGGACAACCTGCGTGTCACGATTATTCCCATGCAAAAATGACGTCCGCCAGTTTACCTCCGCATGCCTCGCCAGTCTCTATCCGGCCGGCGCGGCCAGAACCTGCGGACTTGCACCTGCCATTTGAAATGAGGCGACGCGAATTAAGTTCCAAGTGAGGATCAATTCAACGCATTCGCCGCCTTCAAGTTGAGAAACGTTCGAGGGTGGGTCTACTGCCGTTGGTCCCAGGCCCTATGAAAGGCGCGGATGCGCGGAATACAAGGTGGCGTTTCCGACACGTCAACCTGCGAGGAGGAACCGGTATTGCCCCTGCGCCTGCCGATGGTTCGCCACCTGAAGTCCCCCGATCTGTTCGACGCGATCGACCGCGTGCCGGCACTTGGGACGCCAATCGGTCGGAGTACTTTTGAGGTCTCCAATCCATCGACGGGCGAAGTGCTGGCGGAACTTCCAGACATGGGCGTCGGGGAAACGCGCGCGGCGATCGACAAGGCCTATGTCGCACAGGCCGAATGGGCA
Source organism: uncultured Burkholderiaceae bacterium (assembly GCA_937871985.1). The sequence continues at coordinate 2,028 of CALMPB010000214.1, forward strand.
GCGTTGACGGCCCGGGAGCGCAGCGAAATGCTATGGCGGTGGCATCAACTGATCGTCGACCACACCGACGATCTCGCTGCAATTCTCACCGCCGAAATGGGCAAGCCGCTTGCCGAAGCGAAATCGGAAGTGTCGCATGCGGCGGCGTACCTGCAATGGTATGCCGAGGAGGCCAATCGCATCTATGGCGAAACCATCTCCGCTCCGTCGACGGACCGCCGGATGCTGGTGATCAAGCAGCCCATCGGCGTGGTCGGCACGATCACGCCGTGGAATTTTCCCGCGTCCATGGTTGCGCGCAAGATCTCGCCGGCGCTGGCGGCGGGCTGCTCGATCGTGTTGAAGCCCGCCGAGCAAACGCCGCTGGTCGCCGGGGCCATGTTTGCGCTCGCCGCCGTGGCCGGTTTTCCCAACGGTGTCGTGAACCTAATCTACGCTTCCGAGGGTGCAGCGGTAGGGCGAGAGCTCTGCTACAATCCCAAAGTGCGCAAGATCAGCTTTACCGGATCGACCGAGGTCGGCCGGCTGCTCATGCGCCAGTGCTCCGACCAGATCAAGAAGGTGAGCCTCGAACTCGGCGGCAATGCGCCCTTCATCGTCTTCGACGACGCCAACATCGACGCCTCGGTGGACGGGGCAGTCCAGGCGAAGTTCCGCAATGCCGGCCAGACCTGCGTTTCCGCCAACCGTCTCTACGTCCAGTCGGGCGTTCACGATGCATTCGTCGACAAATTTGTGGAACGGGTTCGCCAACTTCGGGTCGGTGATGGTTTCGACCCCGGTGTCGCCGTCGGCCCGCTGATCGACAGCCAGGCGCTCGCCAAGATCGAATCCCACATCGCCGATGCCCTGCAAAAGGGCGGCACCATCCGCTGTGGCGGCGACCGGATCGGCAGGGAGGGCACATTCTTCCAGCCGACTGTCCTCACCGATATTTCCAGCGAAATGACGGTGGCGCGGGAAGAGACTTTCGGGCCCCTCGCTCCAGTCATCCGCTTCGAGGATGCGGATCAGGTCGTGCGCGAGGCCAACGACACCATCTACGGTCTCGCCGCCTATTTCTATGCCTCGAACCTGAAGCGTGTCTGGCGCGTGGCCGAAGCCCTCGAATATGGCATGGTGGGCATCAACACCGGCCGCATGTCTTCGGAGGCCGCGCCTTTCGGCGGGGTGAAGCAGTCCGGCATCGGCCGGGAGGG
>CALMPB010000215.1 GCA_937871985.1 uncultured Burkholderiaceae bacterium
GACTGCGCGGGAGGGGGGCTGAGGACGCCCGCCGCATCCTGGGCGGCGACGGCCATTGGGGCTGCAGCCTGGACGGCAAGGGCCAGCAAGGCAGGGATCACATATCCGGACTTACGCATGGCCAGAATCTCCTGATGTATCTCCTGAAGGCGGGAGCAAGCTGAAAACGGCGGGAACGCGGTCGATCATGCGGATGCAACCGCCGTACAGCGTGGTCACGGCATGGATGCCGTCCTCGGTGAGAGCGCAGGTCTCGCTGCCGTCGGCGGCGGTCCTGATGAAGCCGCGCTCGGCCATGCTGGAGAGCGCGTCCTCGATGTCGCGCATCCGCACGTCCTGGAGGAACCAGTCCGAGAGGATGGTGCGGATCTGCTCGCAATCCTGGACGACAGGACGGGTCATGGCCCTGGCGACGGCCAGTTCGAACACGGAAAGCTCCGGCACGATACGCTTGGCATGAATGTGCGTCACTGGTCTCATAGCGCCCGTCATATCCCCTGATGAAGCTGATAATATTGCTCGATCTTCTCCTGGATCTCGATCGAGGTCTGGATCTCATCGGGCACTTTCGCAGCGTCGATGAACTCGTCGTAGACCTCGTTGAAATCCATTTTCGAGAGATCGAGCTGCTGAAACTCTTCGATGCTGAAGCCCTTGCAATCGGGCTCCTTGGCCGTCCCCCAAGTCTTGCCGATCTGCTCGCGCCCCTGCTCCTGCAGGACACGGCTGAGCTTGCTCTCGAAGCAGCAATAGCTCTTGCGCTTCGAGGTGCAGACCCCGAGCACCTTGTCGGAACAATAGGTGCCGACGTAGTGGCACAGTCCCATCCGGTCCTTCACATCGAGCATCATCTCTTCGCTCGAACAAAGGAACATGGTCAGGAAAGGAGTGGCCAGCGCGGCAACGGCGGCGGGGCCGCTCACGATCGCAGCCGCTCCGGCCGCGGTAGTGAGAAGGCCCGAGGTCTTACCTGCGCAGCAATTCACGAGCCCGAATACCGGCTTGTGGCATCCCGCCTGGTCTCCGTTGAACAGGGTCAGGGTGTCGGGATCGAACTCGCCTTTGACATTACCCATCGTCTGAACCGCGACCATGGCATCCTTGAATTCGGTCGAGGCTTCGCGTTCGACCTGGGTGCATTCGCCGTTGATGCAATAGAGATCACCAGCGCAGATCGAGGCAGGCGGATTGGAGCCGCCGGTGCTGGGCGTCGTGCAGACATAGACCATGTCGTAGACATTGCAGGAGCCGTCCGGGTTCTCGCTCAGGCATTCCTGATGGCTGAACTTGCATTCCGGCTTTGCTGCCAATTCGCCGCAGTCATTGGCGGCGCGGCGCTCGGTGCACTCGAAGGTACGCGTCCAGGCCCAGCATGGTTGGGTCACCGGCACGCCGTCGATGATACGGGTTACCGGGTCACTGTCGCTGCACACTTCCGGTGTCTTCTCGGCGCACTGGGCATTGCCGGCAAAAGCGGAACAGGCGCTATCGTCTCGCACCACCGACACGGATGCCGTTTCCGCCTTTTCGTACCAGGATTTTCCGGTGGCTCCGTAGATTGCCGGTTTTGCGCCGCTTAAAACCCCGTGACCCAGGACGTTGGCTTCAGCAGTGCATTCAATGATGTAAGGCTTGTATGCCGGGGTTTCGTATTTGCTGCAGTCCTTGGTCGGCGTGCCGCCATAATTGGCGACGTTGGCGCAGTATGGCGCTTGCTGCCCGGTATTTCTGCAGGTGCCGGCAGCGAACTCTTCCGCAAAGGTATCAAGGTCGTTCCAGGTCCCGAAACCGGTGCTGGCGTGATAGCGGTAGATGGTTGTCCTGGTGACTGTCGGAACGATTATCGGCCTACAAACCTCATTCTTCGTGAAGATCTGTTCGCCCTGGTTGCAGGTTTCATAATAGGTGGAGCCGCTTGTCCCTGTATTGGGCAAGGGTTCACACGCGCCGGTGGATCCCCCCAATGCCACATCTGTCCCAAGGTAGCTTTGCGGATTATCCTCGATAAGCTTCGCAGAGGACAGATCGATTGTCGTGGGGTCGAATTCCGGCCGGGCCGGATCGATGACCACCTGATAGTTTGGATCGGAGTAGCGCTGGGAAACGCCCGCGTCCGTCAGGCCCTCTTCGTCATCGAGGTATTTCGAGGCATCGAAGTCGGTCCCACCGAAGCCGGGTACGTTGTTCTGCGCACCATTCTGAAGCACGGTGCCCGAGGAACCGTCGCGGATCGATTTGGCAAAATCCTCCGCATCCTTTGCCGTTTGGGCCTGAGCAACCCCGCAGCCCACCACAAGGGCGCCGGCGAGCATCAAGGTGAGCCACGGCTTCACTGACGGCCTGCCAGGTTTGCAAGCGCCACCTTGGCAGCGGGCGCCCCAGGGCCGTTTGCATCGGTGAAGGTCTGCAGCGCGTAGGACAACGGCACATTGCCGGAAATGCGGTCGTGCGGCGGCGGCGGCGTTACACAATCGAGCTGGTCGCAGGGCTCGAACATGCTGGCGGCAGACACGATGGTCGGTACGCGATTGACATGAAAGGCCCGGAACAGCCGGGGATCGATGGCGATATTGGACGCATCCTTCTGGTCGACGACCTTGGAAAGACCGGCCACGAAAGCCTTGGCGCCTTCCCTGGAGAACCCGCGCATGACGACGATGCCGCCAGCGCGCGTGGTATCGGCGATCGTGCGGCGCAGCGCCTCCTCGGGCATCGAGAGGCTGACGAAGGCCATGACGAGCGGGGTGGTCTTGGGCCCGGCCACGTTGCTCTTGGCACCGGCGACCATCTCGTCGAGATCGATGGGGCCGCCCTTCGCCCCACCTGCGATGTTCGAGACGTCCAGATCGGCAATGCGATCATAGGCATCATTGGCCACGGCTTGAGCCGCGGTCGATTGATCCGCAGCATCTTGGGGCCCACCCTGTCCGCGCACGAAATCGACCAGCGACTGTGCATCGTCCTGCGAGGCTTCGCCGCGTGCTTCCGCCTTTTGAAGATCCAGGCCTTCGATGGTCTGCGCCAATGCCGCGCTTACAAGCCCGACCGCGAGAACACCGCCAATAGTCAGAAGGGATTTGCGCATGGGTTCATACCTCACAAAACGCAGCAATTGCGCTTCCTCCACAGGAGAAAGCCCATGTCCTCACCCTTCACCGGGTAAGTGCGGGCAGCGCGCGGGAGCAGGACGGAACCGCCGATCGGCGAGCAGGATTCGCGCCCGGAAACCATCGGCGTCGGATTGACCTGCTGCAGGCGGTACTGGCTCTTTTTGAGGATCGGCATGATGTATTTGCCGCATAGCCCCTTGGAGCCCGACGTTCCCCAGCCCAGCGCCTGGCGGTGCATCTTGTAGACCATGCGCTCGGCCGCCAGACGGCCCGATTGCGTCATGCCGACGCTCGCGCCGATGTTGCCGTTCATGGGGTACATCGAGCCCTGACAGCCCGAGCACCAGAACAGCGGATCAAGCGGCAGCGCGGCCGTTGCAGCTACACAGTCCGCTGCACAGGCAGCCTGAGCCAGCGGATTGGCGAAGATCAGCGCTTCGGGATTGATGAGCGTCGTCAATGCATCGTCCTGCCAGAGCGGGTCGATCTCGGTCATGTAGGCAATGTCGAAGCTGGCCTGCTCGAAGCACAGGAAATCGGTCAGGATCTCCATCCAGTAGAGCAGCGGATAGACGTAATAGTGGACGTGATACTTGGCCGTGTCCGTCCCGCCATTCGAGCCGGTATTGGCTGCATAGCCGCCGCCCATGGAAAGGCCGGGGTTGAGCTTGATACCGCCCAGGTTCGGGAAGCAGAACGGCTTGGTCGTCACGTCTATGAGACGTGCCGGCTCCCAGAACCCCATCGCAACGCCAATGCGCGGAATGGGGGAGCCGCAAAAACAGATAGGTGAAGCCGGATTGTTGGTGTCCGCGCGAGAGGATGGCCAGATTTTGAGGGCGCCGACCGAGAGCGGGAACATGCAGCCCCAGCACACATCGGTGATCGGATTGACGAACGAGCCCGAGCAGCTTGCGGCCGGAACCTGCGCCTTCGCAGACCCGGGCAGGAACAGGAACAGGCCAATGAGGATCTGGAGCAGCCACTTATTCATTGCGCCAGTCTCCGGAGCGGAGCCAGGCATCATCGGCCGCATTCTTGGCGCTGAACCAGAAAGCCCCCTGGATAGAGAGGAAGACGACAAGCCCGGCGAACAGGGCCGGCGCCCCGCCGCCGATGAGGCGCGTGATCGGCGTCCACAGCAGCGTCAGCCCCGCCAGGATTCCGGCTCCGGCGATGAGGCGCCGCCGCGCAGCGCGAAGCTCTGGCGTTTCCGGAGCAGCCATGGGTGCGGGCAGCCTTTTGCGGAGCCAATCGATCATGCGCCCTTCCCTTCCTTTATCGCGACTTCGCGCACGATGAGGATCCGGCCACTCTGTTCGACAGAGGCGGGCGTGTGCTCGATGCCGAACTTGGCGGTGAGCGAGCCTTCCTGATCGAAGTAGAAGCGGCGCTGGTTGGCCTTCATCAGATCGAAGGGCGAGCCTTTGACCATGATGACCTTGGCTTTGAGATCATCCCCCTGCGCCATCGCCCAGGCCACTTCTTCCGGGCGGTCACCGTTGATGAACACCAGCTTCTGCTTCAGGCCGATGCGGTCGAGCGGGTTGATGCGCTGGCCGGCTGCCGCGATGAGGTTGCCCTTATGGTCGCGGATGTCGTTTTCGATCGTGACGGTGGGGTCGTATTCCCACGTCTTGTCCTCGATCGCGCCGACAATCCCGGCGACCGGCGTTGGGCGCTGGACTTTGGCCTTCACCCGCTCGGCAAAGCGGGCATTGAGTTCGTCGAGCTTGCCCGTCGCCTTGGCGGTCTCGAGACGGCCGCGGATCACTTCGAGAAGATCAGGCTCGGCAATCGGCCAGGCCTGACCCATCTGGCCGTGATCGACGGCGCCGGCAGGGTGCTGCCCGGGCAGGAAGGTGCCGGCAAGGCCTCCAACGATCGCCGCGCAGGCGTAAGCAAGCAGTTTCACAGGATCGGGCTCCCCACACCTGCCAGGCGATTGCGGCACACAAAGCCGATCGCGGCGTAGCGACTGTCGAACCCGTCCTTGTGATCGCTGCCGGCATAGACGCAGCCTTCCGGAATCTTCCCAAGCGGGCCTGCCGGCAGGGGATCACCTTTGCGCGTAACCGGCTTCAGCGTTGCCACCTTGTGGCCATTGATCAGCACGTCGGCGCCTGAACGGCTGACGATATCGCCGGGAACGCCATAGGCGACCTTGGCGAACGCGGAGGGCTTCTCGCCAAAATACTTGAGCACGAGAGGATCGCGGCCCGGGTTGAAGACAACGTATTCCCCGCGCCTTGGAAAGCGGCCAGCTTCCACCAGAAACGCCCAGTTGGGCAGGCTCTCGCTCTGGTTGATCATGAAGGCGTGGGTCTTGCTCCAGTGAGAGAGGTTCTGGAAGGCGAGGCCGCCGACCAAGATCACGCCGATCGCGATCAGCTTCCTGCGAAAGCCGCTGCTGCGGGCTTCTGCCCGCGTTTCAGCACAAGCTTCAGCGGCAGGCTTACTGAGCGTCGCCACCGGCCGCTCCTATCGCAGGTTGGGCAGCACCGGGGGCACCGTTTGCGGCGAGGTAGGCCTGCATATCCTGCTGGACCGGCGCGGCTGCGACCTTGGGCATCGGCACCTTGGCATAGACCGCCCGCTTAACCTCGTCCGTGACGTCGGGCATGTCACCGCCGATCACGGCTTCGTTCACCAGAACGACCTTGCCGGACTTGCCGAGGCTCGCCACGGCCTTGTCGAGTTCGCCCATGAAAGCTGTGGTCGCTGCCGCCGCGCTGCGCTCGTCGCTGCCCGAGCGCGCCTGTGCCTGCAGGTACTCGGTGATAACGCCCTGCAGCTGCAGCTTGACGAACTTGCCCTGGTCCTGCGCGGGATCGACGATGCTCTTGGTGACCCAGGCGCCCCAGGAAACCGCGCCAACGAGCGCGGCGACCGTCAGGATCTCCTTCACCGAGACGCCGCGTTTGGCCGCCCTTGCAACCGGGCGCTTAGCTGGAGCCGCGACCGGCGCGCTCTCGATCTCAGCGAACATCGGCTCATCGTGTCGCACATCAGACATCGGCAAATTCCCTGGTTAGAAGCTGGCGCAGCGAATGGCGGCGGAAATAGCCCGACAGGCAGAATGCTGCGGCCATGCTGCCCAACAGCAGCACATCAAACTGATGCTGGCGCTCGGTACCGGCGACGATGTAGCGCGAGGACAGGTTCGCCAGATGGTGCATCGTGCCGACGATCGTGAAGTTGCCGAGCGCGAAACCGGTGGCGAGCACGGCGCCAAAGGCGACGAGGAAGTTGATCGACATCCAGCCCACAAGGCGCAGAATGGTTGCCAATACCGCTTGACCGGTCTGCCTTGCCCTGCCGGCCGAAGGGAGGCGCAGCGCAGTCATTCTGCCGCCTCCAGCATCCCGTCATCGGCACGCAGGCGATCGGGGAAGGCCACCCGCTCGATCGCATCGGCCATGGAATAGCCCTGATGCACCACAGCCTCGATGCGCGCAAAGACGTCGGGACTCGATGAGTACAGCGTACCGGAGTAGGCATCGAGCACGAGGCGGCAGATCGTCTCGGTTTCCGGGCCGCGGATGAGCACGTCGGAATACTCGATCCCGTTGCGCTTCAACGAACGCATCAGCGCCTCGGTGTGGCCGGTCATCTCGAAGCGATCGGACTTCTTGAAGTCTGCGATCGTCTCGGGCTTCTGCTGGAGGATCACGAACCAGTCGGAGTTTTCCAGCGCTGCGCGGCTGCCGTCCGACTTGTAGTAGTCGTTGATCGACTGGGTAGCGGTGATGAGCGAAGCGCCATATTTGCGGCAGGTGCGCGAATAGGTCTCGACGAAATCCGCCATCGCGCCGCCTTTCAGCATTTGCCAGGCTTCGTCGATCAGCAGCGCCTTGGGGATGGAGCGGCTCATGCGCCGCATCGTCTGCGAGGCAACGAACATGATGGAGGTCAGAACGACGCTGCGCAGCTCCTCGCGCGAGGAGAGGTCCGAAAGCTCGAACACCGTCAGGTCGGCCGAAAGGTCGAGGTTGCTGTCGCCGAGGAAGAACCGGCCATAGGTGCCCTGCGCGGAGAAGGGCAGCAGCGACATGGCAAGGTCCCTCGCCGCATCATGGGTTTCCTTCTGCAGCTCTGAGATCACATGGTCGACGGTGCCGTCGCGCTGGTGCGCGTTCCAAACAGCGTTCACCGCCTTGTCGATGAGACCGCGCTCGGTGTCGTTGAGGCGGTTCTCGTAGCGCGCCATCTGCGAAACGATGGCCTTGAGCATCGCCAGGCAGTCGACCAGGTAATCCTCGTCCTCTTCCGCGAGCGCCAGATCGATCATGCGAAACGGGTTGATCGAGATCCCCGAGGACAGCTTGAACTCGGTGAACGTACCGCCCAGCGCCTTGGCCATGTGCTCGAACGAGCGGCCGTCATCGATCACGATCGTCTTGGCACGCACCCCCGCGAGGCTCGCGGTCAGGTCCTGCAGGAACACCGACTTGCCCGACCCCGACTTACCGGCGATCGCCACGTTGTGGTTGCCTGCCTTGTTCTGGAACGGCGACCAGAACTGGGGCTGACCGCGCCGGCCGATGAACAGCACATGCGGGATGTGGCCGCCCACGTACTCACCCTGCAGCGGAGCGATAGCCGCGACGTTGGAGGAGAGCATCGTGCGAAAGCGCTTCATGCGCTCCAGGTCCGACTGCAGGCCGTCGGCCACCATCAGCGGGAAGTGCGACATGAAGGCGGGCAACTGGATGTGGGTCTCGTCGATGAGATCCCAACCGGCCGCCTTGTAGATGCCCTTGATCGCGCGCTCCGCCGTCTCGGCCGTGCCGCGAGGCGCAATGATGCTGATCGCATAGTAGCAGCGGATCAGCTTCTCGCCCGACTTCACCCGTTCCTGGACGCTGCGCCACTCGGCCGCCTGGTCCTTGATCTTGGGCACCAGCTTGACGCCCTGCCCTTCCGACAGAGACTGTGTGCGGGCGAATTTGTAGCCGGCTTTCGATTCCGATGCCTCCATGCCCGGGATCATGCCGCTGACCGACTGCAGCGTCGGGCATGGCAGGCACAGCTTGGGATTGAAGACGTCGCCGATGATCTTCTGCGTGTCCCACGGTGCCCAGCGATCGGGGAAATTGCGGATCGACATGGTGCGCACGTCGAAGCGCTCGGGCACGTAGTCCTCGTACTCGGGTACCCCGTCGACGACCTGCCCGGTCGGGCGCAGCGACTGCGCGTGGAGGAGCAGACGATCCTTCTCGACATGGGTGACCAGATCGCGGCGCACGCACTGTTCGTTGATCGGATCGAAGCGATTGTAGCCCGGCGCGTCATCGCCGGCGCCGGTGGAGGCACACAGGATCTCGTCGAAGAAGCGGATCAGCTGCACCGGCTCGAAGACCCGCGCCGGCACATTGATGGAATCGAGCGCGGAGATCAGGCCGTCGCGGATCCGCAGGAGATCGTCAATCTTGATCCCGGAACCGTCGGGCGCTCCGACCGAGACCAACACGCGGAAGTTGCGCAGGAGAAACGGGCCGTCAGTGGCGAGCGACTGCCAGGCGCCACTGCGAAGCTTGTCCGCGCGGTGGCGGGCCAGCGTTGAGAAGACCCCCCCCGCCTCGACACGCGGCAGCGCCCACTCTGCCAATTTCTCCGCAATGCGGGGCGATGCATAGTTTAGGATATTGAACGTGCATCCCGGCGTCAGGACGTCGGCAAAGATGGTGCCGAGGATATCGGCGCTGCGTTCATCGCCCCCGATCAGCGGGGCAAGCTCAAGGATGAAACCCTTGGAGCGTACCTGGTAGAAGATCATCTTGTCTTCATCGAACGAGCGATAGCCCAGGAAATGCGAGAGCATCGGCACCGCCGCGGGGCGTGCGGTCGTCTCCGGCTTACGGCCGTCGCCCAGGATAATTTCTCGAAGACTATCGAAGACCGACATGCTGGCTTACTCCGGCGAGGGAAAAGAGGCGGCCTGACGGCGCGCCTCGGGCGCGCGCTTCGAGGTCGAGAGCTTGGCGTCGACTTCGGCCTTGATGCGCTCGATTGGGGCAGGCTTTGCAGCTGCGCCAGCAGCCAGATCCGCCGCAGCAAGCGTCGGCGCAGCCGCTTCGCTGACCGAAGCATCAAGCGCAGCAATGGGTGCAAGCACAGGGGCGCTCTGCGCCGCAGCGAGCAGACCGCGCGAACCGCCCTGCCCCCGAGCGCGGCTCGCCAGTTCCACGCTGTTTGCGGTCCTTCCGGGCAGCCCGACATCAGCGGCCACCGTTTTGCGTGCGTGAACATTGCCGGCGAAGTCGGTGTAGGCGGGGAAGACCACGCTCAGCTGATAGTTCTGGTTAGGCTGCGACGGGCTCGCCCCAAGGGCCATGCGCGTGCGCGATGGATCGCCATCGTCGATCTTGTAGGGGCCGGCAGGCGCCAGCAGCTCGTCGGTATCCGTCTTCTGGATCTGCGAGAGCGCCGTGTCATCGATCGCGATCGAGGGGGCGCAGACCCCTTCCGGGCCGTCGCAGCGAAAGGATCCGCTGACGTTGGTTCCAAAGGTCGTGCAGCCGGCGCTCGCGCAGAGCAGAGCGAGGGAGGCTGAGACATGTCCGAGGCGCTGCATCAGCTTGCCCCCTTCAGCCAGGATTCCAGGAACTCACGCGGGCGGTAACCATGAACCACGGCGCCATCGCTGCGAACGATCACCGGCGTTCCGGTGAACCCGTTCTGCCGCGCGAAGGCTTCGTTCGCATCGAGGCCGCTGGTGTCGCACTTTTTGGCGCCGTCCAGCGGCTCGCGGTTGTAGGCCTTGGTGAGGGCCTTGCTGCGATCCGCCGAGCAGATCACCGCATCCGAGATCGAGCGGGTGCCGAGCACCGAGATCGGGCGCTCGATAACCTTGACGTTCATGGCCGCCAGGGTCTGGTGCAGCTGGTTGCAGTAGCCGCAGCGGAAATCGCTGAAGACCGTCACCGTCTGCTGGCCCGCACCCCATAGAATCGCTCCGGATTCAGGCAGCTTATCGAGCGCAACCTTCTCGGTCCGTGCGGCCACTTGCCTCACGCCTGCAGAGGAGGCCACCGCCTGCTGATCCTCGGGCTCGGCAACCATCGGCTTCGCAGCGCCGCCCACCAGGGTCTCCGGGCTGATCTCCAGAAGGCGTGCAGCGGTGAGATCCTGCCGAGTCTCCATGTCATAGACGCGGCCGATGACGAGGTAGCGGCCCCCCTTGTCGGTGTAGAACAGGTTTTGCCCGGCCTGCACTTCGCACAGCGCCGGAATCCGCCCGCAATCGACCGAGGTAACCGCCGTCTTGGGAAGCCGGGTGGCGAGCGCTTTGGTGAGAGCAGTGTCGCTGTCGCTGGCGGCATAGAGACCCGTGCCACCGGCGAGCGCGGCCACGCCGACCATGGATGTGATGATTGCCTTACGCATGGAGCACCTCAATTTCTGATGAAGGTTCCGTCGAGGAACACGACCTCGACGTCGGCGCCGGTCGGCATCTCGATGACCGGCTGATATTGCTCGGCCCGTTCGATCATGTAGTCCGAGAGCTTGTCGCCGGCGGTCGAGACACCTTCCCCAAAGCCGCCTTGTGCAATCTCGGATGCCGAAAGCTGATCGCGCTTGCCATCGACGCTGACGTTGGTGCCGCGCAGGAGAGCATTGGAGTTGGCGCTGAAGCCGCGCCCGAACCCGCCTGCGAGCCCTGCAAGAAAGGCCTGGGTGATCAGGCCGCCTTCGCGGCTCACCACACGCCCGCGAAGACCGACCTTGCCGCCGAATGAAATGAAGCCCTTCACTTCGGATACGGCATAGCGCCCGCCAGGCTGAGGACAGGTCATGCGCTGCAGCTTCACGTAGACCTTCTCGGAGGAAAGATCGCCGTAAGCCGCGCCATTGACCATGCAGCCCTGGACGCGGGTGCGAAGCAGCTTGCCATCCGAAAAGACCGAACGCGCCGGCCCGGTGACGCGAAGCAGCACCGGTAGCGGGTCGCTTGCACTTTTGACGTTGGTGGCGGCATCGACACCGACGACCACCTTGGCGGTAGCGATCGAGTTGGGCGGCAGGTAGTTCGGGCTGTCCGTATAGGTGGCCGCCTGCTTGCCATCGGCGCTGATGCGCTTGCCATCCCCACTCGGGCCTGCAGGCGCGCTGGAGCCGTTGAAGGAGACCAGCTTCACCTCGTTCGATCGCGGCGCACCCATCCCGCCGCCCATTCCCATCGCTCCGGCTGCCGCCATTGCGCCGGGGGCCATTGGCTGGCCTTGCGTTGGCGAGGATCCCGATTGCTGCTTGAGCTGGCGGTTCTCGCGTTCGTAGGCTTCGAGGACGCGCGTGGCGTCCGCCTTCATCTGCTCGTTTTCCTGGCGCAGGGTTTGCAGTTCACCCTGTACCTGGTCGAGCTTCGATACTGCGCCCTGCACGCCCTTGAGCTGGTTGCCCTGATCGAGCTGCTGGCGCTCGTACATCGACATCCATTCCTGATCGACGATCTGGCGGTTCATGATGGCGTCGGTCGACACTTCGGTCTTGTCGTCGTCCTTCTTGGCAAGGAGGGTTTCCTCCTTGGTTCCGCTGTCGAGGACGTAGAACATGGCCGCAGCTGCAATCACCGCGCCGCCGCCGTAGAGCCACAGCTTCTGCTTCCGGGCCGCTGCGGCGTTCTCGGCGATGTTGAGCCCGTCATCGAGCTGATCGTGGGCTTCTGCCGTCTCGGTCTCGACGTTCTTCGCCTTGCGCTTGAAGATATCCATCACAGGTCTCCTGCCGGGACCACCACGTAGGCGCCCGTTGCTTGGCCCGGCTGCAGCGAGGCGTTGGAAATGCTGACCGCGATCGCGCCCTGCGAGGCGATCAGCTCATCGGTGACGACAACAGGCTCTTTGCCGGTATTCTCGATACGCAGCACACGGCCGGCCATGGTGAGGCCGTTATACTCGCTCACCAGTTGGACCTTGAGAGTGCCGACATTGACGGGAGTGCGCGGTTCATCGCGAATGTCGAAGCCGTCCACCGGACGCTGCTCGAACATCGCCTTGACGAGTCCCACTGCCTGTTGATCGAGCGGCAGGTTGCTACGCATTGCTGCCACTTCAGCCTGCGGCGCCGGCTTCGTGGGTTTGGCAAGGTCGGCATTGGTGACGAAGACCTGTTTGGCCTCGTTGCCGCTAACCTGGCACACGAACTTGTAGACGAAGCCCTTCTGGGTCGTGCCGAAAAACGAGATCGCCTGGCGCGCGTAGCCTTCCGGCACCGAAATGTAGATGTCTCCGCGCGTCGGTTCGTGGACGACCGAGAAATCCTCGGTGGCGATCCCGGTCGTGACCTTCGAGACAGCCGCGAACTGATCGTCCTTCAGCGAAATGCGCGTCAGGTCGAGCTTGGATGCGTCGCACTGGACGGCACCATTGTCAGAAGCCACCACGGTCTGGTCAGCCAGCACCGGCGATGCCGATAGCACCCCTGCCCCAACCAGCAGCACGCCTAGAAAGCGCTTGGCAAAGCAATCGAGCGAGGAGGCGAGCGAGGCGCCAGAGGCAATCTCGCAAGCGGCGAGCAAATCACTCATCGGCTGCATCCTTTGTGGGATTGGCACCCTTCTCGACGACGACACCGAAGCCGCGCAGCTTGAGGCTCAGGCCCTCGTACTTCCAGGCGAACTTGAACACCTTGTGCTCGCGGCGAACGTCGCGCGAGGCGACAACAGTATGAAGGACGCCTCCGACTTCGCTGGTCAGGGCATCGGGATCGACTTTGATCCAGTCGATCGTCACGAACTGCGTGACCTGCGAGCCTTGCTGTTCCTTCATGATCCCGATGAGCTAGGACTTGAGCGGGCCGCGCGCCTCGGGTGCCGT
>CALMPB010000216.1 GCA_937871985.1 uncultured Burkholderiaceae bacterium
CCATCAAGCTGTTCGGCGGCGAGCCGGCCAACTTCCTGGACGTCGGCGGCGGCGCAACGGCCGAAAAGGTCACCGAAGCCTTCAAGATCATGCTCAAGAACAAAGGCGTCAAGGCCATCCTGGTCAACATCTTCGGCGGCATCATGCGCTGCGATGTCATCGCCGAGGGCGTCATCGCCGCTTGCAAGGCCGTCAACCTGAGCGTTCCGCTGGTCGTGCGCATGAAGGGCACCAACGAAGAGCTGGGCAAGAAATTGCTGGCCGATTCGGGCCTGCCCATCATTAGTGCGGACACCATGGCCGAAGCCGCGACCAAAGTCGTAGCCGCCGCGAAATAAGAATATTGCCGAGGATTTGTAAATGTCGATTCTGATCAACAAAGACACTAAAGTCATTACCCAAGGGATCACCGGCAAGACCGGCCAATTCCACACCCATATGTGCCGCGAGTACGCCAACGGCAAGAACGCGTTCGTCGCCGGCGTGCACCCTAAAAAGGCCGGCGAGAACTTCGAGGGCGTGCCCATTTTCGGCTCCGTCAAGGAAGCCAAGGCCCAGACCGGCGCCACGGTTTCGGTCATCTACGTTCCGCCCGCGGGCGCGGCGGCCGCCATCTGGGAAGCAGTCGAAGCCGACCTGGATCTGGTGGTCTGCATTACCGAAGGCATTCCTGTGCGCGACATGCTGGAAGTGCGCAACCGCATGCGCGACCAGAACAAGAAAACCCTGCTGCTTGGGCCCAACTGCCCTGGCCTGATCACGCCGGACGAACTCAAGATCGGCATCATGCCCGGCCATATCTCGCGCAAGGGCCGCATCGGCGTGGTCAGCCGTTCTGGCACGCTCACCTACGAAGCGGTGGCCCAGCTCACCGAACTGGGCCTGGGTCAGTCCAGCGCCGTGGGTATCGGCGGAGACCCCATCAATGGCCTGAAGCATATCGACGTGCTCAAGCTGTTCAACGACGATCCCGACACCGATGCCGTGGTCATGATTGGTGAAATCGGCGGCCCCGACGAAGTCAACGCCGCCGAATGGGCCAAGGACAACATGAAGAAGCCTGTCGTGGGCTTCATCGCTGGTGTTACCGCTCCGGCGGGCAAGCGCATGGGCCACGCCGGTGCGCTGATCTCCGGCGGCGCCGACACGGCCGATGCCAAGCTGACCGCCATGGAAGCTTGCGGCATCCGCACTACCCGCGATCCTTCCGAAATGGGCAAGCTGCTCAAGTCCGTGCTGTAAGGCTTTTCGCAAATGCAAAAAGGCCCGATCGATTCGGGCCTTTTTTATTGTCCGCCCGCGTGCCGGGGGGCTTTCGACCCATATAATAGGTTGTGGCCGCGTCATCGAGCCGCACACTAAACCAGGCTGTCCGAACGCGGGGTTCGGCGGCTTTTCCGAACAGCAAAAATATATATGGAGCGCGGATGCTCGAGTTCATAGAAACCCTCCACTGGGGGGCGCTTTTTCAGATCATCATGATCGATATCCTGCTGGGGGGCGACAACGCCGTCGTCATCGCCCTGGCGTGCCGCAATCTGGAACACAAGCAGCGAATGCAGGGCATCGTATGGGGAACGGCCGGCGCCATCGTGTTGCGCGTGGCGCTCATCGCCTTCGCCCTTACCTTGCTGAACATTCCGTTTCTGAAAATCGCCGGTGCGCTGCTGCTGCTGTGGATCGGCGTCAAGCTGCTTTTGCCCGACGACGATCACCACGACAACATCAAGAGCGCCAGCTCCGTCTGGGCGGCGGTCAAAACCATACTTATCGCCGATTTCGTCATGAGCCTGGACAACGTCATCGCCATCGCGGGCGCGGCCCAGAACACCATACCCGACCATCAGTTGGGCTATGTCATATTCGGCCTGCTGCTGAGCGTTCCCATCATCATCTGGGGCAGCACCCTGGTGCTCAAGCTCATCGACCGTTTCCCCGTGGTGGTGACGTTCGGAGGGGCGCTGCTGGGCTGGATCGCCGGCGGCATGCTGGTGACCGATGTGGTTGTCGCGAATCAAATCGGCCAAGTGTCTTCCTTGGGTAAACTGGCAGCCGAAGCGATAGGCGCCATCCTGGTGGTTGTGCTGGGAAAATGGCTGGCCGCTCGCAAAACCGCCGCAAAAGGGGCAATCAATGAGTCTGTTTAAGTCCTCCAATCCCGACAAACATAGAGATTCCAGCATGTCTTTGCTTAAAGGTCTGTTCATCCTGGCCGTTCTGGGCATTGTGGCCGCGATAGTCATCAATCAGTTCATCGGATAGCGCCATGTCCAGTACGCCCGACAAACTCGTCATCGCCACACGCGCCAGCCGGCTGGCCTTGTGGCAGGCCGAGCATGTGCGCGATCGGCTGGCCGCGCTGTATCCACGATGCCAGGTCAGCCTGCTGACCATGACCACGCGCGGCGACCAGATACTCGACCGCAGCCTTTCCAAGGTTGGCGGCAAGGGCCTGTTTGTCAAAGAACTCGAAAACGCGTTGCTCGACGGCCGGGCCGACTTGGCCGTGCATTCGCTCAAGGATGTGCCGGTCGATCTGCACGACCCGTTTTCCCTGGCCGTGGTGCTCGAGCGCGAAGACCCGCGCGACGCCTTCGTCTCCAATAATTACGACTCCCTGGCCGAGCTTCCGGCCGGCGCGGTGGTCGGCACGTCCAGCCTGCGGCGCGAAGCCCAGATTCGCGCTGTGTATCCACAATTGCGGGTGGAGCCATTGCGCGGCAACCTGGACACCCGGCTGGCCAAGCTCGACCGCAACGAGTATTCGGCCATTATTCTGGCGGCGGCGGGCTTGCGGCGCCTGGGCCTGGGGTCGCGCATCCGGCGGCTTATCGACGTCGAACAAAGCTTGCCGGCCGCGGGGCAGGGGGCGCTGGGCATCGAGGTCCTGCTTGCGCGCACCGACATGCATGCCTGGCTTGGGCCAATGGCCAGCGCCAGCACCACGGCTTGCGTGCTGGCCGAGCGCAGCGTGTCGCGCGTTCTGGGCGGTTCTTGCCAGGTTCCCCTGGCCGCCTATGCGCAAATCCAGGGGCAGGAACTGCATTTGCAGGCTCTGGTGGCCGAACCCGATGGTTCCCGCATCATTCGCGCCCAGGCCCGCGGTTCGTCCGACTCGGCCGAGCAGCTTGGCGAAAGCGTGGCCAAAGAACTCCTGGGCAAGGGGGCCCAGGCCGTTCTGGCCAAGCTCGGCGCGGCCGGCCCCTCGGCAACGTAAGGCGGCAGGTGCTCCGGCCCGCCACTCCCCTGGTTGTGCTGACCCGGCCACGAGGCCGCAATCAGCCCCTGGCGGCCCGTTTGCGGGAGTCTGGGCTCGAGGCGCTGGAGCTGCCGGCCCTGGCGGTCAGTCCATTGCCCATCGACGCGTCGCGGTTTCCGTTGCCGCAGCATTACGACCTCATCGTGTTCGTCAGCGCCAATGCAGCTCTTTTTTATCTCGAGCAGCTTGCCGCGCGGGGCTGCGCCGAATGGCCGGCCTCCACCGTGGCCGCCACGGTGGGCGAAGCCAGCGCCAGGCCTTTGCGCGAGGCGGGCTTCATCCCTTCCGGATGCATCGTGCATCCGGCCGCCGATACGCCTCAGGATTCCGAAGCGCTGTGGCGGCTGCTCGAACCAAGGCGCGGCACGCTCCGGCGCGTGGCCATCGTGCGGGGAGAAAGCGGGCGGGAGTGGCTGGGCGAATGCCTGGAGCGCGCGGGAGCGCGGGTGCATCGCTACGCCATATACCGGCGCTGTCCATCCGAATGGACGGATGGACAGCGCCAGACCTTGGCCGCCGGCCTGGCGCCGGGCCGTGTCGTGGTCGGTCTTTTCACCAGTTCGGAAAGCGTCGATGCGTTTTACCAGAACCTGTCGGCGCCGGGGCTGCAAACGTTTTGGCGCGATGCGCGTTTCGTCGTGATCCATGAACGTATTGCGCGGCATTTGCAGGCGCTGCTCCGAACGGTGCCGGGCAAAAATCCGGCGTCAATGGTAAAAATATGCCCACCGGCGGATGAAACTATTTTTCAGGCCGTCGTATCACTTGCTTTCCTATAAGCCAGCGTCAAGGATTACAATCTCGTCATGACTGAACCTAACACCGAGATCCAGTCGGCCGACAGCGCGGCCGCGACAACATCCAGGCCGGCCGCCAATTCGGCCAAATCCGCATCCTCGTCGGCGGCGGCACGCGCCAAACGCCGTCCCGCCCTGGGCATTGCGTTCGTGGTGGTCTTGCTCATCGCCATCGCGCTTGCCGCGGGGTTCTGGTACCAGCACAAAATGTTCCACCAGTCCCAGGCAGCCTTGCTCGACCAGGTGCAAAGCAGCTCGGCGGCGGCGCGGCAGGCGGCAAGCCAGGCCCAGCAGGCCCTGTCGCTGGCGCAAGAGCAGGGCGTCCATATCAATGCGTTGCAGGTCGCCCTGAACGATTCCCGCGATCAGGTCGCCAGCCTCGACCAGGCTTTCCAACTGCTTACCGACAAGGGCTCCGACCTGCTGCTCATCAACGATGTCGACCATCTGGTGCAGGTTGCCCACCAGCAGCTCATCCTCGGCGGCAACGTGGGCAACGCCATCATTGCACTCGAAACCGCGCAGGCGCAACTGGCGCGGGCAAGCCGCCCCAGCCTGGCGGGCTTGCAGCAAGCCATCAACGGCGACCTGGATCGCCTGCGGGCGGTTTCAACCATCGACGTCGCGCAGATGTCGTCGCGGCTGGACGAGCTCGGCTCGCTCGTCGGCAGCGCGCCGCTGCTCATTCCCGACGACGCGGCGCCCAAGGTCGACACGACCGAGCGCGACGCGGCGCTTGCCGGGCGGGAATTGGCGGCCCGCGCGCCGATCGATCCCAATGCTTCGTGGTGGCGCAAAGGCCTGCATCAGGTTGGGCAATGGGCGGACGAGGCCTGGGTCATGGTGCGCCAGGATCTGGGCGGCCTGATCAGCGTTCGGCGCGTCGAGAACTCCTCCGCCTTGCTGATGTCGCCGGATCAGGCGGGGCAACTGCGTGAAAACCTGCGCTTGCGCATCATGACCGCGCAACTGGCGCTCATGATGCATCAGCCTGCCGTGTGGAAGTCCGAAACCGGCGTGCTGGTTCAAGCCCTCAAGACGCATTACGATACGACCGCCTCCGATACCCGGCGCGCCCAGAAATTGGCCGACCAATTGGCCGATACCGATATCGCCGTCAAATTGCCGACGGTCAGCAACAGCATGCAGGCTCTGGACACCTTGCGCGCGGCCAATGCCAAGGCCGACGAACAGGCCGACAGCCCGTCTTCGGTGGATGGCCAGCCCGAGGGCCAGTCCGGCCAGGGCGCTACCGGCCAGGACCCCAGCGCGGCTCCCGCCGCCGCGGCGCCGGCGGCCGCTCCCGCGGCTGTTCCGCCCGTCCAGTCTGCCCCGTCACAGGAATAAACAATGAGGACATGGTTCTGGACTCTGCTGGTATTGGTCGTGGCGGTAGCCCTGGGCGTGGTGCTGCGCGAACATGGCGGCAACGTGCTCATCATTGCTCAGCCCTGGCGCATCGAGCTTTCCCTGGCACTGGCGGTATTGCTGGTGCTGGCCGCCTTCATCGTGCTGTACGTAGTGCTGCGCGTCATCGCCTGGGTCACTTCGGGGCCCGAGCGCTTCCGTTCGTGGCGCGGGCTGCGCGCCAAAAGACGCGATCACGAATTGCTTGAAAACGGCTGGATCAACGTGCTGGAAGGCCGCTACCCGCAGGCCGAGCAAGAATTGGCCAAATTACTCGACAGAACCCGCACGCCCAGCACCAAGGTGCTTGCCGGGCTGGCCAAGGCCAGGGCGGCCCACCATCTGGGCGAGTTCGCGCGTCGCGACGAAGCCCTGGAAGTTGCGCGCGAAACCGCTGGCAGTGAACCGCGGCTCAAGGAAGCCGCCGCCACCGCCGCCGCCGAAATGTACCTCGACCAGAACCGGCCGCAAGACGCGCTGGAGCTTTTGCAACCCTTGCACAATGCCAGCTCCCGGCATCTGAACGCCACCCGCTTGCTGTTGCGCGCCTATCGCCAGTTGCAGGATTACGGCCATGTATACGAGCTAACCCGGTTCTTGCAGCGCCGGGGCGCCATCGACAAATCCGAGGCCGTCCAGCTCATCGAGGTTTCCGCCGCGGCCCGCATACGGGCTGCGGGTCTGGATGGGTTCAAAAGCATTTGGGGCGATTTGCGCGCCGATGAAAAAGCCTTGCCCGACATAGCGCTGGCCGCGGCGGTATTGCACGAGGAGGCCGGTCAACATGAAGAGGCGGGCCGCATTCTCGAGGCCGCCCTGAACGTGAGGCTGGATGCCCGGCTGCTCAACGCGTATTCGCAATGCCCGCCCGAGCAGGTGGCCAGGCGCTTGAACAAGGCCGAAACCTGGCTCAAGTCGCATCCGAACGATTCTGCCTTGTTGGCCGCCTTGGGCAATTTGTGCCTCACCGGGCAGCTATGGGGGCTGGGCGAGCGCTATTTGCTGCGTAGCATGAAAATCCGCAGCGACGTGCGCATTCATGCATTGCTGGGCAATCTGTACGACAGGCTGGGCCGCAGCAACGACGCCATGAAGCATTGGCGGCTGGGGGCCAGTGTGGCGGGCGTGTTGCCGGTGCTGCCCGCAAGCACGGTGCTGCCCGCCGCCGATACACGCGGCGACCCGACGCTTATCGACGTCGACGCCATGCCCGAGGCCGAGCCCATCGGTGTTTCGTCGGCCTCGCCCATAGCCGCCAGCGCCGCCGATTATCTCGGCACCGACGCCGACCTTTCCGAGCCGCTGCCCACCGAGGCGCCCAAAGACGACACCACGCCAGCCTCGATGGCCGGCGATGCCGACCTGGACGAATACTTCGACAGCGCGCCGATCCCGGGGGTCGACTTGTCGCAAACCTCCGACACCCCCCACGGCGGCCACGGCCGGAACTGAATACCTATTTATTAACTTTCCTCAAGGTTGACATAATGAGCTTGGATCGAGTGCCCGCCGGCAAAAAACTGCCCGATGAATTCAATGTAGTCATTGAAATCCCCATGAATTCCGACCCCGTCAAGTACGAAGTGGATAAAGAGTCGGGCGCGGTTTTCGTGGACCGCTTCATGCTGACCGCCATGCACTATCCGGCCAACTACGGCTATATTCCGCAAACCATTTCCGACGACGGCGACCCCGTCGACGTGCTGGTCCTGGCGCCGTTGCCGGTGCAGGTGGGCGTGGTGATCCGCTGCCGCGCCATCGGCGTGCTGCAAATGGACGACGAAGCCGGCGGCGACGCCAAGCTGCTGGCCGTACCGGTCGAAAAACTGTACCCCCCGTACCGCCATATCCAGAAGCCCGAGGACGTTCCGGCCGAAGAGCTGGCCCGCATTCAGCACTTTTTCGAGCACTACAAAGAGCTGGAAAAAGGCAAGTGGGTCAAGGTCAAAGGCTGGGAAGGCCCCGACGCCGCTCGCAAGGAAATCGTGGCCAGCGCCGAGCGCTACGCCAAGGCCGCCAAGTAGGAAACGCCACTCGGCGCGCAACCGGTAAAATCAATTTGGATTGCGGGCGAACCTTGCGAATATGCCTTCGCAAGGAGGCCGCCGAGGCAGTGGCAAAACAAAGATTTTTGTTGTTAAATCCAATCTCTAACTACACAAGGGGAGCTTTATGCGACTGAAGATCTTGATGCTGTTGGCTGTCGTGGGGTGCGTGGCCTTGGCTGGCTGCTCCAACACCGTTGCCGGCGCGGGCGAAGACATTTCCAACGCCGGCCACGCCATCACCAAATCGACTAAGTAATGGCTGCGGAATTGCCGCGATCAACACACGGTAATACTCGATAGCGAGTAGTACCCGAAAGCCTCCGGCATGAACTTGCGCATTTCAGCGCGTAGTTCATGCCGGAGGTTTTTTTT
>CALMPB010000217.1 GCA_937871985.1 uncultured Burkholderiaceae bacterium
GGCAAAGGCAGTTGCTTTTCATTGACGCTGAGGGTTTCCACCCTGGAAGCAGACCCGCTACCCAAAGGCTGGCAGCCGGCCGCGCTGGATGACGCCCCTCCTGAATTATCGGACAATGAAACCAAGGGCAGCCCAAGGCAGCCAGGCGCATCGCAAGTCCACAGGCCCCCGGAAGATCTCTGCCGGCAATTGGCCGCGCATGCATCCCAAGGCCGCTATAGCGACATCCTGGATTGGCTCAACTTGCCGGCGCTGCAAAAGCCCGATTACCAGGGGTTTCGGTCAGCGGTTCAGGCAGCTCTCGACGATATGGACTTCGACCGGCTTCAGGAGCTTGCGCAAAACGCGCGTAGCCGAAGTCTTTAGAACGAATGGTAGGCAGTACTGGGTTCGAACCAGCGACCCCTGCCGTGTGAAGGCAGCGTCCTCCTGCCATTGAGCCAACACGTCAATCGGCGCTGCGACTCTTGATCAGTTTGGAAATTATTCGAACTTGCCCAGCGTAAGCGTCAAGTTCGAAGCCTTGGTGGCGATGATCATGGGTTGCTGATCTCCGACATCGTCATAGGCAAACCCATAAGCCAGGCCGTTGGCGCTGTATTGGTGAAAATGCTGCGCCCAGACGTTGCTGGCGACGGAGGGCGGGTAGCTGGCGCTGATAGGCGGGGTGTAGCCGCTTCCGACGTCGATGTTCAGCTCGGTGGTCGTGTTGCTGATGACACCTCGGTTGAAGCCGGCAAGAATGGCCTTGCCGGTGTTTTTGAGATCGGTCAGCAGGTCTCCGGTTTGCGACACGCCGTCACCCGTCATCATGCCGTTGCAATCCAGGACATTTGAGGTTGTGATGTCGCTGAAGGTGAACTGGACTCCTCCCGTTTTCAGTTGATCTTTATAAAAAACCAACGAGCCCGCCAGAGTCTGCCCATAGTAGGTCTTTTGCAGCGCATTCGAAGAGCATGTCACGGCCAGCCAATTATTCTCCCAATAAGTCAGCGCATCGCTGATGACGGCATCCAGATAGGTGCTGGTTGCGATGCCCGGGGCCTTGGAAGGCGCCAGCGCACGCAACTTGCTGCTGGTATTGACGCTTGGCGGGTAGGCATCGGCATCCACACCGGAAGTAGGCATTGCGACCGACGTATTGAACGGCGCGCCCAGTTGGGCCAGGTCGGCCAGTATCTCGGACCGCTTTTTGTTGTACAGGCCTTGCGGACTGCCCTGCACGTTTTCGCCGGTGGCGCTTGCGGAGACGGGGAACCCGTATTGATCGACCTGCGTCGTGTTGATGTACAGCAGCCCGTTCACATCGAACGAGAATTCCAGCCAATCATAGAAACAAAGCGAACCTATGCCACCAGCCGCAACGACCGGCGTAGTGTAGCCGTCGACCGTTCCCGACGCGGAAAAACTGCTGCCGATTCTGGGCGTGAATGGCAGCAAGGGCTTGCCCACGGAAATCCATATGCGACCGCTGAACGCGGCCGGGCCGGTGCCGAAGCCTGGGATATTGATGCTGTTGAAGCTGGTGAGATCGGCCACCGCGGTGGCGCCGGTACGGCTTAGCGAAATGCCGTAGTTGGCCCAAGGATCCGGGTAATTCTGTTGATAAGCGGTACCCGACAGGCCGGTCTGGATCTTTGACGAATCGGTGATCGTGTTGTCGCTGGTCGACATCTCGACGGGACGGCCCTGCGTACTGTCGTAGCGGTAGAACACCTGGCCCGGCACTTTGACCAGGCCGGTAATGTAAGCATAAACAGGAATATCGGCGGGGATTCCCGTGGCGTCGACACTGGCGTCGATCAGCAGCTTGTTGGTTCCGTCCACGGCGCCGCCCTGGCCGGGAGATTGGCCGGAACCTGCGGCCGGGCCGCCACCGGAGCCGGAATCACCGGAACCGCCAGGGCAGCCAGTAAGAATACTGACCAATCCTGCTGCGCCCAAACCCTTGAAAATAACCCGTCGCTTCCAGTTGAACTCAGCCATGATCGGCTCCTCTTCAAATATGCATATCCATGCTTGGCCACAGACGGCCTTCGCAGCAAAACCACTGAACTCATACTCGATTCGGAACCCCGACCCAGTCCTCGATCGGCGAGCAAAAGATTCTAAATTTAATTATTCGTGACAGTATATTGCAACATGCATATCGAGTCGAGCGCCTCGATCCATCCCTACGGCCGCCCGCACCAGCGGATCGGTGCGTAGCCGGTCGTGGTCGCTCAACTCTTCCTAGAACCCGCTCTGACGGATGATCGCCCCGGCCAGGGCCCGCAGCCAGTAGGCGCCCAGCGAATAGCGGCCGCCCTCGATGACGATCTTGGCCGACTCGCTGCGCTGCGAGCTCGGCGCCGACTCCAGCCGCATCCGCACCCGGTACAGCGCATGTTCGACTTCATGCTTGTCGTTCGCGGTACTGACACGGATGCTGCCGCCGTGGGCAGCGTCCAACATCGGATTGGGCAGCGTCACGGTGCGCGCGGAATCGATCTCGACGACTCGCGCCAGCAGCGGCTCGAAGCTGTCCGGCACATAGACGCGGGCTGGATCGCCGATCCGCACGTGCTGCAGGCCGTCCTGGTCGACGAAGGCTTCGGCGTACCAGGTACGGCCGGACACCAACATGCCCAGTTCCTGGCGGGTGTTCACCCAGACGCCCGCATGCACCAGCGGGTCGAGATCGGTCAGCGTGCCGGAAAACGGCGCCACCAGCTCCAGACGCTCGACTTCCTGGGTGGCGCCCAGCGCCTCGGCCTGCTCCTGGCGCAGCCGGCTGCCCAGCAGGCCGCGCTGCGCGGTGCCCTGCTCGGTCACGTCGGCGTGCTGCAACTGTGACCATACGGTGGCGCTGGCTGCCTCGGCCTGGGTGCGCTTGGCGCGGGTATCGGGCGACTCCAAGGTCAGCAGCACCTCGCCGGCGCGTACCGGGCCGGCCGGATGGATGTGGCTGACCCGGGCGGGAAACGGCGCATACAGCGCCTGGGTGGAGCCGGCGCGGACCCAGCCCGGAGCATGCACCCCGTGACGCAAGGGCACGAACACGAATGCTCCCACCGCCAACAGCAGACCCAGCGCAATCAGGCGCCTGCGCAAGACGATCTCGCTGCGCCGGCGCCACCATACTCTGAGTTCGGAATAAATAGGCAAGAGGATGAACCAGGAGATTTCGACGCAAAACAGGAATATCCCGAGCGCCTTGAAGAAATACAGATAGACGCCGACCGCGATGCCGGCGAACACGGTCAGGCGATACAGCCAGACGACGAATGCGAACACCGTCAGGAAGCGCTCCGTGCGGTGCGGCAGTATTTCCGGCAGAGGCTCGTGCCAGCCCAACAGCCGGTTGCGCAGGAAGCGCCGGCCGAAGGCGAAGCAGCGCATGTGCAGATTGGGAATGTCCAGCAGGTCCGACAGCACGAAATAGCCGTCGAACCGCATGAAGGGGCTGGCGTTGATGGCCAGCGACAGAACCCAGGAAGTCGTGGCCAGGAAGAAGAAGGCCGAACGCAGGACGCCGTCGTTGACCAGACTCCAGCACAGGGTGGACAGCGCGGCGATGCCGATTTCCGTGGTCATGCCGGCGGCGACGATGGCCAGGCGCTTGCGGTGATCGGTCAGCTTCCAGGACTCGGACGTGTCGGTATACAGCATCGGAAACATCACCACCAGCGCCAGGCCCATGTGGGCCACGCGCACCCCGTAGCGGGTGGCGGTAAATGCATGCCCCAGCTCGTGCATCACCTTGACGAAGGCCAGCGCGGCCATGTAGGCCAGCACGCCGGATGGCGTGAAGCTGTCCTGGAAGCTGACCAGGAACTCATCCCACTGGCGCGAAGCCAGCACCAGCCCGGTAACGGATAGCGCCAGCACGAGCAGCGCGAACGCGCGCGTGTAGATGAAGCGGACGTAGGGCAGCGCAGCCGCCAGCCAGCGGTCGGGGCGCACCAGCGGAATGCGGATGTAAAGGTAGTGGTGCAGCAGCCAGCGCAGGTCGCGCCGACTGTGGTTTTCGGCCATTGCCGCGAGCCTTGCAGTGGCCTGCGGCGTATCGGCGCGCAGCAGGAAGTTCTGCTCCAGGAATTGCAGCAGGGCCGCAAGCGCCTGCGCGTCGGCGGCCAAGGTGGTTTCGGCGTTGAGCCGGGCCAGCAGCGCCGAGCCCGAATCCTGCCAGCGCGACAGCATCTCGAATTCCAGCCAGCCGATGCGATAGAAGCGGTTGACCACGGGATCGTGGATCATCCATGCCGGCGAGCCGTCGCGATTGTCCGCCGCGGGAAACAGGATGAGATCCTCGCGTAGCGGCGGCAGGGGCTGCGCCTGCGGCATGGCCTGCGCCAGGCCGCCGGGCAGACCGCCCGGCAGCGGCAGATCCCCCGGATCGGGCAGTGCCAGCGTATGGGCCGTCACAGCCCGCTCCATTGGCGCAACGAGGCCAGCGGCCGGCGCAGTAGAAAATAGATCATCGGCACGCGCTCGCCATATACCTTGGCGGTGCCCTTCAGGCCTATGCGCGCCAGGCGCTCGCTGCCCTGGTCTATCGTGCCGCGCAGCCGGTACGAGGCGACCCCGTCGGGCGACAGCACGGCTTGGTAGCTGGTCTGAGTGAGCCGCGCCTCGATGGGGTGCAGCGGCGCCACCTGCAGGAACATGCGGATGCGCGCGCCGTGGTCCAGCGCGATGGCGTCGGCCACCGGCATGTACAGCATCACGCCCGCATCCTTGGGGTCGGCCAATTGCATGATGCGCTCGCCCGTGGAGACGGGCTTGCCCTGCCAGTCGTTGACATCGCCGAAGACGGCGATGCCGTCGCGCGGCGCCACCACGTCGATGCGCTTGAGCTGGTCCTCCACCGCCTGCAGCTCGGCGCGCTTCTCGGCGATGCGGCCCTGCAGGACGGCAACCTCGCTGCGCGCCTTCTCGTCGCCGAATGCGCGCTGCTGGGCCGACAGCAACTCGGCGGCGGCCACCTCCAGTGCTCGCAAGGCCACTTCGCGCCGGTTGCGCAATGTCGTGTCATCCAGCGAGAACAGCCGTTGGCCGGCCTTGACCTGCTGGTTGGGCTTGACGTAGAAGGTCTTGATCACGCCGTCCAGCGGGGCTGCCACGGCCAGGCCGTCCAGAGCTACGATCTCGGCGGGCGCCAGGGCTGCCTGGCGGATGGGCATGGCCAGCAAGGCCGCGACCACTGCCAGGGCGATCCAGAGCTTGCGGGTGCGCGGCAGCCGGCGCGCAAGCGGCGTGCGGCGCACGTGCGTCAGCGCCCAGGCGCAATACGACCAGGTCGACTGCAGCCGCGCGATCGTTTGCAGCGAGGCGCCCGAAGGCGCCTCCTCCAGCATGAAAAGCGCCATGGAGTCGCACTGCCCGTCGCGGAACAAAGGCACCACCAGCATATAGGGCGGCCACCATTCGTCCCAGCCGCTGACGATGTCCGGCAGCAGTCCCGGCAGGCCTTCGGGGGCGCGGCCTTCCTGCTCGATGCGGCGCAGGTCCACCAGGTACATCGACTCGGCCGCCTCGCGCCACAGGACGCGCATCAGGCGCGTGACCCAGACTGTGAACGGCGTGTCCTCGGCGATCGAGGCAAGGCCCGACACCGCCATCAGGTCCAGCCCGCGAGCCGCCTGGCGAAAAGCCAGGGCCTGGCGATAAGGCATGACCTGCCAGGTCTCGTTGACAATGGTGAACGCCAGCGACTGGATGGTCTGCGCTGAACGGCTGCGTGCTTCTGCATTCAGTACCGCCACGCCCGCGGCGGCGGTTGCTGCGGCTACGGTCATTGAATTCCCGGGAAATGCACGGTTCCGCTCATGCCTGCCAGCAATTCGGGAAAACTGCCGTCGAAACGGCCTTCGATCTCCACAGCCTGGGCGGCCGCGTCCACGCGCGCGCCAATGGCCGACACCTTGGACGGATAACTGCGCCCGGTTTCATCCACCGTCACCTGGAAAGGCATGCCCAGCTTCAGCGTCCTGAGCCAGTGCGAGGGGGCGTTGATGCGCAGCTTCAGAGGGCCGTTGCTGATGATGTCGGCCAGCGGCGCTCCCAGGTTCACGCCCTGGTACTGCTTGACGTGCAGGCGCGCGACCCGGCCGTCGAACGGCGCCTTGACCGTGCACTCGTCGGCCTGGGCCTGGCTCAGTTCGACCTGGCCCACGCCCTTGTCGACGCTGGCCAAGGCCAGATTGACCTCGACATCGCCAGCGGCCTTCAGGGCACGCAGGCGCGACTTGGCGCTGTAGTTTTCACGCGCGCCCTTGAGCTCGGCGCGCGCGATCTTGGCTCGCGCCAGATTTTCCGCGCAGTCGAAGGCCAGCAGCGTATCGCCCGCGGCAAAAGAGCTACCCAGGCTCATATTCAGCTCGGTGATGCGCCCCGCCATGGGTGCAGCCAGCGTGGTTTCCTTATCCGCCGCGATGAGCGCCCGCACCACGTCCGGGTTCATCTGGGCCGTTGGGCCAGACTCCGGAAGCGGGCGCGAGGCCGCCGTATCGGCCGCGGCCGACGCTGCATTCATGTCCGGCGCGGCGGCCTGCGCGACACAAGCCGCCAACGCCAGAACTGCCAAGCCCAACACCCGCGGCAACCCCTGCCGCCGTCCCGCGCCGCAATCGCGGCTCATTTCGATCCCTCGGCCGTGACCGACGGCGCCGCTGTCGCAACCGCCGGCGCAGCAGGCTTGGCCAATGCAGCGGGAACCTCAGCCTGAGCGGCCTCGGCATAGAAGGTCTTGTGCTCCCACTCGGAAGTGGTCTTGCCTATGGCCGTGGCCAGGGAATGGACGTCCAGGCTGGCAATCGCGTCGGGTAGCACGTCCAGGCCGATGGAGTTGTACAGGCGGCCCCATGCCGACTGGGCATTGGAATAGCTGGCGTATTGCTGGTATTCGGTCAGCAGCTCGCGAGCCTCGGCGCGTATCACTTCCAGCCCGGAGTCGACCCGGCTGGTCTCGGCGGCCTTGGCATAGCGGTACAGCCCCTGGTCGACCCGCGCCGACTCCTTGGCCAGCTTCAGGTCAGCCTTGGCCAGCGCATAGCGCTGCACGCCGATTCGCACCTGGGTCAGGATGGCCATGCTCAGGGCCATGCGGCGGTAGTCGTCGGTCTTGGCCTGGGCGTCATGGGCGCGTTGCAGGGCCGGCAGGCTGGCCAGCCTGAACAGGTTCCACGATATCTGTATGCCCGATTGCGACCAGGAATTGTTGTACAGATACTTGTTGCTGTCGTACTGCAGGTTCAGGAAGTCGAGCTGTATGCCGGGCAGCGCCTGGATCATGGCCGCCTTCACGTCGTTGGTGGTGACGCGCTTGCGATACCATTCCTCCATGAGTTCGGGACGGCGCTCCAGGGCAATGTTCTCGAGCCGCGACACGTCCTGCGGCACCGGCGGCAGCGCCGACATAGCCTCGTCCTTCAGCGTGAAGCGCGTGCCCGGCGGCAGCGACATCAGCGCCGCCAATTCGCTGCGCGCCAGTTCCAGTTCCTGACGGCGCTGCGACAGCAGCGCCACCGCGTCGAGCAGCGCGCGCTGGTAGCCCAGCGCCACCGGCTGCGGCAGCAGGCCCTGCTTCTCGGCCTTGCGCGAGCGTTCCAGGGCGTCGTTGACGCGGTCTATCAGACTGTCCACCCGTACGATCAGTTTCTGCGCGCCCAGCGCGCGCCAGTAGGCGTTGCGGGTGTCCTGCAGCACGTTCTGGATGACCTTGCGCTGGCGTTCCTGGGCCATCAGGTACTGGTCGGCCTTCTGCTTGGCGCGATAGTACGAGACGCCGAAGTCCAGCAGGTTCCACGACAGGCTCAGGTTGGCCATGGTGTGGCTGCGCTCTTCCGAGGTGGAAGGAGCCAGCGATTCTTCGCCGGTCTCGATGTTGATGGACTTGCCGCCCGAGTCGTTGTTGCGCGTGCTGTAGCCCGCACCCACCAGCAGGCGCGGCATCATGTCCCAGCGCGAGACGTCCATCAGCCCCTTGGCCAGGGCGTTTTCCATCAGCTTGAGCCGATAGTCCAGGTTGTACTTCAGCGCCCGCGCCGCCGCCTCATCGAAGCTGATCGGCCCGGTAATGGGCTCCTGGTTGGCATACATCTCCGCCCGGTCGGCAGCGACGCGTTCCTTGATCTCTTTCTGGGTGAAAGGCTGCGGCTGCAGCGAGGAGCAGCCCGCCAACGCAATAGCCAAGACGGAAAGTGTGCCTATTTTCAAGTATCGTTGCATGATCATTCAGTAATGATGGAAGGATTGGATTTCGCGACTTGCATGAAGGGGTGGGCCGGCTGCGCGGAATGCCGCGAGTCCTGGTCGGTCGAGACATAGCGGCTCATGCGCTGCAACTGCTCGGAAAAAGCACTTGCCCCGCGCGAGCCGGCATCGGCGTGATCCTGGCCCTGACCCTGCCCACCCGCCTGGTGCGCGCCGGAATGCTGCGTATCCCTGTCGTGGTCGGGATGCGCCAGCCACTGCAGGAACTTGCTGCCGGCGAAAATGCCGTGGTTGGGCAGCAGATTGTCGGCCGACAGCGAAGTACGCCCGTCGCGGCCCAGCGCCCTGCCCTGCAGGATCAAGCGCTCGCGTTCGGCCCGCTCGACCGCGTGCCTGACGTAGATCGTCTCGTCCTGGCCCAGGCCTCGCGTCCAGGAACTGAGCTCGGCCTCGATCGGCAGCACCAGATCCAGGTCCACGCCCTCGGCGGCGAGGTCGTCGACGTCGCGCTGATTCTGCGAGGCCTGCACCGCCACTTCCACATACACAATGGGGTGCATGGGCATGCTCAGGTTGGTGACGCGGTTCTCGTGGTAGGCATCTTCCCAGATGTGCGGCGGGTCGGTAATCAGGCTGTCCGAGCGGCTGGAAGGCCGCTGCGAGGCATCGATGATGGGCCTGAAATCGGGCGGCGCCGGCGGTTGCGGCAGGGCCCGCACGATGCCAGTGACCGAGATGTTCAGCGTGGTGTAGGACACGCCGCCGTTGCCGTCGCTGATGGCGTAGCTGAAGACGTCCACAGCGGTTTCGTGGGCCTTCAGGGCCTTGGCGCCCGGCTGGTCGGCCGCGTAGGTGTAGCTGCCGTCGGCATTGAGCGTGAGCGTGCCGTACTGCCCCACCAGCGCGGTTCCGACATTGGCGGTACCCACCGAGGGCACATCGCTGGCCGTGCCGGTGCGCACGCCGATTACCGTGAGCGGATCGCCGTCGACGTCAATGTCGCGGCCCGGAGCGCCATGGATGGTGCCGCTCGCGCCGCCCACCGACAGCGTGCTGTCGGCGTCCACCGCGCCGGTGTCCGGATGCGCCTCGGGAGGCGGATTCAGCACCTGGAAGGTGAAGGTCTGCGATACCGGCGCACCGTCATTGTCGGTGGCGGTCACGACGATGTGATACAGGCCGTGGTCGCCGCCCTGGCTGGCGTCATGCGTCAGCGTGCCGATGATCTCGCCGGTGGTCTTGTCGATGGACAATCCGGGAGGCAGGCCGGTGGCGGTATAGGTCAGCGTGTTGCTGGCGTCGACATCGGTGAAGCCGCTGGCCGTCGGTACCTTCACCACGGTGCTGTCGTTCTGGCTGACGTCGGGCAAGGTGCCGACGGTCACCGGCGCATCGTTCGCACCCCTGATGGTCAGGGTAAGCGTGGTGGTGCTGGTGTCGCCGTCGCCGTCCGTAACGGTATAGCTGAACGTTTCGGTCAGCGTCTCGCCGGCAGCCAGGCGGTTGACGGCCGGGTTGGAGTTATCCAGCACGTAGCTGTAGCTGCCGTCGGTGTTCAGGGTCAGCGTGCCATAGTCACCCGCCAGCGCACTGCCCACCGTACCTGATGTCGCGCCATGGGCCACGTCCGTGACCGGGCCCGGCGTGGCTGTGCCGTCCGCGCCGATGCGGTCGTTGGCAAAGACATTGCCGGTGGCCGCTATCCCGCTGTCCTCGGTCACCGAGTTGACATCGGCCACCGCCGTGGGCACATCGTCGACGATGTTGATCGTCAGCGTGCTCGAGCTAGTACTGGCGCCGGCATCGGTAATACCCAGCGCAATCGTCTCCGTATTGCTGTCGTCGCCCGGAGTGTTTTGTACGTGGGTCAGGGTGTAGCTGTAGGTCAACGTGCCTTCGGTAGGCACGCCGCCGACTGTTGCGGTGACGTCGAAGCCGGTCAGGGTAATCTCGCCCTGGGGCGTCGTGACGGTGACGAACGTGGCTGGGTCTGCGGGATCCAGGCCGCGCAAATCGGCAAGGCTGATCGTGGTGCCGCCCACGTCGATGCTGACCAGGCCGTCGGGCACATCGACCGCAATGGTGCCGGTGTTGGTCTGGCTATCGTCGTGGTCGGCCAGCCCCGCTTCACGCACCGTGACATGACCGTCGGCAGTGCCGTTGCCGTCATCGGGCGTAATCGTCGGCGCCCCATCGGTGTGCCCGTTGATCGTGATCGTCAGCGTCGTCGTGGATTGGTCTCCGTCGCCGTCGGTCAGCGTATACGTGTACGTCTCCGTCAGCGTCTCGCCATCCTTCAAGGCATTGACAGTGGTGTTGGCATTGTCCAGCGTGTAGCTGTAGCTGCCGTCCGCATGCAGAACCAGCGTGCCGTACGACCCCGCCAGCGTAGTGCTGTCCACACCCACCGCGTTCACCCCGCCGTCGGCCACATGAGTCGCACCGCCCGTCAGGGCTCCGGCCTGCGCTCCCGTCACCGTCGCACCATCCGCGCCCAGCGTGTCCGTGCCCGCCAGCGGACTGCCCGTGCCGCTGATCACGTTACCCGTGATCGGCGTGCCCGCATCCTCCGTCACATCATTCACATCGGCGACCGCCGTGGGCGCATCGTCCACGATCTGGATGTTCAGCGTCCGGCTCGCATCCGTACCCGCACCGACATCCCCGTCCCGGTCCTTGGCCTGGATCAGGAAGCTGTCCATCGTATCCGTGCTATCGACCGACGGCGCCGTGGTCAGCGTGTACGTGTAATTCACCGTGATCGTGCCGTCCGCCGCCTGGCTGTAGCCGTCCAGCACCAGCGTGCCGTACTGCGTCGTGATCGTCTTCGCGGTCGTCGACAGCCCTTCCAGGTCGGACTGGCTCAGCGTCAGCGTCTGCGCGCCCGATCCATCGGTATACCCGATGGTCACCGCCTGCGTGCCGTCCACGCCATCCAGCGCCTTCACCGTGAAGCTGGACACCACCGACAGATCGTCCGCATTCGGCGCCGAGCCATCGCTCAGGCCCCGCTCGAACACCACCTGGTCGGTCTTGTCGCTCGTCACGGGTGTGGTCGGATGATTATCCGGCACCGTCACCGTCACGCCGTCGTCCGCGCCGTTGATCGTGATCGTCAGCGTCGTCGTGGACTGATCCCCGTCGCCGTCGGTCAGCGTATACGTGTACGTCTCCGTCAGGTGCTCGCTCGCAGTCAGGTGCTGAACATCCAGGTTGCTGTTGTCCAGCGTGTAGCTGTAGCTGCCGTCCGCATGCAGAACCAGCGTGCCGTACGACCCCGCCAGCGTAGTGCTGTCCACACCCACCGCGTTCACCCCGCCGTCGGCCACATGAGTCGCACCGCCCGTCAGGGCCCCGGCCTGCGCTCCCGTCACCGTCGCGCCATCCGCGCCCACCCTGTCCGCCGAACCCATCAGCGTGCTGTCTGCTCCACTGATCACATTACCTGTGACCGGCGTACTCGCGTCTTCCGTCACCGTGTTGCCGTCGGCATTCGCCGTGGGCGCGTCGTCCACGATACGGATCGTCAACGTATCCGTGGCCTGCGCGTGCGTACTGGTTCCGTCCGTCACGGCCAGCGCGAAGCTGTCGGTCGTCTCGCTCGGACCGTCCGAGGACGCACCCGTCTGCGCGTCGGTCAGCGTGTACGTGTAGCTCAGCGTACCGCTGGTCGGCGCATCCGCATCGCCGCCTCCCGAGGTGAAGCCAGTCAGCGTCAGCGTGCCCTTGCCGGTCGAGGTGATGACGACGGGATGCGCGCCTAGGTCGTTGAGCTGCGCCACCGTGACGACCGTCGTCCCCACCGTGATGCTCTGCAAGCCATCCGGCGCGGTCAGGTTTATCGTGCCATCAGCACTCTTGGATTCGCCCGTCGGCCCATCACCGGTCAGGCCCGACTCATACACCGTCACCTGGCCACTGTCAGTGCCATTGCCGTCCACAGGGGCCACCGTCGGCGCGCCATCGGTCTTGCCGTTGATCGTGATCGTCAGCGTAGTGCTGCTGCTATCGCCGTCAGCGTCCTGGATCGTATACGTGAAGACTTCCGTCAGGTGCTCGCCGTCCTTCAAGGCATTGACCGCCGGATTATCATTCTCCAGGCTATAGCTGTAGCTGCCATCGGCGTTCAGCGTCAACTGGCCGTAATTGCCGCTCACGCCCGTGCCGGCCACGCCTGTGCCATCGGTCAGATCAGCGCCTGTATCGCCCTTGGCCACGCCCACCACCGTCGTCGCGTCCGCGCCCAGCGTATCCGCGCCGGCTCCCGTCGTGATTACATTGCCGCTGGCCGTCGGCACGCCCGGATCGGTCGAGGTGCCCTCAGTTACCGTATTCGTGTCCGCATGAGCTACCGGCACAGTGTCCAATACGTAAATATTCAGATCGCTGCTGCTTGTCTGATTCGCGTAGTCGGTAACCTTGATTTCAAAGCTGTCCGAAATGTTGTCATTGGCCGCATTGTGGCTATGAGCTGTATCGGCTTCGGTGTACTCATAGGTGATGACGCCAGTGGCCGCATCGTAATTCGTGACCACCAAGGTGCCGTTGCCCGTCGTGCCAATCTCTACCGGCGTCAACGACGTCGCACCGGAGATATCCACACCGCTCACAGTCACCGTCTTGACGCCCGCCGTGGCGGTAATCGTCGCCGTACCGGTTACAGTGTCTCCCGTCTTTTCAGTAACACTGTTCTGTCCACCGCTGGCTGCGCCGTCGACGTCCGTAATTGCGATCCCGAGCGTATCATCCTTGCCGGTCACGGTGATCGTCAGCGTCGCCGTGTCGGTGCCACCCAAACCATCGGACACGGTATAGGCTATGGAGGTTGTCGCGGACTCGCCATTCTTCAAGGGTTGGAAGTCCTTGCCCGGATCGAAGGTATAGGTTCCATCCGCATTCAGGGTGAATGTACCCCCATTCGATCCCGCAATAGCCGTACCAACATTACCCATCGAGCCGTTGACTTCGCTCACGACGAGCGAAGTGTTGGGGGTATCGACATCGGTGTCGTTGGGCAGGACGCCATGCGCCCTGTCGCTAACCGTGATGGACGTATCCTCGTCGGTGCTGTTAGTGTCGTCGACAGCTACCGGCGCGTCATTGGTGCCCGTAACCGTAATCGTGATGTCCTGCTCGGAGTAAGCGCCATGTTCGTCAGTCACACGCGCCGTAAAGGTGTCGGTGACGGAATCGCCAGCCTTGAGGGCCTGCGTGGCGGCTCGGCTGTTGTCCAGCGTGTAAGTCCATTTTCCGGTCGCCGCATCGATGACCAAATCGCCATAGGTGCCCGTCCTGGTGGCGGGAGTGCTGTCGGTATCGATCGACCAGGTCGCGCTGGCTCCGGTATCCACATCATTGGAAGCCAGAGTGCCCGTAGCCGTATCCACATCGGCTACAGCGTCTCCGTTGCTGTCGATGCCCGCCTCGATGACGGAGCCTTGCGCCTGCGCAGCGTCCGAAGTGATGGTGGGACGGTCATTGGTGCCCGTGATGGTGATCGTCAGGGTGGCGGCACTGGCGCTCTCCAGGCCCTTGTCATCCACGACGTAGTAGGTGAATGTATCCTGAACCGTCTGCCCTTGAGACAAAGCTTGGGTAGCGGCTTTGGTATTGTCCAGCGTATAGGTATAGGAGCCGTCCTGGTTGATGGTGATCTTACCGTAGGTGGTGTCGATTTCCATGCCCACGTTGGCGGACGAACCATTGACCTGGGAAACCTGCAGGCTCTCTGCCGGCGGCAAATCCACGTCCACATCGTTGGTCAGCACATTGCCGGTGGCGCTGCCGGTGCCAGATTCGGCAACGTTGCCGCCATCCTTAACGCCCGACTCCTTGACTGAGGCTGCGTCGTCGGCTGGCTGAGGCGCATCGTTCGTCGCCGTGATGACGATCTGCCCGGTAATGGCATTGCTGTCCAGCCCCGTCGTCGTACTGCCGTCCGGATTGGCACCGGCCGTCTTGCCGCTGCCCTGATCGTTACGGCCGTCGTTGACGACCACACTGAAATTGCGCTCGGTGCGATCACCGTTGACAGTGGGATTGTCGCTGCTGCTGCGATAGCTCAAGGCATTGAGCACCGCATTGACCTGCGCAACAGTCGTCGTAGTGCCGAAGTGGATTGTCAGATCCTTGGCCTGGCCATTGGACGTCGCATCGAGCGTAGCGCCATTGGCCGCCAGAATGGAGGGATCCACGAACAGGATATCGCCTGTAACGTAGCCATCCGTGAATTTGACCGTAACGCTGCCAGCGCCGAAGATGCTGCTGTCCAGGATATCGGCATTGGCCGCATCGTGGGTGGATCCCAGATCCAGGTCGGAAATGGATGAGCCTACCAACAATGGTGTGGCCGGCACCGACTCGCCCGAACTGGTATCGCCATTTTCCGTCACCGCTATGACCGTGCTGGTGCCCGGGTCGGCCGAGTTCACATCACCGCCCAATACGGGCGCGTCGTTGCGGGGAGCCACATTGGTGGTCAACACCCCCTGGCCGGACCATGTGGACTCGTTGCCCGCGCCGTCGTTGGACAGATCCAGGCTGACATTGGTGGCGTGCGTCTGAGCGGTGTCCGCAACCCGGACATCCAGGCTGGGAGGCGTGCCGGTATAGTTTTCAACCGGTACGAATCGCAACATGTCGCTGGTCCCCAGCACCAGCGCACTGCCGTCGCTGACCGTGCCCACGGCCTGCCACGATGTTCCGCCATTGATGCTGTATTCCCAGACGCCCTCTGTGGACGAGTTGGCGGTGTTGCCTACTATCGCCACGCCGCCCAAGGATGTGGAAGCATCGGTGCCACCGGCAATATTCGCGCCGCCGGCGCCCTGATTATCGGTCGTGTCGCTGTACTGCCCACCGAACAGGTCGGATACCGTTGCGCCATCGGGGCCTGTGGTGTCTTCTGCCACTGAATCGAGCGTGCTCGAGCCGGTCAGGACAGGACTGTCGTTGAGATTGTCGACGGCAATGCCCAGCGTGATCGCGTCGGAGCCGTAGACACTTTGGCCGCCCCGCTTACCCGCCCCGGACAGATTGACTACCGTATTCGAAACGGGATCGGCCGTTGAGCTGTCGTTATTCGAGCCCGTATCGGTTTCCACCAAGTTCACCGTCAATGCGCTCGGCGTACCGTGAAAATCGTTTGCCGCAACGAAGCGCAACTGAACAGTCTTGTCCAGCACCAGCGCGGTGCTCGTGGTACGGGAACCCACATCAGTCCAGGTGGTTCCATCGGTCGAATACTGCCAGACACCCTGGGCGGCATTGGGGCTATACCCTACGATGGCCACACCCCAGAAATCGTCACCGCTCGTCCCCGCCCCAACATTGGAACCATTTCCCAGGCCCGAATTATCGACAATATCGCGCGCATCGCTGAAGTGGCTTGCAAACAATGCGTCGACCGTCGAAGACACCGACGTATTTCCTTCATCCACCGAACCGAAGTCGACAGCGCTTCCGCCGGTCACGACCGGCGCATCATTGACCGGAGCAACCGTAACCGTATAAACGCGGGTCGTGACCAGCACGTTGCTGGAGCCGTCCGCATAATCGAAATCACCCGGGTTTGCGTCCGGGTTGTTCGTATCGCCCGGCAAGGAAGCGGGACGGCCGCCGCTATTGCCGCCATCGTTGACTACCAGGGTTACTTCGAACGAGCCGTTCCAATCCGTACGGCCAGCCGTTCCCGCGACATCCGGCAATTGCACCGTCATGGAATTGACGTGCGCGTTGATCTCGGCCAGGGTGCCTGTGATGGTGACGCTGGTGGAAGTACTACTGTCGATAACCGCCCCACTGCCTTGCGACGCAAATGTGAAGCCCGCCGGCAGGCTGATGGTCACGGTCAAATCGCCGCCCAGCGCGTCCGAATCCGTAATGACGATTCCGCTGAGCGCATACGTGCCGCTGCCCTCGTTCACGGAAGGATCCGTCACTTTGATTTCGGCGGGGTCGTTGACGTCGGTCGGAAACAGATCGCGCGTCTGGGAGCTTACGTTGGCTGCCAGATCGCCCGGAATGGCCGCATAGGGGTCAATGACATCGGTCGGCACGGGCTCGGTGCCCCCGGCGGCGTTATTGTTTTCCCCGCCATTGGCGCCGCCACTGCCGTCCAAGGCTCCGCTGGCAATGCGCAAACGGTCGTCGGCGATGATCTCCAGGCGGTAAGCGGCGTCCTTGTTGGCCAGACCACCCATTGACAGCGTCAATCCGGCCAAATAGTCATTCACCTGTTCCAAGGTCCCGCGTATGACCAGCGCCTTGCCGGAGCCGTCATAAGTCGCATCCTTCGTGACGCCCGAGCCAGTCTCGCTGGAATCCAGCTCAACCCCGGTATAGTCGCCTGAAGCCACGGGCACCCAACTGCCGTCCGTCTGTTGCAGCAGACGCACCGTCACCTGGATGAAATCCGTTTCGCCTGTCGCCGGGTTGCTATCGCCGTCACCACCGATATCCTTGTCGGACACCGAAATACCGTCTATCGCCGTTGCGCCGGTTCCGTTCAGGATCACGACGCCCGATCCGGCGGTTACGGTCGGGGCGTCGTTGACCGGTTTGATGGTCAACGCAACGGTAATATCCGGCGGATTGTTCGGCTGACTGCCACTCCCGGTGTCATCGCCTATAGCCGAACTGGCATCGTCGAATTTAACCGTCAATGTCACGTCACCATCGGTGCCCGCCCCATTGTAGTCATGGTTTCCATCCGTTGGGCTTTGGTACTTCAAGCCATTGGTCGGATCGTTCAGAAGGTCCTGGATGGCCTGGGCCGTACCTGTGAGCGTTATCGTGCCCGTTCCGCTGCCGCTGCCTACGACTCCAGAGCCGCTGCCTATGATCAGGGTGCCGTTGGGTACGCTGAGGGTAACCTTGACCGTCGTGCCGAATGCCGCCGACTCCGCGTCGGACACGACGAAATCACCGCCGATGAAAGTAGCCTGATCCTCGACGACATCCTTGGTTGCCGGACCGGTGAAAACGGCCGGGTCATTGATCACCGATGCCCAGATAATCACCGACTGCGCGCCGATATTGGGATCGTTGGCCGCGACGGCTTCGGAGTACCAATCATGCTCGGTCGCCGGTATCGCCGTCGGTTCCCCGGGACCAGGCGACGCTTGGTTCAGGGGGCCGCCGTTGGCCTCGGGCTGAACCCCCGAAGTGCCGGAATCGGTATCGATCAAGCCGCCCGATGCATCACGCACGCGGTCGTCCGCGATGACCTGCACCTGGTAGATGGCATCGTGGTCATTACCAAAGGTCACGGCCAGGCCGGCCAGCGCCGCGTTGACCTGGGCCTGCGTACCGCGCAGAGTCAGGAAATCGGCGCTTCCATTGTGGGTGCCATCGACCGTGGCCCCGCTTCCCGTTGCATAACTGATAGTAACGTCGCTGTACTGGCCTTGTGTAAATGCAGTGCCGCCCTGTGTCAGCAGGCGCACCGTGACTTGCACGAAATCGGTCTCGACGCCGGAAAGCACACTGTCCAGATCGACGTCGTGGATGCTGAATCCGGGCACCGGGTTGTCCGCGGGCGACGCACCGTCGATCACGATGGGGCCGCTGGGCGCCGTGACGACAGGGGCGTCGTTGGTAGGCTTCACGTAGATCCAGAACTCGTTGCCCGTCTGCTCCTTGTCTCCGTCGGCTACTGTAAATTTGAAACTGTCGTCCGGCGAGTGCGGATAGCCTTCGCTGGCCGGCTCTGTACCATCATTGATGTAGTAGATATGCCCGTCGTTGACATCCTTCTGCGAGAACGATGCGCCTACCCCGATAGTGGTGAAATTTATTCCATCGGTCGAATAGGCTAAGCGGCCACTGGCGGGCGCCGTCGTAACACGGTACTGGACCTGTTCGGACGTGGAGTCGGGGTCATAGGCCAGCAGCATGTCCGAAGTAATCTGCTTGAAGCCGCCTTCCTCGACCACGGTCAACGGCTCATTGACCGATCCCTTGTCAGGATCGCCGTCAGGACCTATTGCATTGGGCGAAGTGCCCGAAGGATCGCCTTGCGTCGGATCCTTGGCAATCTGCGGGCTGTCGTTTACCGCCGTGATGGTGATTCCGACCGTGCCGTCGGCGCTGTGCACGCCGCGATTGTCGACAGCATAGACCTTGAAGCTGTCGCTGCTGCTCTCGCTGCTGTCGTGGATGTAGCGCAGGCCGGTCGTGCCGGCGCTGGAAGTCAACAGGCTGGCGTCCAGCAGCAGGCTGTTCAGATCCGCCGATGTAATGGCCGTCCAGACGCCGTCCTTCAAATATTCCAGCGTACCGTGCTGGGGCAGCGCGGCGATGCTGAACTGCAGGGGGTCGCTGCCGCCGGCGCCATTGTTGATCGCGAAATTCAGGTCGGCGCCATTGGCCGG
Source organism: uncultured Burkholderiaceae bacterium (assembly GCA_937871985.1). The sequence goes on from CALMPB010000217.1 coordinate 18,570, forward strand.
AAGGGTCCCGTTGAACGTACCGTCTTCATAGGGGGAGCCACTATCGGCGTCGTCGGGATCGGAAAACGACAGCATGCCGGTGGTCACGGCCACCGTGCCGCCTTCGGGGATGACCGTGTCGGACGAGCCGTGGGCATCGGGCGCGTCATTAACGGGAGTGATGTAGAACGTGAAATTGATGTCGTTGGTGGACAGCGCCGCGTCGCTCTGCGCGCCGCCGGCCGCCACCCGCAAGGTGACGGTGGACTCGAAATGCTCGCTGCCATCGTGCTGATAGGTAATGCGGCCGTTATTCAGATCGTCTTGTGTGAAGGTGCTGTAGACGCTCATGGCTACGCCGTTCTTCAGCAACTGCCCGCTCCAGCCGCTGGCGAACCCCTCGACGGTGTACACCACCTGTGTGGGTGGTATGCCGTCGGCGGTGTAATTCAGCATGATGGGATTGGAGCCGCCGTCGTCGCCCCACAGGGTGATGCTGCCGCCCTCGATCAATGTTCCGATGGGAACGCCGCCCGGGTTCGGGTCATCGCCGGCGTGTTCAGTCGTAACTGTCGTGCTCGGCGCCGGCGTCGACGAATGATCGGGGTTCGCCGGGCCGGTATAGTCGGGCGTCTCGCTTTGCACCAGATTCACGTTGAAGGCGAAGGTGGTCAGCGCCGCATCGGCCCCCGCAGCGTCATAAACCCCGCCGGGGCGGGTATAGCTGGTGCCGTCGGCGTTCCAGTGCAGGGCAAGCGCATTGTCCTGCACCTGGAAAAGGAAGGTGTCCGTCGGGCTTGCATCGGTACGCTCAGCGGTTTGCAGATACTGCACGCGACCGGCGCGCACATCGGCCATGGTGAAGGTGGCGCCCGCTTGCAGAATGCCATCGTTCAGCAGCAACAGCCCGGACCCCGGCACCTGGGTGACGACGAAGGTGAGCTGCGCGTCGGTGGAGTCGACGTCTTGCGCCTGCAGCATGTCTGGCGTCAGGGTGACGCGATAGTCGTCGGCGGTGCCCGCCACATGATCGGCGCCATTGGCATCGACCGTGGCTTCCCGGGTGCTGGCGTTCACAAAAGTGGGGTCGTCGTCGACGGGGCGCACCGTAATGTTGACGGTGCCATCGACAGACTTGACGGCGGAAACGCCGGCGCCGCCGCCGCCGTCGGTAACACGGATACCGAAGCTGTCGTTGGGAGGAAGGCCGGCCACATCGATGCCGTCGTTGGCATAGGTAAGGCCGCTGCGAGCGGCATAGTCGATTACGAAACCGCTGTCGATATCGGCCTGGGTAAGATCGCGATCGATGGTCTGGGTCGTGCCGCCTATGGTTGCCTGGCCCGTGTAATGCAAGGTGCCATGCGTGGTAAGCGCGGTAATGGTGACTTGCAGCACGGCGTCGCCCGGGTCGCCGCCGCCATTCGCCTCGATGAAATCACCCACCACGGACAGCAGGGTAGCCGGGGTGCCGCCGTCCTGCGCATTGCGGGGCTGGCCTTCGAACACGGAGCCGCCGCTGCCCACAATGACCGGCGCCTGGTTCACGGGCGTGACGTTCAGGGTAACCGTCTTGGTCGCCGAGTCTGCCTGGGGCGTTGCACCGTCGTTGACCGACACGGTGAAGGCGTCCGCCGTATTCTGATCAGCCCCGGAGGCAGTATGCACGTACGCCAGCTTGTTGCCCAGGACATCGGCCTGGGTAAAAATGGAGCCCACCCCCAGGCGCGCGCCATTCAAGGTCAGATACCCATAGTCGGGCGCATCCGTCAGGCGGTAGACAATCTGCGAGGCGTTTTGCGTGCCCTTGCTGACTTCGGGATCGATGATATGCAGCGCCGCGCTGTCGGAGGAGGCTCCGGTAAGGCCGGTGATCGTGGTGCTGCCGACTTCGCCGACGTCTTGGTGTCCGTCCCCCGCGCCCGTGCTGAAAACCGTCGGGTCGTTAGAGGGAGTTACCGTAAGCTGTATGGTCTTGGCGCTGGAGACGCTGGTATCCGCATCGGTAACCGTCACGGTAAGGCCGGTTGTGGCGGCGGTATTTCCCAGCTCGGTGTCCGCCGCCGAGAACTTCAATTGGTTCACCCAGGCAGTGGCGTCGGCGGCGGTTCCGGTAAATGTGTAGCCGTTGCCCAGGGCGGTGCCATGGCCGCCGGCGTCGGACAATGTCCCCGCAGCGGTATTGGACAGCGTCACCTGTACGGTGACCTGATCAGTCTGGCCGGTGCCAACGCTGTTGTCGGCAATCGCCCACCCCGTCAAGGCCAGTTGGGAGTCGGCCGGGCCATTCTGGTTCAGCACGCTGGGCTCCACCACCGTGGAATCCTTCATGGTGCCGGTAACCGAAGGCGCCTCCAGCAAGCCAGCGAAAGCGGTAGCCTGCACGACCGTGGCGTCGATTTGCCCGAACTGATATTCCAGCACCCAGTTGCCGCCCATGTCCGCCGCACCGGTGGCGTCGGTGGACGCCGCCACGTCGGCGCCCGTGGCGCGGGCCAGCGCCTGTACGAACTGCTCCCCCGCAGCGCCCTCGCCAATGTCGCAGCCGTACAGCAGGATGTCGCCGTCGCTGGTCAGGTGCTCGCCTATGGTGGCGAGCTGCGTGGAATAGCCTTGCAGGGATGTGAGATCGATGCTGCGCCCGCCGATCTGCAGCGTGCCGTCGGCGCCATGAGACACGATGTGTATGGCGTCGACCTTGCCTTCATGACTCATGGTCTGCGCGATCTGGTCGATGGGGTCGCGCGCCGGATCCAGCAATATGACCTGCACATTGGGCTTCGCCTGGGCCACGATGCTCTGCCAGCCCGACACAGTGGTATCGACGAACAGCAATTCGTTGGTATGCACCTGCTCGTGCGGCTGGGCGTCGCGCCCGGGCTCGGCGATGCTGCGGGCCTGCGCGTGATCGACATGGCCTTCCTGCTCGGCGTGTGCCGTGTGATGCTGCTGGCCGGCGACTTTGTCGGCGACCACGGCGGCGGCTCCGTCGTACAGGGTGCGGGGTTCCAGGGCCAGCAGCGTACGGCGCGGCGCAAATATCTGCGCAGGTTGGCTGGAGGAGTTCGAACGGGTACGGGGAAAGCGGATGAGCGTCATCTGTGTTCTGCCTGCGCGACGGTCAACACGCGCGGGCACGTGCGCGAAACGCGCGCGTGCGGAATGCGCCTGCACCGGGAAATCATTGCGGGAGGATTACGTAGTCTTTTGTAAAAATTACGATGGAATGTAGCGCCCGTAGATGAAACTGAATTTTGCGCAAGTGACGAATAGTTTTGATGAAGCGCCGAAATCTTCGAATTGATGGTCAAGAATTGTCAATATGCAAAATAGGCCATGGTATTCGGGCCCGTGTTCTGCTAAAGCTCTGAAACAGTGATGGAAGGCCGCCCGCGCAGGAGCTGAGCCCCCCGCCAGAGAAATTCGCCTCGATCACCCAACGGCCCAAAGGCAGCGGCGTTACAAATGAGAAGAATGCAATCGTCAATAATTGCAAAGAGAACCCGGAAGACGTCTCAGGTGTCGTGAAGGACGGAAGCGACCCCATCCGAGGCGTCCCCGCGCCGATAATCGGACGGCGACACGCCGGTATGCTCGCGAAACGCTGTAGAGAAATTAGCCGCGCTGGTGAAGCCGACCTCTTCGGATATGGCGACCATGCTCAATGATGTTTGAGTCAGCAGGCGCTGGGCCGTCCGCATCCGCTCGTTCCGCAAATACTGGAACACTGTCATGTCCAGGCATCGCCGGAACGCGCGGGAAAGGCGTTTTTCGCTTACGCCCAGCCGTTCGGCCAGTTCGTCCAGGCGTGGGGTTTGAGATAAATTGGCCAATAACTGGCCTTGGGCGGCCCGCACCAGCACCTCTTCCTCGTTAAGATGCTCGGCCGACAACCATGCATCGTCGAGAGGCTCTTTGGCCTTCAGGCCCAAGTGTATGCGTATCCGCGCAATGACTTCTTCAGACTCGAAAGGTTTAAGTATGTAATCGACGCCGCCATCCCGCAGCCCGATCAGGCGCTCGCTGAGGTCGTCGGCGGCGCTGAGGAACATGATGGGAATGGCGGCGGTGGCTGGATTGGCCTTGAGCCTGCGGCACAGGGCGAATCCATCCAGGCGCGGCATGCGCACGTCCAAGAGGATGAGGTTGGGCTGGCTGGCCAGCGCCCTGTCGTACCCTTGCAGGCCGTCGAAAGCCACGCTCAGCCGGAAATCCGAACTGCGCAGCGTTTCAATGAGCAAACGCAATTGATCCGGATTGTCTTCGACAATGAGAATGTGCGGCGACGGCGACACAGCTTCAGAAAAAAACATTCAGGCAACAAGAATCCTGTCAGGGGTGGCGCAAAAACCGCCCACCATGGCCGAAGCGGCTTAGATGGAGAAAATCGCAAGCATGCGTGAAAATATGTTATTTATCTATACAATCTCATAATATACCAAGTGTTTTTCTTACTACAAGATAAAACAAGCCGAATACGGCGGCGCTGCGTCGTAAACCACACTCGCCAAGATCCGGTTGGGGGTTCGTACCCCTCGGGCCCAACTCCATTACCCACTTGAATCGCTCAACCGACCGGCGTGCTGCCATGCCGGACGCAAGGCGCGCGCACTCGCACCCATGGATTGCAGCTGGCCCAGCACCAGGCCCAGCCACCTCAACTTTTTCTGAACAGACAAAGCATTTTGCTACAGCGGACTTACGGTTTTTTATGGATATTCGTAGGTACCATTGGTTCCCCGGCTCCGCTCGCGAACCAGTTGTAGCGCTTCCCGTAGCTGAACCCAGCTTCAGAAAGAGATGCTCCTTCGATTACTTTGTCTACTTGTTGCGCTTTGGGCAACCACGGTGCATGCCGAAGTCGTAAATATCCCGGATCGGGTCGATTGGTCGGCTTCCGTTGACAAAGCAGCAAAACTATTCGAAGACCCTTCAGGACGCCTCTCGATCCAGGAAATTGCCGCGCTGCCATCGGGGCCAAACGGGTTCATGCCGGTCGGCAAACAGCAACTGAGGCTGACCCGCTCGGCCATCTGGCTGCGGCTGGAACTGACCAACGCGAATCCATCGCTGCTTCCTCTCAGGCTGGTGCTTGGACCCTACGGCTTCTTGCATCAAAGCGTCTACATCGAGGACGGCGGCCAATGGACATATCTGAACCCAGACTCGCCCCAGCTGCCTCAGGCTTCGCGCCGGCCATCGGCCAGGTTCATACTGCAGCCCCATACTCAGGCGCGCATCTTTGTCAGGATGCAAAGCCCGGCGGCAATGCAGATCAGCCCAACGCTTTACACCGACTACGCCTATCAGCAGTCGGAAAGCCATATTGTGCTGTGGGACGGCCTTTTTTTCGGCGGCCTGCTGGCCTTCGGCTGGAGCGCGCTGGTTATCGCCCTGCTGGCCAGGAACCTTCCGTTCTCGCTATTGGGCCTGGAGTGCCTACTCATCCTGCTGCATGAAACTTCGCTGCGAGGCTACACAAAAATCCTATTCTGGCCGCAGTCTTCCGCATGGAACATGGCCTGCAGCTTTTTCTTCGGCCATATCGCGTTCACTGTCTTCATTCTGTTCGCGCTGCGCGTTACCAAAGCCGAACGCTTGATCCTGCCCAAGCGCCCGCTGCTGGCCATCGCGCTCATGGAAATGCTGCTGGCCTTCGGATCTTTCTTCGTCGACCCGTACATATTGAACGAGATTGCGACGTATACACTGCCGCTTACCACGGCCGTCATCATGATCGGCGCTGTCTATCTGGTTCGGCAAAAGGCACCCGGCCGCAAGCTCATCCTGTTGCAAGCCGTGTTTACCTTTCTGGCATTCCTTTTGCTGGCGTTTGAAACCCACCCGCATCCGTATCTCCTTGACGCCATCGCCGGCATCGACCCGGCCATTTTCAACACCATGCTGTGGCTGGTGGGGTTGTTCATCAATCTGGCAATCGTCGCCGTATGGATCCACCACATCGCCGAGCAGCGCAGAACCACCACCGACAAATTTCTTGCCAGGCAAGAGCAAGAGCAGCAAAAACTGCACGAAGAAGTCGCCAAGCAAACCGCCGCCCTCCACCAGGCCGTTGAATACGCCGACCAGAGAAACCGCCAGAAAACCGAAATCCTGGGCTATATCGGGCACGACCTGCGTGGCCCGCTGGCAACCATCAGCGGATACGTAAAGCTGCTGAAAAACGGCAACCAAGCCCACGCCGCATCATATGTCCAGTCCATAGAACGCAGCATCAATTACCAGATGACGCTGATCGACGAACTGCTCAACTATGCCAAGACCGAACTGCATCCACCCACCCTTTCGCCCGCGCCGGTCTATACGCAGGTCCTGCTGGACGACATCGTCCGCCATGCTCAGGGACTGGCTCTGCTCAACAACAACCTGGTCCAGTTCAATATATCCCGCAGCCTGCCCGAACTGATCCTGCTCGACGGCCGCCGCCTGCAACAGGTGTTGTTCAACCTTCTGGGCAATGCCGCCAAATACACCAAGGACGGCTTTATCTGCCTGGACATACAGGCCTCGCAAACGGGTGTCGACTGGCACTTCCGGTTCGCCGTCATCGACTCCGGCGTCGGCATAGCCGCCGATGAACAGGCGGAGGTGTTCAAACCCTTCCAGCAATTGCGCCCGCAAGACGACGGCCTGGGCCTGGGGCTGTTCATTTCCCGGAACATCGTGCGCGGCATGGGCAGCGATCTGCACCTGTACAGTACGCCGGAGCACGGCAGCATATTCAGCTTCCATCTGAATATCCAGAGCCTGGGCGACAAGATAATCACCTGGCATCCGCCCGACCCGCTTCCGCCGCGTGAACACGCGTCCACTCAAGAGCCGAGCGAACAAGCCGCCCCGGATGATTCCCCACAGGAACTGCCCGAGCAAGACCGAATGGAGCTTGTGCTCATGGCCCGCGAGGGGCGCATTACCGACATCGAGCACTGGCTCGGGAAAATGTCCGGCCAGTATCCGTCTTACGCTGAGCTGTTCGACGAAATCAAGGCGGCGCTGTATTCCCTGGATCTGAACAAAGTGGAAAGCCTGATATCGAATCGGGACTGAATGCCGGCGGCGCCAGGGATGCCGTTGAACAACGCGCCGGGCAGCGAAAGCTGGGGGAGTCAGGCTGCAGAATCAGGCGGCAGCCCCATCTGCCCGCCACACGCAGGGCTCGCCCGCGGCCTTGTCCAGGTCGTCCAGGTATTGCTCGTGAGCCTGGGTTTCGTCGGGCGACGCCGCCACTACGCGCAGCCGCGAAACATCGAAAGCCTCCTGGCTTGAACCTTGGCTGACGTTCGAAACCTGATCGTCGAAGTCCATGATCAGCGCATCCTGCCCGCGCGTCATGGCCAGCCATACTTCGGCCAGCAGTTCCGAGTCGAGCAAGGCGCCGTGCAAGGTTCGGTGCGCGTTGGAGATGCCATAGCGCTCGCACAAAGCGTCCAGAGAGTTGCGCTTGCCAGGGTGCAGTTCGCGCGCAAACAGCAGCGAGTCGGTGATCTTGCCGCACAAAGTGCCGAAAAGCGGCTTGCCGGCGCGCGCCAGTTCCGAATCCAGGAATTTTTTATCGAACGCCGCGTTGTGGATGATGACTTCCGCGCCCTGCACGTATTCAATGATTTGGTCAGCCACATCTTCAAAACGGGGATGGCCAGCCAGGAAATCGGTGGTCAGGCCGTGGATGGCCAGCGCCTCGGGATCGCTGTCGCGGTCGGGGTTCAGGTACAAATGCAGATGCCTGCCCGTCAGCGCGCGATTGATCATTTCAACGCAGGCCACTTCGACGATGCGGTGCCCCTGGATGGGATCCAGGCCCGTGGTTTCGGTATCGAGAATAATTTGACGCATGTAATTCCTGTTAGGCGGCGGGCGACCGGGCTACTCCAGCGACTTGGGCCTGGCCTTGCCGGCAATCAAAGTATAAGCCACCGGCACCACGAACAGGGTAAGCAAGGTGCCGAAGCTCAGGCCGCCCACCAGCACCCAGCCTATCTGCTGGCGCGACTCGGCTCCAGCGCCCGCCGCAAAGGCCAGCGGCAGCGTGCCCAGCACCATGGCGCCTGTCGTCATGAGGATGGGCCGTAAACGCAATACGCAGGCCTGAACCACAGCCTCCCGCATTTCCTTGCCCTCGGATCGAAGCTGCGTGGCGAACTCGACGATCAAGATGCCGTGCTTGGTGATAAGGCCCACCAAGGTGATCAAGCCGATCTGGCTGTAAATGGACAAGGTGCCGCCCGACAGCCACAACGCCAGCAAGGCGCCGGTCATGGACAAAGGCACCGAAAGCATGATGATGAGCGGATTGCGCCAGCTTTCGAACTGGGCCGCGAGCACCAAGTAGATAAAGGCCAGCGCCATGACGAAGACCAGGTAGATGCCGCCCGACGAGTCGCGGAACTCGCGCGACTGGCCGTCCAGATCGGTTTGCACCGTATGCGGCAGCACTTCGCGCGCCACGGTATCCATATGCTGCAGCACTTCTCCCAGGGCGTAGCCGGGGGCCACCGAGGCGCGCACCTTCACCGCCCGTAAGCGGTTGAAGTGATTCAGCGATTGCGGCGATACGCTTTCCTCCACGGTCAGGAAATTGGACAACTGCACCATGGCGCCGTTTCGGGTTCGGACGTAGATATCGTTGATATCGCCGGGATCGGAACGATCGAGCTTCTTGACCTGCACGATGACGTCGTACTGTTCGCCGCTGTCGCGGAAACGCGTTACCTGGCGTCCGCCCAGCATGGATTCCAGCGTGCGCCCCACGGTGCCCACGTCCACGCCCACGTCGGCCAGCTTGTCGCGGTTTACCGCCACCTTCAGCTCCGGCGTGTTCAGGCGCAAATCGGTATCCACGTTCTGCAGGCCCGGGTAATCGCGCAGCTTGTCCAGGAAACGGCCGACCAGCTTGTCGATTTCCGGGTACGAGGACTGGCTCATGATGACGAACTCGATGGGCTTGGAGGTAGAACGCTGGCCCAGCGAGGGCGGGTTCGTCGGAAAGGCGCGCACGCCCGGCAAGGCGGAAAACTTGGGCTGCAGCTCGCGCGCGATGCTTTGCTGCGAACGGTCGCGCTCGTCCCAGGGCTTGAGGCGCAGAATGGCGAAGCCTTCGGTCACGGTGGGAAAGCCCACGATGGACTGGTTGCCCATGGCCTCGGGGATATCGGCGTAGTAATCCTCGATGGTCTTGACGCTGCGCACGGTGTAATCCAGCGTCGCGCCGTCCGGGGCGCTGACCACCCCGAACACCACACCCCGATCCTCCAGCGGCGCGAGCTCGCTCTTGACGATCTTGAACAGCACGACGCTGCCCAGCGCCACCGCCAGCCCCACGCCCAGCACCAGGGCGCGCCGGCCCAGCGCCCACAGCAGGGCCTGTTTGTATGCCCGCGTCATGCCTTCCAGCATGTTTTCAATAAAGGTATACAGACGGCCATGACCGGACTGGTGCCGCAGCATGGTGGCGCACATCATGGGGGTAAGCGTCAGGGCGATGAACCCCGACACCAGCACCGTCGCCGCCAGCGTCAGGGCGAACTCGATGAAGAGCCGCCCCGTGCGGCCCGTTGCAAAGGCCAGCGGCGCATACACGGCCACCAGGGTCAGCGTCATGGCGATCACCGCGAAGCCGATTTCCCGAGCTCCCAGGAAGGCCGCCTCGAGCCGCGTCTTGCCCTCTTCCAGGTGGCGGAAGATGTTTTCCAGCACGACGATGGCGTCGTCCACCACCAGCCCGATGGCCAGCACCATGGCCAAAAGGGTCAGCGTGTTGACCGAGAATCCGAAGAAGTACATGATGCCGAACGCGCCGATCAGCGATACGGGAATCGTGACGATGGGAATCAGGCTGGCGCGCATATTGCGCAGGAAAAAGAAGATCACCAGCACCACCAGCACGATGGCCTCGCCGATGGTGTGATACACGGACTTGATCGACTCCAGAATGAAAATCGAGCTGTCGTAGGCGACGCTGAGCTTCATGCCCGGCGGCAGCGTTTCGTTGATGAGCTCGGTTTCGGCGGCCACTGCTTTGGAAAGATCCAGAGGGTTGGCGGTGGACTGCTTGGTAATGCCTATGTTCAAGCCTTCATGCCCATTGAAGCGCGACAGCACACGTTCTTCGGCGGGGTCTATCCGCACGTCGGCCACGTCGCCCAGGCGCACCGAGTAATTCTTCACGTTCGCGACAATCACGTTGCGGAACTGCTCGATGGTTTGCAGGTCGGTGGACGACACCACCGAGAACTCACGGTCGGAAGACTCGATGCGGCCGGCCGGAATCAGCACGTTCTGCTGCCCCAGCGCGGTTTCCACGTCCTGCACTGTGAGGCTGTAGGCGGCCAGCTTGCTTCTATCGACATAGATGCGCATGGAAGGCTGGCGCTCGCCGTAGATGCGCACTTCCGCCGCGCCCGGCAGCACCGACAGGCGGGTCTTGACGTAGCGATTGATGTAGTCGGAAAGCTCCAGTGTGCTGAAGCTGCCGGGCTCGACCGCCATGAAGATGACTGGGGTGGAGTCGGCCTCGACCTTGCTGATGATGGGTTCGTCGATTTCATCCGGCAGGTAGCGCCGCGCTCGCGACACCTTGTCGCGCACGTCGGCCGCCGCGGCATCCGGGTTGCGCGACAGATTGAACTTGATGGAAATGGAACTGCGTTCGGTGCGGCTGCCCGAGGTCATGACGTCCACGCCCTCGATGCCGGCCAGTTGGTCTTCCAGGGGCTTGGTGACCTGCGACTCGACCACCTCGGGCGACGCCCCCTTGTAGGTCGTGACCACCGACACCACCGGCTCGTCGATGGCGGGATACTCGCGCACGGTCAGCCGCTGGTACGAAATAAGCCCCACCAGCACGATGAGCAGGGACAGCACCGAGGCGAACACCGGGCGCTTGATGCAGACTTCGGAAAGTATCATGGACGCGGCCCCGGATCAGGAACTGGCCGCCGCAGCGGCCGGCACGACGCGCACCGCCGCGCCGTCGCTGATCTTCTGCACGCCCGCCACCACAACCTGATCGCCTTCGGCCAGGCCCGCCAGCACCTCGACCTTACCGTTGCGGCGCAACCCGATTTGCACCTGCCTGCGCTCCACCCGGCCTTGGTCCGCCCGGTACAGGTACACGTAGCGGGCTTCTTCCGAAGGCACCAGCGCCGCCTCGGGAATGACCAGCGCCTTGTCGTCGGCGAATTGCAACTGCACCCGCGCGAACAGGCCCGGGCGCAAGGCATCGTCGGCATTGGGCACGTCGGCCCGCAGCAAAATGGAGCGTCCGCCCACGTCGACCAGCGGGTTGATGGCGCCGACCTTGCCTTCGCGCTCGACGCCCGGCATGGCATCGAAGCGCAGCGTCAGCTTCTGCCCCGCCTGGATCTGGCCCAGATGATGCTCGGGAATCCGGAAATCGACCTGCAGGGGATCGACGGACTCGATGGGCACCAGATCGGCGCCGGGGCTGACGTAATCGCCCACCGATACCTGGCGCAGGCCGATCAGGCCGTCGAAGGGCGCCACGATGGCGGTCTTGTCCAATTGGGCGCTGGCCAGCGCTACGGCGGCCTGCTGCACCTTGAGCTGGCTGGCGGCTTCGTCGCGCGCCTGCTTGCTGATGAACCCCTGGGCGCTTAGTTCCTGGGCACGCCGATGCTGGCTGGCGGCCAGACTCAAATTGGCCTGCGCCTGCTGCAACTGCGCCTTGGCAACGCTGTCGTCCAGGCGCACCAATACCTGTCCTTTGACGACTTTGCCGCCTTCCTTGAAGTTGATTTCGTCGATGCGGCCCGTGATTTCGGGGCGCAACACGACGGAGTTCTGCGAACGCAACGTGCCGACGGCCGAAACGCCGCGCGGCAGCGGCACGGATTCGACCCCGGCAACCTCGACACTGGCGGCCGATTGCGCCGCCTGGCCACCGGCCGGCGCAACCGCCTTGGCCGCGGCCGGAGCCTGGCCCGCCTTGCTCCCCTGCAATACACGCACGCCCGCCGAGCCCAACACCACGCCCAGCACCAAGACTCCCGCAAGTCCCGCTGCATTTATTTTCATGAAATCAATAGCTTGTTATGGGTTTATTGATAGTGGAAAAAGCCCCCCGCGTTTCGCCCGCGCAAAACGCAACAAACCATTTCCACCAAGCGTAGATAGTAGCGCATGCTGGGGAATTTTTGCCGCCGGGCCGCCCCAAGGCAAAAAGCGCCCCCTCGGGGGGCAGCGAGCCGCGCAGCGGCGTGGCGTGGGGGCTTTTTATATCGGTCAGGCTTCGGGAGCGGCCTTGCGGCTTTGAGCCACCTCCACCCCCTGGTTCGCCAGCGCGTCGGCGCGCTCGTTGCCGGGATCCCCGGCGTGCCCCTTCACCCACTGCCAGCTTAAATCGTGCTTTCCCACCAATTCGTCCAGCATCTGCCATAGATCGGCGTTCTTGACCGGCTTTTTATCCGCTGTGCGCCATCCGCGCCGCTTCCAGTTGGCGATCCATTCGGTCATGCCTTTTTGCACGTATTGGGAATCGGTATGGACGACCACGGTGCAGCGGCGCTTCAAGGCGGCAAGCGCCTGGATGACCGCCATCAGTTCCATGCGGTTGTTGGTGGTATTGGGCTCGCCGCCGCACAGGGTTTTCTCGTGGGCGCCCTGCTTGAGCAACGCCCCCCATCCTCCCCAGCCGGGATTGCCCTTGCAGGCGCCATCGGTCCAGATATCCACCACGTTTTCACGACTCATTATTTTCCTTGCGGCTTCGCCCGCTTCCATTCCGCCGCCAGCCTACCCTGCGGCGCACTGCTTAACTTGATTTGACTTGCGCGTTGCCGCGGCCCGCCGCCCCGGCGGACGGCCTGGTTAGCCCGCTTGCCTAGACGCCCGAATGCCTGCCCGTGACCACCGTGCGCCTTCTGACGTGTTTCTTGACATGCTTCCATTCGGGACCCACCAGCCGTATGCACGCCACGCGCTTGATGGCCGACACCACATAAACCGAGCCGCATATGGGCCACCAGCGATCGCCCGCCGACTCCATGAACGACCAGCGCTGCAGCCATTTTTCGGTTTCGCACGGCGGCGCGTAGCACCCGAAATGCCCCCGGTCGACCTCGAACGACAGCAATTTGAACCAGTCTTTCAGGCGGCCCAGGGAGACCTGCATGTGGGCGGGGATGGGCATTATAGGATCCAGGCCCGGTATGCGTTCGCGCAGTCCCCACAGGCTCCAGGGATTGAAGCCCGAAATCACCACCCTGCCCTCGGGCATCAGAACCCGCTCGGCTTCGCGCAAAACCTGGTGCGGACTATTGGAACACTCCAGAACATGGGGTAATATCAGCAAGTCGATGCTCTGGCCATCGAAGGGCAGGTTTTCCGGGTCGGCATAAAGCGCGACGCCGGGCTGCACGCAGCCCGCGTCGCTATACGAATGAGTACGGCCCTTGTAAGGAATCCTGTTTGCGTGCAGCAAGTCCCAGCCGGGCAGGCCAACCTGCATGGCATGGTACCCGAATGCATTGGCCACCATCCCGTTTATTTTTTCCTGTTCCCATTGCTTGACGTACTGGCCGACGGGCGTGCTTAACCATTCGGCAAGTTCCACGGTAAGCGGCTGGCCCAACGATTCAGACACATCGGCTCCTTGCAATATGGTTGGCAAACATGATTAACCCAGACTCTAGCCGCACCCAGCTTATCCCGGTTCCCGCATTCTCCGACAACTACATATGGTTGCTGTGCAAAGGCGGGCATGCGGTGGTGGTCGACCCGGGGACGTCCGAGCCCATCGAAAAGCTGCTCGGGCAATACCATTTAACCCTCGATGCCATTTTACTTACCCATCACCATCCCGACCATGTCGGCGGCGTCAAGGCCCTGAAGGCGCTGACCAACGCCAAGGTCTATGGCCCGCTGGGCGAAACCTTGCCCGCATGCGACGAGCGCCTCAAGGAAGACGACAATATCACACTTGAGAATCTCGGCCTAACTCTCTCGATCCTGGACATCCCTGGTCATACCGCCGGCCACATTGCCTATTTCGGCTACCTGGACACCGGCAAGCCCGTGGTGTTCTGTGGTGATACACTGTTTGCCGCAGGCTGCGGACGCCTATTTGAAGGCACCCCCGCCCAAATGGTCAATTCACTGGCAAAACTGAAGGTTTTGCCGCTGGAAACCCTGGTGTGCTGCGCGCACGAGTACACATTGGCCAATTTGCGCTGGGCGCTGCAGGTGGAACCCGGTAACGCTGCTTTGCAGCAACGCTGGCAGACCGCGCAGCGGCAACGCTCCGAAGGCCTGCCGACCCTGCCGTCCACCATCGGCCTGGAGCTTGAAACCAACCCGTTTTGCCGCCCATTGCAACAAAGTGTATCCGACGCGGCCGCCGCTCATGCGGGCGAGCCGTTAACTTCGGCTGTAGCCGTTTTTGCGAGCCTGCGCGAATGGAAGAACAATTTTTGACACATCCACCTAGCCAATGAACTGCCTACGACTCTTCATTCTGCTCATCGTGGCAGTCCTGGCCGGTTGCGCAAGCAACCAAACCAGCCAATACGCAAACAAAAAGGTCTATACCGCCGAGGAAACTTCGCGCACCATCGACCTCACCCACCCGCCCCGCGACATGTGGGATCGCATCCGCCGCGGTTTCGCCATCCCCAACCTGCACAGCGACCTGGCCGACCAATGGACCGAGTACTACGCCTCCCACCCCGAGGCCGTCTACCGCATGAGCCAGCGGGCCAGCAAGTACCTGTATTTCATCGTCGACGAACTCGAGCGCCGGGGCATGCCCACCGAACTGGCCCTGCTGCCCTTCGTGGAAAGCGCCTACAACCCCACCGCCTATTCCAAATCCAACGCCTCGGGCCTTTGGCAGTTCATTCCCAGCACCGGCCTGCATTACAACCTGCAGCAGGACTCGTGGCGCGACCAGCGCCGCGACCCCATCGCCTCCACCCATGCCGCCCTGGACTACCTGAGCTATCTGTACGATTTCCAGGGCGATTGGTATCTGGCGCTGGCCTCTTATAACTGGGGCGAAGGCGCGGTCAAGCGCGCCCTCGACAAAAATGCCGATGCGGGGCTGCCCACCGACTACGCCTCCATCAGCATGCCCGACGAAACCCGCAACTACGTGCCCAAGTTGCAGGCCATAAAAAACATCGTCGCCAATCCCAAAAAATACGGCATCACCCTTCCCAGCGTCAGCAACACCCCTTATTTCACCACCATCAAAAGAACACAATCCATCGACGTCGCCGTGGCCGCCCAACTGGCCGAAATGTCGGTGGAAGACTTCAAGGCGCTCAACGCCTCGTTCAACCGACCCGTCATCCTGGGCGAACACGAGCCCACGCTGCTGCTGCCCACCGACCGGGCCGATATTTTCAAGGCCAACCTCGAGGCCTACCAGGGCAAGCTCAGTTCGTGGCAGGCCTACCATGCGCGGCAGGGCGAATCGTATGCGGCCATTGCCAAAAAATACGGCATAAGCCTGGAGAATCTTAGAAAAATCAATGGTCTCAGCAGCAAGAAAACCAAGGCTGTCGCGCAAACCCTGCTGGTTCCGAACCTGGAAAATGGCGGCGGCATCCAACTGGCATCGCTGGAATACCCCTCCAACGACAATGCCGTGGCCGGCAAGCCCTCCATCAAGAAGGCATCGGTGCAGCGGCGCGGCAGAGACATCGTCGTCCAACGCAAGGTCAATGTCCGCACGCATACCGTCCAGTCGGGCGACACGCTGTACTCGCTGGCCAAGCGCTACCACACCTCGGTCGACGAACTGCGCAAACTGAACAATCTTAAAAGCAACGGCCTGTCCCGTGGCAAGCAATTGCGCGTGCCGGGCACCAATATTCGCGGCTAGTCCAAGACCAGTCCGCAACCACTACAACAGGATTACAAAATGGGTTTCTTAAACGGCAAGCGCATCCTGGTTACCGGCGTGCTGTCCAACCGCTCCATTGCCTACGGCATCGCCCAGGCCTGCCGCCAGCAAGGCGCCGAACTGGCGCTCACCTATGTGGGCGAGCGCTTCAAAGAACGCGTCACCGAATTCGCCGCCGAACTGGGCAGCACCATCGTCCTGCCTTGCGATGTCGCTGAAGACACGCAAATCGACGCCGCCATCGCCGAACTGCAATCGCACTGGGACGGCCTGGACGGACTGGTGCACTCCATCGGCTTCGCGCCGCGCGAAGCCATTGCCGGCGACTTCCTCGAAGGCCTGTCGCGCGAAGGCTTCCGCATTGCGCACGACATCTCGGCCTACAGCTTCCCGGCCCTGACCAAGGCCGCCCTGCCCTTGCTGAAGGGCCGCCAAAGCTCGGTGCTTACCCTTACCTACCTGGGCGCCGAAAAAGTGGTTCCCAACTACAACACCATGGGCCTGGCCAAGGCCTCGCTGGAAGCCAGCGTGCGCTACCTGGCCACCTCGCTGGGCCCCATGGGCATCCGCGCCAACGGCATTTCCGCGGGCCCCATCAAAACACTGGCCGCCAGCGGCATCAAGGACTTCAGCTCCATCCTCAAGTTCGTGGAATCCCACGCGCCGCTGCGCCGCAATGTCACCATCGAAGACGTGGGCAATGTCGCCGCCTTCCTGCTGTCCGACCTGGCGGCCGGCGTAACCGGCGAAATCACCCACGTGGACGCGGGCTTCTCCACCGTCGTTCCCGGCATGTGAAGAACTCCGGCCCAAGGGCCGGAGCTTCGGCGTGTGGTCATAACGGCAGGGTTTCGGGAAACACCACGCCATCGCCCCCTTCTATCCAGGGGGCGTATTTTTTCATGACGCGGCTGAACAAGTCGGAATCCATCCACGCCGCAAGCCACGCCGACAGCCGCGGCCAGGGCTGGGCCTGGAACCAGTCGATGTCGACGTGCGCGAACTGCCTGACGAAAGGCGCGACGGCCATGTCGGCCAGCGCCGCATGCCGTCCGAACAAAAAGGCATCTTGCTCCAGCATGTGCTCCAGTGTCATGAGCCAGCGCGCGGCATCGGCGCGATGCGCCGGCGCGGCGGCCTGGGCATGATCGCCGGCGGCAATGGCGCCTTCCGGACTGGCATTATCGGCGCCGGCATAGCGCTGCGGATACTTATAGCGATCCAGGTTGTGCTTGAAGGCGCCATCGCATTCGGCCACGAGCGCCAGCATGGCGTCCAGGTTCTGCCGATCCGGCGTCAGCCAGTCTCGCGGATCGTTCCGGCCCAAGGCCCACAGCATGATGTCCAGGCTTTGCTCCAATACCCGGCCATCGCCGAGCACCAGCACGGGCACTGTGGCTTTGGGCGACGCCTGATGCAAAGCCTGCGGTTTATTGCGCAGCACCACTTCGCGCAGTTCGCACTGCTGGCCGCTGGCGGCCAGGGCCAGGCGTGCCCGCATGGCGTAGGGACAGCGGCGAAACGAGTACAGAACCGGGCGCGGCTGCGCCGTCATGGCGCGCGCAACAACTGCCCGGCGCGCTGCAATTGCGCCTCGGCCTGCGCACCGATGCCGGCGACCAGGTCGCCGGCGCTTTCCACCTTGTGAATAAGATCGACGACCTCGCCGGCCCACACCATGGCGGTCTCGTAATCGCCGTCGCTGGCTGCCGCCCAGAATGCCGGGCTTACCGTGGCCGACTGCTCGGCCAGCTCGTCTTCCTTGCCCGTCCAGCGGCTCATGAACGTGTTGTGCAAGGCGCGGCCGGTGTAACCATTGGGCCAGTCATAGCCGCGCACGATATCGAAGACGCGGGTACGCTGGGTCTGCTCGCCTTCGGCGTTGACGATGCGCTGCTTGGCCTGGTCGTGCCCCAGCGCTTCACGGCTGGCATAGAACCGCGTGCCAAGCAAAGCGCCCTGGGCGCCAAGCATCAGGGCCGCCGCCAGGCCTCTCCCATCGGCAATGCCTCCGGCCGCCACGACCGGAACCGTGCCCGAGGCGTCGATCACGGCCGGCACCAACGGCATCGTGCCGCGCGCGCCGCCATGGCCGCCCCCTTCGGTACCCTGGGCAACGATAATGTCGGCGCCCGCCTTGCGCGCCTGGACGGCGCCGGCCACATCCTGCACTTGGCAAATCAGCTTGCATCCCGCCGCTTTGATGGCCGATGCGTAAGGCGAAGGATCGCCAAACGACAGCATGACGGCATGCGGCTTGGCCCTCAGGGCAAGCTCGAGTATGCCGTCGCCGATGGACCAGGTGATGAGACCCACGCCCCACGGACGGTTCGTCTGCGCCTTGACCAGGGCCAATTCGGTATCGAGCCAGTCCGGATCGCCATAGCCGCCGCCCACCATGCCCAGGCCTCCGGCGTTGGACACCGCCGCGGCCAGGCGGCCGCCCGCCACGCCGCCCATGGGCCCCAGCACAATGGGGTGATCCAGACCAAACATATCCGTCAACGCTGTCGCTATCATGATCCGTCCTTCGAAAGAATTCGTTCAAGTCCGCCGCCCGGCCAAACGCGGGCCGCCACATGCCAGCCCGAATGTTCATTCGGCATTTCCGCTGCCTAATCGCGTTCGGATCGCCGCGGGCGGTATCGAGCGTCGGCCGATAGGCAGGAGGCCGCTATCCGGCCGCGCCCTGGTCGCCGGATTCGGCCGCCGCGCCGGCGGGCTTTTTCTCCATGCGCACGCCGATGTGGCGCTGGCGGCGCTGACGGGCCAGTTCCACCTGCCTTTGGCGCTCGCGGAATCGCTGCACCTGCTCGGGTGTGTGCGTGCCGTGGCAATGCGGGCAGCTTACGCCTTCGACGAAATGCTGCGAAGCCTTGTCGGCGGCGCCGAGCGGCTGGCGGCATGCCCGGCAAAGTTCGTAATGCCCTTCCTCCAGCCCATGCACCACCGAAACCCGCTCGTCGAAGACAAAGCACTCGCCTTCCCAGCGGCTTTGCTCGGGCGGCACGGTTTCCAGGTATTTGAGAATGCCGCCTTCAAGATGATAAACCTCTTCGAAACCCTGCGAGCGCAGGTAGGCGGTGGATTTTTCGCAGCGAATGCCGCCGGTGCAGAACATGGCCACGCGGGACTTCTTGTTCAGCACGCCGCTTTCGGTTTGGGTTCGCACCCATTGCGGAAACTCGGTAAAACTGGCGGTATGCGGGTTGACCGCCGACGCGAACGAGCCGATGGAAACTTCGTAGTCGTTGCGCACGTCGACCACCACGACATCCGGGTCGTCGATGAGAGTGTTCCATTGATCCGGCTTGACGTAGGTGCCGGCCATGGTGCCGGCCTGCACATTGGGCACGCCCATGGTGACGATTTCACGCTTGAGCTTGACCTTGAGCCGATAGAACGGCATTTTGCCCGCCCGCGATTCTTTGTGCGTCAGCGAAGCCATGCGCGGGTCGTTGCGCAAATAAGCCAGCACAGCCCGGATGCCGGCTTCGAGGCCGGCTATGGTGCCATTGATGCCCTCTTCGGCCAGCAGCAGGGTGCCCTTGACCTCGTTGCTTTCGCAAAACTCGAACAACGGCGCCTGCAGCGCCTTGTAATCGGGTAGATGAACGAACTTGTACAGCGCGGCAACCAGGAAATCAGCCATGACGATATCAATAGCCCGAAGACGGCGACATCGATGCGGCAAAACAGCCACAAACAACGGGGACTTCGGCGAGTTGGACAAAACGGCCATTTTACCCTTGCTCTTGGAAAACCGCCCCGGGAACTCCGCTTATTTGGCGCGCCTGCGGTCGTAGCGTTCGTTGCCGACTCCACCCATGCTGATGATTCGTTTGGAGGAGGCCTGCTTCGCCCTTTCGTTATTGATGAGCTGCTGCACGGAGCTTGTAAGGGGGCGGAATGCAGTCGGGGTACGCGGTTTGACCAACATCAAAAACCTCACTGAATTATTAGTATTCGTAAAGTAATGAGCCGGCCCGCAGGCCGGGCTCGGCCTGTTGTAACGCTATGACACTAGCCGTAAGATAACACTGGATTGCGGTCAATTTAATGAAACTGGGGAAATTACCAATACATTCGCTCCCGCGGCTTCGCCAGACTCGGCCCGATACCCGTAACGCATTTTGCGCATCGTTTATGAACATCACCATCGCCGATGACTATCAGGACTGTGTTCGACACTTGCACTGCTTCGACAAACTGGCGGGGCACAGTGTGCAAGTCTTCAACGACAGCACCAAAGACCTGACCGACCTGGCCGCGCGGTTCGGCACCGCCGAAGCCCTGGTGCTTACCCGGGAACGCACCATCGTCTCGGCCGACCTGATCAAGCGCCTGCCCAGGCTGCGCCTCATCTGCCAGACCGGCAAGATCGGCGGGCACGTCGACCTCGAAGCCTGTACCGAGCACGGCATCGCCGTCGCCGATGGACAAGGCAGCGGCGCGGCGGCGGCCGAACTGACCTGGGCACTAATACTCGCCAGCCGACGCCATCTGGTCGCCGAAGCCAACCGGCTCCACGACGGCCTGTGGCAAGGCCATCTGGGCCAGCAACTGCGGGGCCAGCGCCTCGGTGTCTGGGGTTACGGCCGCATCGGGCGGCAGGTCGCCGCCTACGGCAAGGCCTTCGGCATGGACGTCTGGATATGGGGCCGCGAAGGCTCCGCCAGCCGCGCCCGCGCGGACGGATTCGCCGTTGCGCCCTCCCAGGAAGAGTTTTTAGCCGGCAGCGACATCGTAACCCTGCATCTTCGCCTTACGCCGGAAACCCGGGGGCTCATCGCCCTATCCGACCTCGTTCACATGCCGCCCACCGCCCTGCTGGTCAATACCAGCCGCGCCGAACTCATCCAGCCCGATGCCCTGGAGCGCGCCCTGTGCCAGGGGCGCCCCGGTTTCGCGGCGGTGGATGTCTACGAATCCGAGCCCGTGCTGGGCGCCCGGCACCCCCTGCTCAAGCTCGCCAACGCCTTGTGCACGCCTCACATCGGCTTCGTCGAAAAAGACAACTACGAGGCCTACTACGGCGCCGCCTTCGACACCATCGTCCGCTACGCCTCGGGCCAACCTATCGACTTGGTCAACCCCCAGGTCAAGAACCGCGAAAAGCCGCTGCGCGTGTGAAGCCCGGCTTTGCCCCTCCAGTTTGCCCAATCGCCGGCATGGCTATTCAAAAGACACGTGCGTCCTTAAACTAAGCAATATTTTGAACGCGTATACGCCGACTTAAACTACATACCGATACTCATCGAATCCCCACAGGAAAGTTCCATGCAAGCCTATACCGACCGCAGCGACGTAGAGCATTTCATCGACGGACAACGCAGCTCCGGCAAATCCGTCCGGCGCCAGGATGTCTACAATCCCGCGCTGGGCAGCGTGGCCAGGCAGGTTCTGCTGGCCGAGCCCGGCGACATCGATGCGGCGGTGGCCGGCGCCAAGCAAGCTTTTGCGGCCTGGGCCGACACCCCACCCATCCGGCGCGCGCGCGTCCTGTTCAAGTTCCTCGAACTCATGAACCAGCACCGCGACACGCTGGCGGCCATCATTACCGCCGAACACGGCAAAGTGTTCAGCGATGCCCAGGGCGAAGTGTCGCGCGGCATCGACGTCATCGAATTCGCTTGCGGCATTCCGCAACTGCTCAAGGGCGACTACACCGACCAGGTTTCCACCGGCATCGACAACTGGAGCCTGCGCCAGCCGCTGGGCGTGGTGGCGGGCATCACGCCCTTCAATTTCCCCTGCATGGTGCCTTGCTGGATGTTTCCCGTCGCCATCGCCGCCGGCAACTGCTTTGTGCTCAAGCCCAGCGAGCGCGACCCTTCGGCAGCGCTTTACATGGCGGATCTGCTCAAGCAGGCGGGGCTGCCGGACGGCGTTTTCAGCGTCGTGCAGGGTGACAAGGTTGCCGTCGACGCCTTGCTGGCCCATCCTGACGTCAAAGCCGTCAGCTTCGTGGGCTCGACACCCATCGCCCACTATATCTACGAGCAGGCCGCCCACTTCGGCAAACGGGTGCAGGCCCTGGGCGGCGCCAAGAACCATCTGGTCGTCATGCCCGACGCCGATCTCGAGCAAGCCGTCGACGCCCTCACAGGCGCCGCCTACGGCTCGGCCGGGGAACGCTGCATGGCCATTTCAGTGGCCGTCCTGGTGGGCGACGTCGGCGACAAGATCGTGCCCATGCTCGCCCAACGGGCAAAAAACCTGGTCGTCAAAAACGGCATGGAAAGCGACGCCGAAATGGGCCCGCTCGTAAGCCGCCAATCGCTGGAGCGCGTCGAAAGCTATATTGAGCTGGGCAAGGAAGAAGGCGCCGAGCTGGTCGTCGACGGCCGCGGCCTGAAGGTGCCTAGCCACGAAACCGGCTTTTTCACCGGCGGCACGCTGTTCGATCGCGTCACCCCGCAAATGCGCATCTATAAAGAAGAAATCTTCGGGCCGGTGCTGGCCTGCGTGCGGGTCAACGATTTCGCCACCGCCGTCGATCTCATCAACGCGCATGAATTCGGCAACGGCGTCTCGTGCTATACCCGCGACGGCCACATCGCGCGCGAGTTCGGCCGCCGCATCCAGGTAGGCATGGTCGGCATCAACGTGCCCATTCCCGTACCCATGGCCTGGCACGGCTTCGGCGGCTGGCAAAAATCGCTGTTCGGCGACATGCACGCCTACGGCGAGGAAGGCGTGCGCTTCTACACCAAGCAAAAAAGCATCATGCAGCGCTGGCCCGAAAGCACTTCCAAAGGCGCCGAGTTCGCCATGCCCACGGCAAAATAGGCGTTACTTCAACACCGAGGCAAACGCCTGGGCGGTCCGCTCGACATTGCGGGTGTTGAGCCCCGCCACGCAAATACGCCCCGACTCAATAATGTAAACGCCGTATTTTTCAATAAGCTCCTGCATATGGGGCGCCAGCGCGGGCGCATAGCTGAACATCCCGCGCTGGGCCAGCAGGAAATCCCAGTCGTAGGCTGGGTGCACCCTCACCAGCCCGCGATGCAGCTCGAGCCGCATCTCGTGGATGCGTTCGCGCATGACGTCGACCTCGGACTCCCACAGCGCGCGCAGCTCGGGATCGAGCAGCACCGTTTCCACCACATGCCCGCCATAGGCCGGAGGGCTGGAATAATTGCGCCGAACCGCTTGCTGCAACTGCCCCAGCGCACGCGCGGCTTCGTCCGCGTTCGCGCAGAACATGCTCAGGCCGCCGCAGCGTTCGCCGTAAATCGAGAAAATCTTGGAATACGAATTGGCTACCAGGAACGGCAGGTCGGCCTTGACCAGCGCCCGCACCAGATACGCATCGCGCTCCAGGCCTTCGCCCAGCCCCTGGTAGGCCATGTCGAGGAAGGGCAGCAGCTTGCGCCGGGCGACGATGCGCACGACTTCGTCCCACTGCGCGCTATTGAGATCGGCGCCGGTGGGGTTGTGGCAGCACGGGTGCAGCACGACAATGGTTTGCTCGGCCTGCGTTTCCAGGTAGGCGGCCATGGCCTCGAAATCCAGCCTTTGGGTGGATGGATTGAAATACGGATACGCCTCGACGGCAAAGCCCGCGCCCTCCAGGATGGCCCGGTGGTTGTCCCAGGTTGGATTGCTGATGCGCGCCACCGAATTCGGAAAGAATTTTTTCAGCACGTCGCTGCCCACCTTGAGCGCGCCCGAGCCTCCCAAAGTCTGGATGGTGGCGACGCGACCGTCACGCAGCGCCTCGGAATCCTTGCCAAAGACCAGCTCTTGCGTGGCCTTGCAATACGCCGGGCTGCCGCTCATGGGCAGGTAGACGCTGGGCGCGGTCGAGGCATTGACGACTTTCTGCGCACGCTGCACGGATTCCAGTCGAGGAATATTGCCTTCGTCGTCGTAATACAAGCCAATGCTGAGGTTGATTTTTTCAGGCCGGGGATCGTCGCGATACGCCAATTGCAAAGACAATATGGGGTCGCCTGCATAGGCCGAGAGCGTGCTGAACAAGGTCTTTCCTGTATGCCGGGGAGCCAGCGAAAAATGGGGTGGGAAATCCGGTATTTTATACCGCCGCCGACGCGACAAGGCCAATGGCGCCCTACCGAACCACCTTGGGCCGAGTCAGCTCGCAACAGCCATGATCGTATGAAGCAAAACGTTGCAGCCCGCCTGGGCCTGTTCCACGGTAATGCTTTCCGCTTCGTTGTGGCTTATGCCGTCCTTGCACGGAATGAAAATCATGGCCGAGGGCGCAATGCGCGCAATATGCATTGCATCGTGCGCCGCACCGCTGTACATATCCTGAAAGGTGTAGCCCAGATTTTGAGTGGCGGTGCGCACGGCATCGATGCAGGAGGATGAAAAATGGGTCGGCGGAACGGACCAATATTGGCGTACGCTCAAATCCAGTCGTTCTGCTTTGGCCGCATCCGAAAACAGGCTCAGCATCTCGGTACGCATGATGTCGAGCTGGGCGTCGTCGCTGCTGCGGCAATCGGCCGTCAATAATACATTGTCGGCGATGACGCTGCGGGCATTAGGACGAATGCGGGCGAATGCCACCGATGCCCGCCCTACCGGCTCGTAGCGCATTGCCAACTGGCGCACGCCCGTAATGATTCGAGCCGCGCCAAGCAGGGCGTCGCGGCGCGAATCGATGGGTGTGGTGCCCGTATGAGCCGCCTGGCCGGTTAATTCGACTTCGTAGGCTTCAATCCCTACGATACCGTTGACCACCCCGATTTCAGCGCGCCCCCTCTCGAGCACGGGGCCTTGTTCAATATGGGCTTCGATGTAGCAATGCATGGGAGGCCCGACCGGATCGATCGATCCCGCATATCCGATCGCCTCCAGAGCATCGCCAAATCGGATTCCCTTGTCGTCGACCGTATCGAGGGCTGCCTGCAGCGGCATGACGCCTGCCACGACGGAAGACGAGAGAGACGTCGGACGAAAACGGGCTCCTTCTTCGTTTGTCCATACCACGACCTCCACCGGACGGCGCGTTTCAATGCCATGCTGATCCATGGTGCGTAATACTTCCAAACCGGCCAATACGCCATAAGGGCCATCGTACTTCCCCGCCACAGGTTGCGAATCGAGATGGCTTCCTGTGACGACCGGAGACAACGTATTGTCGGCGCCGGCGCGCCGCGCATAGATATTTCCAAGAGCGTCGATGCGGATGGCGTAGCCGGCTTGGCGGCAGGATTCGATGAAATGATCGCGCGCAAGCTTGTCCTCTTGGGTCAGCGCCAACCGGCAAACTCCGCCAGTTGGCGTCGCGCCAATATTCCCCATTTCTTGAAGGTCGCGCCAGAGCCGCTGGATGTCGATGCGAGGGCCAAGGCTTGAGGTATTTGTAGCGGGCATGGCATTTCCTCTAGTACTGCCGCCCTTCAATCGCACTGCACCATGCAGCAGTCGAATGAAGAGCAACTTGCCTATAACGCGCACAAGGCAGTTCGCCATGTCGATTTTTTTAGGATTAAATTACCGATGTAATATTATTTTATCGATAATAATAGACTCGATCCTAAACCGGGATTGGCGGGCAGTCAACATTTTTATCGATAAAACCTCGTAGCGAAAATCCCCGATCGTGGAGACACGTTACGGGCCTTGCATGACGTCCTGACGGGTGACCCAGGCGGGGTGCTGATGCGCGCCACCGACGCGACATGGCCGCTAGCGCCCTACCAGACCCCGATTTTCATGAAGCCCAGGTTTTTCCAGCCTTCGGTCGTTTGTTCGACGGTGGCGTTGTCGATGGTGGTGCGGCGTTTACGTTCCAGCAGCCAGTCGGCAAGCCGGTCTTTCATCAACCTACGCACAGCCTCATGTTTCGGGTTTTCGCCCAGGTCGTGGATTTCCTGGGGGTCGTTGCGCATGTCGAAAAGCTGCGGGCGAAAGCCCTGATAGTGGATGTATTTCCAGCGCGAGTCGCGCACCATCCAGGCATAGCATTCGTCGGGCTTGCGGTTCAGCAGGACACGCGCGTCGCGAAAGGCGTAGTCCAGTTCGCTGAACACGCAATCGCGCCAATCGTCGACCTGCTCGCCCTGCAGGATCGGCCGCAACGAGCGCCCCTCCAGCAAGTGGTCGGGAAGCGGCAGGCCCAGCGCATCCAGCATGGTGGGCAACACATCGACGCTTTCAACGAAGCGGCTTTCCGCCGTGCCCCGCGTGGCGTCCGCCGACTTCCTCGGGTCGACCACGATCAAAGGCACGCGAACCGCCTGTTCGTAGAACAGCTCTTTTTCGCCCAAGCCGTGATCGCCCAGTTGATCGCCGTGATCGGCGCAAAAAACAATCAGCGTATCGTCCAGGCGGCCCAGGGCCTCGAGCTCGTTCATCAACCGGCCGATATGATCGTCGACTTCCTTGATCAACCCCATGTAGGTCGGGCGCACGTGCCGCACGACCTCTTCCTTGCCGTAGCTGATGCAATCCTCGTGGGCTTCGCGGTACGCCCGCAGCACAGGATGCGGCGCAGCGGTTTCAGCCGCGGGTGAAATGATGGGGCCGGTATCGGCATCGCGATACATATCGTGATAGGGCTTGGGCGCCATCAAAGGCCAATGCGGCTTGATGTACGACAAGTGCAGCACCCAGGGCTGCTCGCCTTTCGCGCGGATGTACTCCAGGGCGCGATCCGTCATATAGGCCGTCTCGGAATGCCTGCGGTCGACGCGCGCCGGAAAATGGGCATTGCGCAGCAGCCATCCGCTGACGGCCTGCCCGTCCTGGTCCAGGGCGCCTATGGCGTAATCCGTCCAAGGGTCCGCGCTGTCGTAGCCCTGCTTGCGCAGATAGTCCGCGTACCCGCTTTCACTGCCCGGTCTGCTGTGACCGTCGTAGCGGTCCATTTCAGCAAAACCGCCGTGCAAGTAATGGCGGCCCAGCGAGCTATCGGCGTCCAGGCCAAACCGCTGCAGGCCGAGCTTGTCCGGGATGACGTGCGTCTTGCCCGCCAGCACCGCCTCCAAGCCAGCGCCCTTCAGGAAGTCGCCCAGCGTGTTCTGCACCACCGACAACGGCACGTAGTTCCAGGTGGCCCCATGGCTGCTTACGTAGCGCCCCGTGTAATACGACATGCGCGAGGGCACGCAGCACGCGGACTGCACATAGGCCGCATCGAAGCGCACGCCCCGTTTCGCCAGGCCGTCGATATTCGGCGTATCAAGTACGCGATGCCCATAGCAAGATAGATAATCCCAACGCAATTGGTCGCACATAATGAACAGCACATTGCGAACCCTATCCTGGTCGACCACAGTCATCGCTACTACCTTTTCCAAAGTTTCCATTTGCCGCCGGCGGCAAATCGCCTGCTGCTACTATGTCAGACATGGAAAAAGCGGGCTAATGAAAATTGCCGCGCTCCCGATAACCGTCACGTAATACAGCCCACACCCTCTCCGGAAAATGCCATGGCACGATTAGACTGGTACATACGCGCCAACCTGCGGCCGCGTCACTTCCAACTGCTGGTGGCCCTGGACGAGCTGCGCCATGTCGGCCGCGTCGCGGATTATCTGAACATCACCCAGCCAGCCGTCTCCAAATCGCTGAGCGAGCTCGAGCGCGGCCTGGAAGTAAGGCTGTTCGAGCGCGACCCCAAGGGCCTCATCCCCACCGCCTTCGGCGAGTGCCTGATCCGGTTTTCACGTTCGGTGCTGCGCGAGCTCAATACGACACGGGACGAATTGCGGCACCTGAAAGCCGGCACCACCGGAAGCATACGCATCGGCATGCTGCCCGTAGCGGCGCCCGCGCTGGTGCCGCGCAGCGTCATCCTCCTCAAGGAAGAGGCGCCCGCCACGACGGTCGTTCTGGTGGAAGGGAATTCAGACAGCCTCCTGCCCATGCTGCAGGAGGGCAAGATCGACATCATCGTGGGCACCCTGCCAAGCGCGCCGCGGCACACGGGCCTTGAGTTCCAGCCGCTGCATCCGGGCGAGGCCATCGTCGCGGTATGCGGAACCCGAAACCCCTTGGCCGCCAAGAAGAAAGTCGCCGTGCAGGATCTGGCCGCCTACCCGCTGATCATCCCGCCGCCCGACGCCATCTTTCGCGAGCACGTCGACGCCATCATGGATTATTTTGAAATGCCGCTGCCCGCGGGCGCCATAGAATCGGG
The DNA here is from genome assembly GCA_937871985.1 of uncultured Burkholderiaceae bacterium. Next base: position 46,556 of record CALMPB010000217.1, read on the forward strand.
CTCGATGACCGCGTCCAACACCTTCATCCGCGATGCCAACGCCATCAGCTTTTATTCGCAGCACCTGGCCCAGCACTACTCGCGCGTCAGCGGCATCAGAATCCTGCCGCTGAAAATGCCCGCTGCCATCCTCACGGCGCCCATCGGCGTCATCTGGCCCAAGCACGTCGAAATGCTGGCCTCGACCAGGCTGTTGATAGAAAAGCTGGCCGAAGTGATCGATTCGGTATTCGATGCCGAGGTCGAAAGCTAGCTAGCCGCCATGCAAAATGCCGTGCACTGGCGGCCGGCTCGCCGTCCTTAAAGAGGATCCTCGGGACGGGCCATGCGTCCGGCGGGAACCTTATCCGCAGCCAGGTATGGCTGCAAGGCGCCCTGCAGGGTTTTCGGGCTGTTGGTCATGATGCCGCGCACGCCCAGGGAAAGATAGGTGTTCATCGGGTTGGGTTTGTCCAGCGTCCAGATGTAGTTGAACTGAACCCGGCCCTGCTTTTCGGCCGCTACGCCGGTCTTGAATACCTTCTCGTAATTGCCGTCAAAATTGGCCGAAATACCGTTGCCGTATGCCACCCTGCCCGGTGCATATTCATTCAGCAGCTCGATGGCGCTGAGCGCAAATTCCTCCTTATTGCCGTTTTCGTCGATGCTGAAGTAAATGCGGTTCGCATAGGGCGTCGAGCGCGCGGCCTGGGCCGCGGCCATGATGTAGGCATGGAATTTTTCCTTGTCGACGCCGACAATCACCTTGCCTTTGTAGCCTTTGCCAAACAAATCCTTGACCAAGGCGGCAATGACATTGCGCCCCGCCGCGGCGCGCGCCGCCTGGCTTGCGGCCACGCTGCCGCCGACCTTGCTGTCGACGATGAACAGGGCGATCGAGGATTTGGTGGCAAGGGTATTCATGAAACCGCGCGCGGTTTCATTGACCAGGCAGGCATCCTTCCCCGACTTGACGGTCTCCGTTTTCGGAAAATCGGGATCGGGCTTGTAAGTGGGGCTGACCTTCATCATCTGGACGCAGATATCCGTTTCGTTCCATGCATACCACCCTGTCGGGAACTGGCACTCGCATATCGTGCCATGCTGGAACTTGAGAACCTCGCCATTATCGGTAAAACGCAGATCGGCCTCGATGCCATTGGCGCCATTGCTCACGGCCCAATCGATGTACTTGGAATGATTGACCGCATGAGCAATGTTGTAATAAAGCACGTCGGCCTGGGCCGCGGTGGCAAAGAGCGACAACGGCAGGAGGCAGGCGATCAGGAATTGTCGAAACATGTTCAGGGCTTTATGGAATGTCGGATGCATGGGGGATGAATACATATTGAGTTGCTATTGCGCCAGAAAGCGGGTGGCGATGCAGTTATCGGCCAGACTGCCGTCCGCCTTGATGCCGCAGCCATAGACGCTGTCGTTGTACAGGCTGGTAATGAACATGGCCGGGGATGCGGCGCTGTCGCTCAACACGAAATCGCTGGTGACGGCGAAGCCCTCTATGCCGTAGGGCGTGCAATCGGCAAAGTCGGCGCCGCCCCCCGTCAGCTTGCAATGCGTGATGGTGCTGCTGCGGGCATTGGCAACGTAGACATTGGCGCCGGCGGTGTCGGCGGCAATCTTCAGGATGCCGGCGAAGCGCTTCTCGCTGTCGCCATCGATCGCATGGCAGGACGACAGCGAAGCATCGTTTCCGATGCTGCAGATCGCCACACTGTCGTCGAGATTGCCGATATAGGCATACTTGCCGTCGGGGGAAAATGCGATCGTGGTGGGCGCCGTGAACGTGCCGTCGTTCTGGGCCTGGCAGGTGCTGGGCATGCCGTTGGGCGCAAGCGTGCAGGCGGTTACTTCGGACTTGGTTTCGCCGTTCAGGAAATACGCATGGGTGCCGTAGGCGCCCGATACCAGTCCTATCGAAACCGGCGTGTCCAGCGTTCCATTGGCATCGGTGGGCACGCAACTGCTGAAGGTGCCGTCGCCGGCAATAGAGCAGACGGTCACGGTATTGTCTTCGTTGGCGACATAGGCCATTGTGCCGCCTGCATTCAGGGCCAGGAATTCCGGGTCTTTGAAGGTGTCTCCGCCGGTGGCGGGCGCACACGATGAAATCGGACCGCCGGCGCCATTGCATACGAGTATGGAGTCGGCATCGTCCTGCAAAAAGTACATCGAGCCGGTGCGCGCATTCACCACCATCTGGTGCACGACGTCGGCGCCGTTCAGCTCCTGGTTTTCGCAGGCGGAAAGATCGCCGGAAGCGCCGATTTGGCAACTCGTAAGCGTGTCGTCCTCGCTGAGGATGCGCAGCAGGCTTTCCGAAGCGCCAGCGACTTTTTGAATGGCCAGGTTCTTGGGCCGATAGAATGCGTCCGTGCTTTCCGTGGAGGCATTATTGCCCGAGCTTCCGTCATCCGAACATCCCACAAGGGACAAGGCCGACGCGAGAACTACCAATGCGGTAACAACTTTTTTCATGGGTGGGGGAATTTTTTCTGATAAGGGATATAGGAAAATGACACACCATCAACGCAACCTCTGCGGCATGGGCCTGCCCAGGCTGCGCGAGGCATTGTATACACGAAGTAATACTTATTTCATATGGAAATATAATTGTGTCTGAAAGACATATGGATGACAAGAAGCTTAATGAGCGTTCATCCGCCGACGCGGCAAAGCGGGTGATGGGAATGGTATCTAGCGCCCAACCCGCTGATTGAATTAGACTCAGTCACTGCCTCAAACCTCCAAGGGTTGCGCTACCATGAAGAAAATCGGGTTTCTTTCCTTCGGCCACTGGACACCGTCGCCTCAATCGCAAACGCGCTCCGCCTCGGACACGCTCTTGCAATCCATAGATCTTGCCGTAGCCGCTGAAGAACTCGGGCTGGATGGCGCGTATTTTCGCGTCCATCACTTCGCGCGCCAGCTCTCTTCGCCGTTTCCGCTGCTTGCCGCGGTGGGCGCCAGAACACGACGCATCGAAATAGGCACGGCGGTGATCGACATGCGTTACGAAAACCCTCTCTACATGATCGAGGATGCGAGCGCGGCCGATCTCATCGCGGGCGGACGCCTCCAATTAGGAATCAGCCGGGGTTCGCCGGAGCAGGTGATCGACGGCTGGCGCTATTTCGGGTTCCAGCCCGCTGAAGGGCAAACCGACGCGGACATGGGGCGCCAGCACGCCGAAGTCTTTCTCAAGCTGCTGCAAGGCGAAGGCTTTGCGCAGCCGAGCCCTCGCCCCATGTTCCCCAACCCGCCAGGCCTCTTGCGTCTCGAACCGCTGTCGGAAGGGTTGCGTGAGAGAATCTGGTGGGGGGCAGCCTCCAACGCAACGGCTGTCTGGGCGGCGAAGCTGGGCATGAACCTGCAAAGCTCGACCCTGAAAAATGATGAAACCGGCGAAGCGTTCCACGTCCAGCAAGCGGCGCAAATCCGGGCATACAAGGCCGCCTGGAAAGAGGCCGGCCACGCGCGGGAGCCGCGGGTCTCGGTCAGCCGCAGTATTTTCGCGCTGATGGACGACCGGGACCGGGCCTACTTTGGCCGCTCGGAAGAAAACACCGACCAAGTCGGCTTCATCGACGACAAGACACGGGCGGTGTTCGGCCGCAGCTACGCCGCCGAACCGGACAAACTCATCGAGCAGTTGAAGAAGGACGAGGCCATCGCCGAAGCCGACACACTTCTGCTGACCGTGCCGAACCAACTCGGCGTGGACTACAACGCGCATGTGATCGAGGCAATCCTGACCCACGTGGCCCCAGCGCTCGGCTGGCGATGACGAAGACCTCAACAGCGTAGGCCCTACTCCGCAACGGCCTGGGCGAGTTTCTGAATGGACAGCGGTGCGCAACCCTCGGCATCGTTGCTGACCGTCACGTAGGCCGGCTGGCCCGCGCCCGTGATCCCGCGGATCGTACGCGCCAGCACCGTGCGAGTAGGAATGTCTTCGCTGAGAATGGCATTGAACGGGTCGTGCTTTTTCTGCGCGTCGGCATAACCATACGCGCCGAAAATACGGTTCAGGTTCCACCGGCAGACCAGCGGCCCCGGCCATAGCGCGCGCAGCATCGGCAGTTGCTCTTCGATCGGCGGCATCTTGCCATGCAGACCCAGACAGAAAGTGGCCCCATGCGCCTTGAGCGTGTCAACCAGCGCCTGACCCAGTAGTTCCGGGTCCCGCACTTCCACCGCGACGATCACGGCGCCATGCTCGGACAAAGCCTCCCGGACAGCCGCCAGCATGCGGTCCAGTTTCTCAAACAGCGATGCGGAGCGACTCAGCCACCCCAAAGGCAGAGGGCTCAGTTGGAACACCAGAACACCGAGCTTGACGCCCAGGCCTTCGAGCGCCGGCCGCACAAATTCCTGGACGGCCAGCGACGGATCGAGGAAAACCGGATTGGCCTCGCGCGCCCTGCCGTCTTCACCGCGCACCTGGGCGTCGGTAATTCTGGCGGGACATTTGACGACGAAACGGAAGCCGTCATCGACCTGCCCCGCATAAGCGGCATACTGGCTTGCCGTCAACGGGCGCCAGAAAGTGCGATCCACACAAACCGTGCGCAAAAGCGGATGCTGATGGTAGGCGCCAAGACCATGCTTCGACAGCGTACTCGAATCGTATTCGCCGCCCCAGACCAGCCCTTCCCAGCCCGGGTATGACCAGGTAGAGACGCCAAAACGCAGCGGCGCCGGAAGCCGCCGCGCGAGCACGCGCCATTCCTGCGCCGCAGGAGCGGGAAGCACCTTGGCCATGCTCCGGAAGACAGAAAACTCCGGATCCGCACGAGAGGCCGCATGGTTCGAGGAGTTGGCCGGAGGCTGGAGAAGCTCATCTCCGAAAAGATCGTCTTGCATACTTGATTTATAAGAATTAATCCCCGCTCGTAGAGCAGGGATAGGCCACATTTTGTACCAGTTTCGCGCTCATTGGCAAGTTCTAGCCACACGCCTATATTTTTGCTATTATGGACAAAAATTATATTTTTTGACTTTAATAGCGAACATGCCCCGTAAGCCCCCTACCGTCTTTCCACAAGAGCAGCGCCTGCTCTCCGAGCTGGGTGAACGGCTGCGCCTTGCTCGCAAGAGACGCAAGCTGAGCAACGCGGTGGTGGCGCAACGCGCAGGCGTGTCCAGAACCACCGTATACAAAGTCGAGGCCGGCGACCCAGGCGCTACCTTGGGAGCCTATATTCGAGTGCTGGCCGTGCTGGGCCTTGAAGGCGATCTCAATCTGTTGGCAGCCGACGACCGGATCGGGCGCAAGCTGCAGGACTTGGCGCTGGAGCCGTCACCAGATGCCAGGCGCCGAAAAGCCACCTCTTTATCGACTCAGAATCGCGAGGGGTCTGTATGACCAGGCAGGACAACGCCCTGGAAGTCATGCAGAGCATATCTTGAATATCGACGATATCGATAATCGGCCAAGCCTGACGACGGTTCTCAGCACGGCTGCGTTCTACGGGCTTGGTGTCGACCGTGCTCGACAGGTGGTGGAAGAAGTTGCAACTGTGGTTGATGGATGGCAGGACGCGGCACACAGAACTGGCATCGCAAGCGCAGACATTAATCTGACAGCGGGTGCTTTCTCGGCCCATGTGGAGTTTCGCTTAATCGTAGGCCGGTCTTGAAACTTGCCTAAATGACAGCAAGCACGATGGTGGGAAATGATATTGGTACATAGCCACGCATCTGTATTGGCTACAGCCCGGATCGAGATTCCATCAGTTCGGTTACCAGCCCCAAGTCTGCCAGGCCGCTCCAAACGAGATTCTCGTTATATTCTATCCCCGCACGGCTTGACTCAATATAAAATGGCGCAGCTTCTGCTTTTCTCCCAAAACGAAGTAGCTGAGCCCCAAACCAATAAGGCTCGATTCCAACCTTAGGCATGGCGGCGAACAGAACCCTGGATATCTTGCGAAAACCAAGCTGGTCCAGGCATTCTATCGCGTCCAACTGGCAATAAGAATCGTCGCCGGCTCCTTCAGCTGCATTTAGAATGAGCTTGAGCGCACGGAGATCCCCATGCTCTTCGACATATTCCCTTGCACGCCAAACCTGATCCACCGGATCATCATTGCTGAGTAATTGTTCGAAGATTATGTCGTCCCTGACCTCATCTTCGAGCACGCTTTTCACAAGAGCCTCGTCTATCGGAAACAGAGACCCTTTGATCAGTTCGGAAGCGTCCATGCTCTCAGCGAGTATTCTCGCTTCGTTCGTGCGGCCAAGATCGTGAAGGAAACCGGCAAGAGTACGGCGATCCTTGGGGTCTTCGGGTGGGTTGGAGAGGCACTGATCCAGCCATGCATTCATATCTGGATAACAGCCAGCGCGATGCAGTTCCTGAGCAACCTCAATTTGCTCTTTAGCAGATAACTCGCCGCAAAGCAGTCGACTTAGCACGCCCTGTGCAACATTATGGAAAGGCGAAGCGGCATCAGCATAGCTTATGACAAGCGCACAGGCCTTTACACGCTCGCTTAGTCTGTTTCCTTCATTTTCCGCGAAGGCGAGCAGCGAGCCATAATCACTATAGAACCCGCGCTTCAGAAGCTGTGCTGCGTACCCTGGCCATCCCGAATACTCCTCGTCAACCGAATCTCGAAGACCGGCACTCAATTCCTCGATGATCGGCACGGCGGTGATCAGTGCCCGGCCTCGACCGACCAATCTAGCGTAGGTTTCCAGAACATCGGCGATTGACCACCACCCTATTTCCTCCGACAGCAATATCTGCTCGAGCCTGCTTGCAGCAAGCTCCCGATCCAGGTATGCCGCGAGCTCGATTCCTTCGATCACCGTTTCCGTATCTTCGCTACTAATCAGGACAACCAACGGCAAGGAGAGCAGCTCATGCAAGACCTGTTCCGCTCCGGCTCCGTCACCTAGCTCGCGACAGAGCTTGGCCAATTCAACCATTTCCCAGATCGATAGTGGTCGGTCATCCTTGATGGATTGAATCACCGATTTTGTCAGCGCTGGCATCTTCAGCCTATCTGCAGCTTCCGCAATTTTCCGACGATCCCAGAAGGTAAGTTCGGTAGAATTTGCTATGTCATTGAACAGAACTTCCCACTCTACCGACGCACCTGTTGCAAGCGTCTCTAATGCCTCGACGCGATTAGCGATATCGATCGAATCATCTTGCGCCAAAAAAAGCAAAGAGCCTGATCGGAGATCAGCTCGCTGCTCTTTGGCAGCTTTAAGCCGCCATGCAGGAGGAACCCCGGCATCCCGGGAGATTTGGCCAAGGAGCACCTGCGCCTTGCTATTGCCGTCAGAGTTCCCAGTAGCTTTGACTGCCTTAAGCGCGAGCTCCACAGACGTAGCAGGATGCGCGGCGATCCGGATCAAAGGCTGTACTACCTCCTGGTTTCTACCATATCTGCCAATGGTCTGAAGCGCCTTAATCCTAGCCGACAAGCTTATCTCGTTGGACTCTAACGCCCGATGTACCCGCGGCATCTCATCCAGCTTCCAACCTCGCGCGCCAAGCGAGGCCCCGACGCGCAGGACATCTCGCTCCGAAAGCTCGTCATCGGCCAACATGGCAAACAATTCGGGATAGACGAGGTCATCATAGCCGTCCTCGCCATCTATACGGAACAGGGCTTGAGCGGCCTCCACACGATCAGCCACGAGCTGCGCACGATCCTCCAGAAGAGCCATGAGCGGATCCCAAACAATATAGTTTCGCTCATGCTCCAGTTCGTCAAACGCGATGGCTGCACGCGTGCGATGGAAAACCTCAACGCAGTCATCTCGTGCAATACGGGCAAAGGCAAAGGCGGCATGCCGCAAAAGGCCAACGCTCTTCAATTTTTCCGCAGCCCACATGCGATTACGAACTGCGATGTCGCTATTGCGAACGATGACACGCAGTTCGCTCTGGCCGAGCCGAGCATCTCCTAGCTCACATAACACGCCCGCAGCCCTGATACGCAGATCGATATCATTATCTATCAGAAAATCCGAAAGTAGTGAACGAGCGTCCTCTGGCGCGCCGAGCAACGCCACGCTTCTTGCTAGCATCGGCTCCCTCAACGACCGAGCTCGGGAGAGAACGAAGGCGGACATTGCCTTCCCATCGAGAAGCGGCAGCGCATGCTCAATCAGGTTGACGGCCTCGTAAACACCATGATGTCCGTCGAGCAGATGAGCAACTACCGCCTCCACGGTAGAACAGGCTTCGTCCGCCATGTCGAGACGAACTAGCTGCTCAATAGTGAACCAGTCGATCTCTAGCTCATTTGCATCGAGGCTAGAACAAAGCGCTGATCGCGCTTCTTGACCGAAACCAAGATCGGCGAGTGCACGGGCTATTTCAGCTTTTTCGCGCATCCTCTCGCAAGACGTGAGCATTTGCTCCAAAGCCTTCTTGCCCGTCAACTGATCCTGATGAATCGCTATCAGTCGGGCAGCCTCGATCGCATTGCCGAGCTTGAGGGCATTGACCTCATCCGGCAGTTGGGCTGCAGCCTTCAGATAAGGTATCGCAAGTTCGGCTTCCCTAATCCCCATCAATCGCGCCAGCGTGCTGGAAAATATCCGATCAGGATCGATATTCTCATCGATCGCGCAAAGATCGGCAAGGAGCTGCCGATTCTCCGGCGTCCGTTCCTGCTCATAAAGAATGGATGCAGCGTCGATCATCGTCCAATCTTCCTCACCGTTCTCCGCCACATCGCGCAGCGCTTCGAGTGCTTCCTCGCGATAGTCGTGTTTCAGCAAAAGCTCAGCCGCAGCCACTCTATCTGGCGGATAGCCATCATGTCTGCCTGCTACCCAGAGAAGGTGATCCAGAGCTACGTCGAATTCCTCCGTGTCGAGCAGGCATTCCGCGATGAAAGTGTCGGATATGATAGCGGCGGAATCCAGTTCTTCAATCAGTAGATCCCGGACATCAACGCTTGCCTCGGCGAGCATCGCAAGAATGCGATGAGCCAGAATGGTAGGTTCGGAATCCTTCGCCTCCGTTATGAAACGCTCAGCAACACTAACGGCAACCTTACTATGCCCCTGGCGTCGCGCTGCGGCTATTACGTGAGCGGCACATTGGAGCCCTTCCTCACCATATTCGAGGAGGGACCGCAAGACGGGTTCCACATTCTGGTCATCGAGGTCCCAGCGGAGCAAAAGCTGCTCCATCACTGGCCACCCCTCACGAAAAGGCTCGACTTCTTTCAAGGTTCCAGAACCGGGACTGTACCGTCTGGCGAGATCCAGCGCACGATAGTAGGAGCGGAGCAGATCGTGCGAGAAAGTGTACTTGTCGCTGCTGCAGCGAACCAACGCTGTACGGTCGAGCAACCCGCTAAGAGCATCTTCCGCACCTAAGGCAGAGAAACTGCCTGTAAGTGCTTGAACAAGCGACTTGTGATGACGAACCAAATCCGCAGCCGAGATACCATTTTCCGCAATGATACGCAATAGCTCACTTAAGAAAGCCATCTTACCGGCATCGGCCCCAGTTGCTTTCTCAAGCGCGTTAGCGGCATAGTGTTCATACAGATCGATTTTTCGCTCGTGCAGTTCACCGGTTTTGGCGAAAAGCTGGGCAGACATGGCGAGAAACAGCGGAACTCCCCCGATAAACCGGTATTCTCGTAAGGTAAGAAGCCTCACAAACTTGTCGCGAAGGGACAAGTCCACAATATAGCTTGCCGCAAAACCTGCCTGTCCAGCAGTATTGATCGGTTCAACTGTCCAGCGGGAAAACACACTACTAGTCGGAATTGAAACAACTGCTTCAGGTCTCGTGGCGACAATGAATCGGAAACCACCGTCCTGTTCAGCATGAAGGCGAATGGCGTCCCATACATCTCGACGTTGGGGACTTTCGACCTCATCAAGGCCATCGACGAATATGAGCCAGTTCCGATGGCCATTCACGGCATTTGCAACGAAAAAATCAGAGGGTAAAGGCCGGCGCAGTCTTCCGCCAAGACTTGAAGTCACGGCGCGGTGAAGCGCGGTCGCGACATCTCCCGAATCCACTAGGTCTGCCGCTCTAATCCAACAGGGAAGCCGTAGGTCGTCAAAGGCGACTTCGTGTCTGTCCTGAAGCAGTGCCTGGGCTGCCGTCCAGGCCAGATATCGCAAGAAGGTCGATTTCCCGCTGCCTCCATCGCCCTGAATAATGTGATTACCTTCCGCTGCGATGTCGGGCTGCGCAAAAGCAGGGGTGATGAACGTCGTATCCGCCAAGGGTCGAATCGAAACTGGCACGTAATCGTTCGACAAAACCCGATCTTGATCCAGCGCTGGAAACCGATTGCAGTAAGAAGCCGTCGCGGTGACAAAATCGCGACGTAGCAAGAGCATATCCAGGGACGCCGCAAACCCCGGTTCCTCGCTCAACAAGGTACGGATGGCCTTTTCACGCTGCGACGGCGTCGTCGCCTCCTGCCAGTTCCTCTCAAACGATGCATGCGCTTTCGACGAGGCCCGAACTCGGCGAAAGCGCCGAGATAAAGACACGCCCAATGAGCTCAAACTTCGTGCTGTAGCGGTAGCAGTGACCTCAATACCTTTGGAGGCGAGGTCAGTCGCAATTTCCGGCAACACTTCCGCCAGGTAAGGCAAGAGCTCGGACGCGAGATAGGTGATGTTGGGGACGGTTGACACTTGCTGATAATACCCTCGCCGCGGCACCGCTCCAAACAAGTATGGGCCAATCGTGCCACCCAGATTTAAAAGCAAGTGGCTCCTCGGGCTGAAGCAGCAGAACTAGCCACACTGCTAATCATCGCGTCTGATAGACGCCCGACAAGGGGGAGGTGACTCCCCCATTTCCGCAGAAATCCGCCGACTGATGGAGCGGGTGATGGGAATCGAACCCACGACGGAAGCTTGGGAAGCTTCAGTTTTACCATTAAACTACACCCGCATAAGCTGGAAACACGCGGCCGTTGCGGCTTTTGCGGTTGCCCTTGCGTTACTGCGGGTGAAATTATAGCAGCGTAAGCCCCTGGTCCGCTCAAGGGCCTCCCGGGCGGCTATCTTATAATCCGTCCATGAGCGACACACCCCTTCCCAAGATTCCCGACATCACGGCCAGCATGGAAACCGAACGGGCTGCCGCGCCGCATCCAGGCGCCGGCCATATCCGCAGCTTCGTGCATCGGCGCAGCCACATCACCCCTGGGCAGCAAGAAGCCCTGGAACGCCTTTTGCCCAAATGGGCTCTTCCCTACCAGCCCGCCCTCCTGGACTTCGGCCAAGTGTTCGGACGCACGGCGCCCACGGTGCTGGAGATTGGCTTTGGCATGGGCGAAACCACCGAAAAGATCGCGCTGGCGCGACCCGACGACAATTTCCTGGGCATCGAAGTGTTCAATGCGGGCGTGGGCGCCATGCTGCGCCGTATCGAGGCTTCGGAACTGCCGAACGTGCGCATCATCCAGCACGACGCCGTGGAAGTGGCCCGCGACATGATCGCGCCCGACTCCCTGGCCGGCGTGCATATCTACTTTCCCGACCCCTGGCCCAAATCCCGGCATCACAAGCGGCGCCTTGTCCAGCCGCCGTTCATCCAGTTGCTGGCCAGCCGCATCAAGCCCGGCGGCTACATTCATTGCGCCACCGACTGGCAGAACTACGCCGAACAGATGCTGGCCGTATTAAGTGGCGAGCCCAGCCTGGCCAACACCTGCGAAGGCTATGCGCCGCGGCCGGACTTTCGCCCCCAGACCAAGTTCGAAACCCGAGGCCTGCGCCTGGGGCACGGCGTATGGGACCTGATCTTCACTCGCAAGGCCTGACATGTACCCAGCCATAGAACCCTATCGCCACGGCTTCCTGCAAACCGAAGACGGCCATCAAATTTATTGGGAGCTTTGCGGCAACCCGGAAGGCAAGCCCGCCATCTTCCTGCACGGCGGCCCCGGCAGCGGCTGCTCGGCCGCGCACCGGCGCCTGTTCGACCCAGAGCGCTACAACGTCTTGTTGTTCGACCAGCGCGGCTGCGGGCGCTCTACCCCCCACGCCAGCCTGGAAAACAATACCACCTGGCATCTGGTGGCCGACATCGAGCGCCTGCGCGCCGAAATCCTGCAAACCGAGCAAAGCCTGATTTTCGGCGGATCCTGGGGCTCTACGCTGGGGCTGGCCTATTCCGAAACGCATCCGCAGCGCGTCAGCGCGCTGATCCTGCGCGGCATCTTCACCGTGCGACGCGCCGAATTGCTGTGGTTCTACCAGGAAGGCGCCTCGTGGCTGTTCCCTGATGCCTGGGAAAACTACCTGGCGCCCATACCGCCTGAAGAGCGCCACGACCTCATGGCTGCCTACCGAAAGCGCCTGACGTCCAGCGACCGCAACCTGCAACTGCTGGCCGCCCACGCCTGGAGCCAATGGGAAGACCACACCATCACCCTGCTTCCTAACGAGCAACACCGGCAGTCGCATGTTGCCGACGCCGCAGCCCTGGCCTTTGCCCGCATCGAGAACCATTATTTCGTCAACCACGGCTTCATGGACGAAGGCCAATTGCTGCGCGACGCCCACAAGCTGCACGGCATTCCGGGCGTCATCGTGCAGGGCCGGTATGATGTGTGCACCCCCGCCAAGACCGCCTGGGAACTGCACAAAGCCTGGCCGCAAGCGGAGTTCCACCTGGTGGACGACGCCGGCCACGCCTTCGACGAACCCGGCATCCTGCGCCACCTGCTGGCCGCCACCGATAAATTCGCGAGGTAGGCTATGAGAATAACCATCAATGGAAAACCGCAAGACGCCGGCCAAGCCCGCACCGTGGACGACCTGGTGGCCGCGCTGGGCTACAAGGGCAAGCGCATTGCCGTCGAACGCAACGGCGACATCGTCCCGAAAAGCCAGCACGCGCTGGTCGAACTGGCCGAGAACGACGCCATAGAAATCGTCGTGGCGGTAGGCGGGGGTTAACGATAAACCACCATCGGCAAAAAAAAACGGGCGCCTTTTTCAAGACGCCCGTTTTCATTCAAGACTTCGTCGCGCAGCAACGCAGCCGATGGAGCCGCGCCTAGCGCATGCCCCCAAAACCGCCGCCCTTGCCCAGGCCCTTCAACCCGCCCATGGCGCGCATCATCTTGGCCATGCCGCCCTTCTTCATCATCTTCATCATGCCCTGCATCTGCTCGAACTGGGCGAGCAGGCGGTTCACTTCCTGCACCGGCACGCCCGAACCCGCGGCGATGCGACGCTTGCGCGAGGCCTTGAGCAGCTCGGGCTTGGCCCGCTCGGCCGGCGTCATGGAGTTGAGGATGCCTTCGGTGCGGCGCAATTGCTTTTCGGCCTGGCCGCCCTGCAACTGGCTGGCGGCCTGGGCGAACTGGGCCGGCAGCTTTTCAAGCATGGAGCCCATGTCGCCCATTTTCTTGACCTGCTGCAGTTGATCGCGAAAATCGTTCAGGTCGAACTTGTTGCCCGACTTGAGCTTGGTGGCCAGCTTTTGCGCTTCGGCGATGTCGATGTTCTTTTGCGCCTGCTCGACCAGCGACACGATGTCGCCCATGCCCAGCACCCGCTGCGCCATGCGCTCGGGGTGGAAGGGCTCCAGGCCGTCGAGCTTTTCCGACAGGCCCACGAACTTGAGCGGCTTGCCGGTAACGTGGCGCACCGAAAGCGCCGCGCCCCCGCGCGCATCGCCGTCCAGCTTGGTGAGCACCACGCCGGTAAGCGGCAGCGCGTCGGCAAACGCCTTGGCTACGTTCACCGCGTCCTGGCCCTGCATGGCGTCGACCACGAACAAGGTTTCGACAGGGGTGAGCAGATCGTACAAGGCGCGGATTTCGCGCATCATGGCTTCGTCGATGCCCAGGCGGCCCGCCGTATCCACGATGAGCACGTCGTAATGGTGGCGCTTGGCGTGATCCAGCGCGTTGCGGGCGATGTCTTCGGGCTTCTGCCCCCCATCGGACGGCAGGACATCCACCTGGACCTGGCTGGCCACCGTCTTCAACTGTTCAATGGCCGCCGGGCGGTAGACGTCGGCGCTGACGACCAGCACTTTCTTCTTGCCGGTTTTGCGGCCATGCTGGACATGATTGCCTTCGCTGAGCCACTTGGCCAGCTTGCCGGTGGTGGTGGTCTTGCCCGCCCCCTGCAAACCCGCCATGAGAATGACCGCCGGCGGCTGGGCAGCCAGCGAAAGCTCGCTGCCCTCGTCGCCCTGGCCGCCGTCCATCAGCGCCGTCAGTTCCTTGTGCACCACCCCCACCAGCGCCTGGCCGGGGTTCAGGCTGCCCACCACGTCCTGGCCCAGGGCGCGTTCCTTCACCCGGGCCACGAAATCGCGCACCACGGGCAGGGCCACATCGGCTTCCAGCAACGCCATGCGCACTTCGCGCAGCATTTCCTGGGTATTGGCTTCGGTGAGGCGCGCCTCGCCCCGCATGGTCTTGACGACGCGGGAAAGACGCTGGGTTAGATTTTCAAGCATGACGATGGTTTCGCTTAAACTAGTTGGTGTAACTGGATACGGTCTAAAATGCCGTGATCAGGGCATTATGCCCCGTCTGTCCCATTCGAACTCAAGGACTATGTCAGCTGACATTGTATTTCACTCGCTGGCCGCGCTGGCCTACGCCATTTTAGGCATTTCACTGTGGCGCCCTCTTGTGCAAAACGGCGCCCAGAGCAAGGCCGGCCGGGTGGGCCGGGTATGCCTGCTGGGGGCCATAGCCTTGCACGGCATCGCCCTGGAAAGGGCCGTGCTGCACGGCGGCAGCCTGCACCTGGGCTGGGCGCTGGCGCTTTCGGTGGCCATATGGCTGGGCATGATCGTATTCTGGCTGGAAAGCCTGACCATGCGCATCGACGGCCTGCTGCTCATTCTACTGCCGGCCGCCACCCTGGGCACCGTGCTGGCCGCCCTGTTTCCGCATAGCCACCTCATCGACCACGCCAATAACGACTGGCTGCGCATCCACCTCATCATCGCCTTCATCGCCTACGGCCTGATCACTGTGGCGGCCATGCAGGCCATTCTTATGGCCACCCTCGACCGCTACCTGCACCGCCCCGTGGAACAGGCCGAGCAGCGCAGCAGCATCAGCCGCGCCCTGGAATCCCTGCCGCCCCTGCTGGCGCAGGAACACGTGCTGTTCCGGCTGATCTGGTTCGGCTTCGTCATGCTGACGCTTACCGTCATCACCGGCGTCATCGTTTCCATGGGAATCAGCAACTACCCACTCCCCCTGGATCACAAAACCATCTTCACCCTGCTGGCCTGGGTTACCTTCGGCGTGCTGCTCATCGGCCGCTACGCGCGCGGCTGGCGCGGCCGCCAGGCTCTGCGCTGGACGCTGGTCGGCTTCGCCTTCGTCGTGCTGGCCTACACCGGCAGCCGGTTCGTGCTGGACGTCATTTTGCAACGAGGCTAACGTGGGCAAGCTTGCATTCTGGTTCATCGTCATTGTGGGCGGCCTGATCGTCGCCCGCCTGCTGGCCCGCCAGGCCGGCAAGGAAAGCCAGCCACGCCCCGTGCGGCAGGCCGCGCCGCGCTCCGGCAACCGCAATGCCCCCGAAACCATGGTGCGCTGCGCCCACTGCGGCATCCACCTGCCACGCTCCGAAGCCCTGCTTGTGGGCGGCAAAATCTGGTGCAGCAAAGAGCACGCCAAGTTGGGAGCCCCAAAATGAGCGCCCTGGCCCTGGACAGGCAAGGCTGGCTGAAGCCCCACGCCACCATCACCCTGGCCCCCTCGCCCAATTTCGACAAGCGCCCACGCGGCGTCGAGCCCACCCTGCTCGTCATCCACAATATCAGCCTGCCGCCAGGCCAGTTCGGCGGCCCCGAAATCATCGACTTCTTCCAGAACAAACTGGACTACGACTCCCACCCCTGGCTGGATCGCCTGCGCGGCGTCACCGTTTCCGCCCATTTCCTGGTGCGCCGCGACGGCCAGGTCGTGCAGTTCGTCTCCACCGACGAGCGCGCCTGGCATGCCGGCGTCTCCAGCTTCAAAGGCCGCGAGCGCTGCAACGATTTTTCCATCGGCATCGAGCTGGAAGGCACCGACACCGAGCCCTACACCGACGAGCAGTACGAAACGCTGCAGGGCCTGACCGGCGCCGTGCGCGCCCGCCACCCGCTAAGCGCAGCATGGGGCCACGAACACATCGCCCCCCAGCGCAAGACCGACCCCGGCCCGGCGTTCCAGTGGCGAAGATATGCCCGTGAAAGCCAGTGGCTGCTCAGGGAATTGCCGCCGCTGGTTTAGTAGCTGGCTGAGCCAAGCATGCAAAAAGGCCAGCTCAAGTCCTTGTAGACTCGAGCTGGCCTTTTCCATGAGCCTCACTGGCGGCTCATGAGCAGGCGTAACGCCCCCGCTTAGCCTTTCAGCAACAGGCTGTTCAAGCGCTTCACAAACCCCGCAGAATCCGCCAGTTGCGCGCCTTCGGCCAGCATGGACTGATCCAGCAGCAATTGCGCCCATTCGCCAAAATCGGCGTCCGATGCTTCCTGCACCCGACCGATCAACGCATGCTCGGGATTGATTTCAAGAATTGGCTTGACCTCAGGCGCTTCCTGGCCCGCCGCCTGCAGCATGCGCAGCAGATGCGGGCTGAGCTCGTTGGCATCCACCACCACGCAGGCCGGCGAATCCACCAGGCGCACGGTAACGCGCACATCCTTCACCTTGTCGCCCAGCGCAGCCTTGAGCCGCTCGACCAAAGGCTTGAACTTCTCGGCCACCTCGGTCTGATGCTTCTTCTCTTCCTCGTCCGCCAGTTGGTCAAGATCCAGGCCGCCCTTGGCGATGGACACCAGTGTCTTGCCCTCGAACTCGCGCAGGAACGACAACATCCATTCGTCCACACGGTCGGACAACAGCAGAACCTCCAGCCCCTTCTTGCGGAAGATCTCCAGATGCGGGCTGTTGCTGGCCGCCGCGTACGACTCGGCGCTGACGTAATAAATCTTGTCCTGTCCTTCCTTCAGACGGCCCACGTAGTCCGCCAGCGACACCGTTTGCGCCGAACCCTCGGACTGCGTCGTCGCAAAGCGCAGCAGCTTGGCAATGCGGTCTTTATTGGCCGCGTCCTCGCCAATGCCCTCCTTCAGCACCTGGCCGAACTGCTCCCAGAACTCCGCATACTGCTCCGGCTTGTTCTCGGCCAGGTCTTCCAGCAGCGACAGCACCCGCTTCGCCGAACCCTCGCGTATCACGCGCACGTCGCGGCTTTCCTGCAGGATTTCACGCGACACATTCAGCGGCAGGTCCGCCGAATCGATGACCCCGCGCACAAAGCGCAAATACATGGGCAGCAGCTGCTCGGCGTCGTCCATGATGAACACCCGCTTCACATACAGCTTCACCCCTCGCTTGCCCTCGCGATCCCACATGTCCATGGGCGCGTGCTTGGGAATGTACAAAAGCTGCGTGTATTCACTGCGCCCTTCCACCCGGTTGTGCGTCCACGCCAGCGGATCGTCGTAATCGTGCGCAATATGCTTGTAGAACTCCTGGTACTGCTCGTCGGTAATGTCCGACTTCGAGCGCGTCCACAGCGCATTCGCCTGGTTCACCGTTTCCCATTCCGCCGTCTTCACCTGAGTGGACTTCTCGGCGTCCCACTCTTCCTTCAGCATCTGCACCGGCAGCGAAATATGATCCGAATAACGGCGCAGAACCTCGCGCAGCTTCCAGCCGTTCAGGAACTCGTCCTCATCCGCACGCAGATGCAGCGTTACCGACGTGCCCCGATCCGCCTTTTCAACCTGCGTGATCGAGAACTCGCCCTGCCCGTCCGATTCCCACAGAACCGCATCAGTTGGTTCGGCATCTGCCCGGCGGCTAAGCACCGACACCTTGTCCGCCACGATGAACGACGAATAAAACCCCACCCCGAACTGGCCGATAAGGTGAGCGTCCTTTTGCTTGTCGCCCGTAAGCTTGGCAAAGAACTCCTTCGTGCCCGAGCGGGCGATGGTGCCCAGATTGGCAATCGCCTCGTCACGCGACAGGCCAATGCCATTGTCCGAAATCGTGATCGTGCGCTGATCCGCGTCGGACTCCACCCGAATGCGCAAATCCGTATCGCCCTGCATCAGATCCGGCTTATCAATAGCCTCGAACCGCAGCTTGTCGCAGGCATCGGACGCATTTGAAACCAGCTCGCGCAGGAAAATTTCCTTGTTGCTGTACAAGGAATGAATCATCAAATGCAGCAGTTGCTTGACTTCGGCCTGGAAACCCAGCGTTTCGGAAGATGGTGTGGTGGTATCAGCTTGAGTCATGATCAGTTCACTAAAGTTGGTCGGTTATTTCGGTTGGTTATTTCAGTTGGCTATGCCTGAATGCCGGTCGGTTTTGCGCTTTATCCCTGTTTAAGGAGAAATGCAGTATTTTTAACAGCGGTTGGCGGGCGAACGCTTCGAATAGAGGCGTAACAAGGCCGGGGCGAGTTACCTGGAATCAGGCCTCTGTCACCGGGGCGGCGGGTGCCGTTCACTGCTTATTTTGATGATGATGGGGTCGATACGCGGTTTTTCAAGTAGCGTATAATAGCGTTCTTTCTGCCACGCCCTGGGTTCTTCCAGGGCGATCTGCTTGAATGCCCGGGTGGTGAAATTGGTAGACGCAGGGGACTCAAAATCCCCCGCCGCAAGGCGTGCCGGTTCGATTCCGGCCCCGGGCACCAATTCGATGTACAAAGAAGTCGGCTCTACCCCATAAACGGGGGATCAGGACATTCATCAAACTCGGTTAATTACACCACTCCAGCCGCATTGAGCCAAGACTCTCAGGCGGTAATTCTCAAAATTCCTGAATCCATACGCACGGCGTGAGAGCATCTCCATCTTCGTATGGAACCCTTCGGTGATCCCATTAGACTTGGTGAATCGCCACATGCGCACAATGGGCTCCAGCCACGATGTTAACGTCGCGGCCAGCACCTTGGCCGGACTTTGCTCAAACTGGCGGATCAAGGCCAGATAAACCAGCCGCGACAGCGGGCGGCGGTCATCAAACCGGCGCGGCATCAGAATCTGGCTTTCGGTGATGGGCGCGGGCTTGTCCGGGTCGTCGTATTTCAGGGCCAGCGCGGCGCGGGCGAATACTTCGGCTTCGCCATCGTCCAGCGTGACGGATTGCATGGCTTCGCGGGATTCCCGCACTCGCTCAAAACCGTTCAGCACTTCATAAGCGCCTTCGATAACTTGCCCGGCAATATCACCTTTATGCGGGATGCGAACATCGGCCACGGTGTTACCGCATACCAGCCCATTGCTGCACACAAATCTGAATCCACCAGCAAGCATCTGATAGCTGCTGGTGCCATCGTGGGAATTGAGCAAAATAATCTCGTTGGCGATGCTGTGATTGACCTGATTGGCATGGCGCAGGCGAATTATGTGTTTGGTGTGTTCGCGCCGGTCTTCGTTGCGTACGCGGGTCTGCGTCACCATGAAGGGTTCAAAACCTTCTTTCCGTAGCTCCGTCGGCACCGCCGCCGTGGGGATGTAGCGATAGCGTTCTGAACGGCTTTCGTGTGGGGCATCGGCATAGATGGACGGAACCACGGCCCTGATCTGATCGTCTGATAGTGGGCGGTCGCTGCGAAGCACCGGGGAATGGGAACCAAAGCGGAATGCAAGTATGAGATTTCTCCTGACAAAGAAAGGGTTTGCTGTTCACCGCACACCGGATTCCAAGATTCGGAAGCCCAAAGGTTTGAGCTGTTGTTGTACGGTCGGCACGAAGAACCCGGTTGGCCTCGTTGCCACCGTCTTTCTTGAGTTCATCGCCCGCGACGGTCAGGAGCCCACGAACGCGGGCCGTCCAGGAGAGAAGCGCCAGGGTGGTGCGGCCCGCAGGCGCAGCCGAGGACACGGCCTGGCGCGCCTTGACGGCACGCGGCCACGGGCTACAGTCGCGGACAAGGTGATGAAGTCAGGAAAGATGGTTGAGCAGGCAACGGCCGTTATCTGGTGCTGGCCGCAGGCAAGCGCCGGCGCGCAGGCCCGAAGCTAAGAAGCCGGGCCGTAGGCGTCAGGGACGTGGAAGGCTGGCGAAGGCCAGTCCCGTCAGGGATGAGCGGAGAGCGAAACCTGGAGCAGCGCGGCCCAGCTTAGCAGGGTGACGCAATAAAAACCCACCTCTACATGAGTCCTATGAAAACGGCATCAAAAGCGACTTCAACCCCAGCTCCACAACCCCTATTTTGGACATTGTCTGGTAACATCTGGACATTCAAACACCTATTTTCAGCCCAGATAAATTCCTATGAAAGTACTTTTTTGTACTAAAAAAATCCAAAAGATGGGCAGAGTCGCACTGACCGAGACGCTGCTCCGTAATGCTGGCATACAGGTCGGTGATACGGTTAACCTCTACTTTGATGCGTCCACAAAAGCCATTATCTTGGAACCGCTACACGGCGAGACAGAGCCGGTAGCAACTACAGTGGTTAATAATGGGGCGACCAAAGCTCGGAGGAATGCATGAGCAGTGATATGAACGACCGGTTTTCGGGCCACGAATCTTTCGTTTGCCGATATGGTTGGTTGCCCAAAGTGTTCAAGGCGGTAAAAAAAGACGCCACGCTTTTGCGCAATGATGAGCAAGCCATGAACGTGTTGGGCATTGGCCGCAATATGGTGAAATCTCTCCAGTTCTGGGCGGAGGCTACTGGTGTTCTACAGACTTCTGAATCAGGCGGACACGAGCCCGGGCCGATTGGCGTCCAATTGTTTGACGGACCGGATGCGTGGGACCCGTATCTCGAATCGCTGGAGTCACTCTGGTTGATTCATTGGCAACTATGTACTACGGCTAATCTGGCTGCGTGGGGCGAGGTTTTTGGTGAAGGTAACCTTATCCAGTTCGAACGACAAAGACTGATTTCTGCGCTCGCACGCCGCAGTGAAGCGGCAGCCCGAACAATGGCAACCAGCACTCTTGACCAACATGCCTCAATTTTCATTCAAACGTATTACCAAGAGCATCGAGGCACCGATGACACATCATGGTGCCCTCTCCAAGACTTAAGCTTACTGCGAGCTACAAAATCAGAAGGCGGGCGCGTCCTTTTTAATGCAGACACCCGAACCCCCATTGGCCTGACGCTTCGTGTTTTCGGTATTGCGCTTATCCAGTTTATTGCACGCTATGGAAATAGCCAGCAATCGGTAGATTTCATACAACTTCTCAACGGCATCCGTAGTCCGGGGCTTGTGTTCCGATTGAACGAGCACCAGTTGAGACAATTCATAGAAAATTTGTGTAATGGCCCGTTCAAAAACGCATTACGTTTCCTCGATACTGCTGATACACAAAGCGTTGTCTTAACCCCCAAAAAACTCGATCCGCAGTTCCGCTTGCGGGCAATCGAGGAGGTACATTCCTATGCCTGACCACATTATCGAAAGCCTTCAGCTTGGTGGACATCACACACGCTCCATAGCGCTAGACCGTGATCTGCATGATGAATCGGCAATCAAGAATTACCTCTTAACACCTAATGCCATTGCCGCGCTAATCCAAATTGCTCAGGGTTTAGCCAATGGAAACGCGCAACGTGCCTGGAAGCTTGTCGGCCCATACGGCAGTGGAAAATCCGCGCTGGGAGTGATAGCAGCACAGTTGTTCTCAGGACAAACGCAACATCCCGCAGCTTGGCAATTGCTTAGCAAAACAGTCCCAAAAACCGCAGCATTGTTTCAGGATGCGAACCGCTATCCTTTAGTGATTGTTGGCGCGCGTGTTTCGATCGGTGTCGCCTTGGCATCGGCGATTAACCATGCGCTGCCTTCCTGGAAAAAAAATAAATTCACTACGGCCCTCAAAAAGCATCTAAATGAGGAGGCGGGCACCTACAAAGGCAAGCCGCTCAACGCTGTCGCTGGTGAGCTTGTCAATGATTTTGCACACGCGTCCCAAGCAGAAGGTTATCAAGGCACCATCCTGCTGATCGACGAAGTTGGAAAATTTGTTGAGCACGCTGCGCTGTATCCGGAGTATGGTGACTTGATCGCGCTGCAGCAGATCGCTGAAAGCGCGTGTCGTGCCGACGATGACAAACTCGTGGTCGTCACCATGCTGCATCAGCACTTTGCCAGTTACGCCGCAGGCGTTGGCCGAGCGCTAGGGGATGAGTGGCATAAAGTTGCGTCGCGGTTCGAAGAAATTCCATTTGACGAACCGATCGAACGCTATGCCCATTTCGCCAGCCACGCGCTCGGTGCCAAGCCTTCCGTGTTGCGTAACCTCTCCGTTAAGACGCAAGCGCAGTCCGTCTACGACGCTGCGTTGCGATATGGAGTGCTACGCGCACCTTCGCTGATGGATCAACGGCTCTTTGAGCGAGCAGAAAAGCTCTACCCGCTTCATCCTCTCAGCATTGCAGCACTCGCGGTAGTCTCGAAACGATACGGACAAAGCGAACGCTCGTTTCACGCATTTTTGCGGGGCAACGAGCCTTTTGGTCTTCGCGACTTTGCTCAGCGCAATGAACTCGCGGGAACGCCATGGTATCGACTCTCAGATCTCTTTGATTACTTGGCAGACGGCTACGGCCTTCGTTTTAGAGACTTGAGCGCTGAACGCCGGTGGGCTTTTTCCCTCACTATGATTGACCGCCACTCCTCCGACACACTCGGCGCACAGGTTCTAAAAACCGTGGCCGTGTTGGAGCTGGTGCAAGGCGGCCTGGGATTACCCATCACAGTAGATCTGATCACTTTTGCTTTAGATAGTGCGCCACCTAAAACAATCCGTACTGTTTTAGATCGTCTAGTGGAACAAGGCCTGCTCATTCAACGCAAGAATAAGTCCGAGTTTGCATTTGCCGTATCGGATACGGTCAACATTGAAGCGCTTTATGAACGTGCAGCTCGGCACAACGAAGACGACCTCATGGTCAGGGGGATTTCCCAGGTTCTGGCGCGGCGCACTATCGTCGCGAACAAACACTATGACACAACCGGAACTATCCGGACCATGCGTGTCGTAGTCGGCTCATCAGCAAGCTGGCCACAAATACCGACCCATAAGCCGGACGATGCTCAGCCCGATGGCTGGCTTAAACTCGTTATTGTCTTGAAAGGCTCAGAAGCTGAGGCGCGCGCACTTGGTCAGCTCAAAAATGAAACGGAAACGTTCAGCCTCGGCACCTGCCTAGCCTTGTCGCCCAAAGGGAAAGCCGCCCTCGCAGAATATTCGATTTGGCTACGCGTCCAGCACGAAATTAATCAGAAACACTTAGACCCATGGAGCAGTCAGTACGTTGAAGGACGCCTGCACGATGCCCAAGAGTCCATTGAGCGCCTGGTGCTCTCGGAGCTCCTGCCATTTCCGGGGCATGAGGGGCCGCAATACTGGTACAAAGGGCAGCCGGTTCCCAACAGTCAGCACATGAACACCAGTCAACTGGCTTCCTGGCTATTCGATACGATCTATAGTGCCACACCACATATCGTCAATGAGCTAATCAATAAAGACAAGCTGCCGTCAGCCATTGTTCTGGCACGCCAGCGCATGTTCGACATCCTATTAAGCGCGGACCCAACACGTCAGATTTGTGCCTCTCATGAGTATCCGCCTGAGCGCTTGATCCACTCAACATTGTTGCGTGATACCGGCATCTGGCAAGAGCAGGACGGCCACTGGACGCTCGCCTCTCCGACCGCGTCGGCGAACATTGATATCACCGCACTTTGGCGTGTGATTTCCGACACACTAAGTGCCAACGAAGCGCCCACCTTTGCCGACGTACTACAAACCCTGAATGCGCCACCGTTTGGTGTCAGGGCCGGCCCCGCAGGCATCTGGGTCGTACTGTACTTATTGATTCACCGCAGCCGCTGCGCAATTTTTGAACGCGGCACCCTCATCCTGGAGCTAACCGGGGAACACCTGCAGCGGATGTACAAAAATCCGCAGATGTTTGAGTTGCGCCAGTTGGCGCAGGCCAGCGATAGCCAAAAATTGCTGCATGACTATCGTCTAGCCCTAGGCGCTATAGGTGTAGTTTCCAATGGCGAAATCACCTACTTAGAGCTAGCAAGAAGCCTGTATCGTTGGCTCGGGCGGCTGTCTGACTTTACGATGCAAACGGGGCGCGTAAGCAAAGATGCGGTGCTGGTGCGTTCAGTGCTCAAAAAAGCGCAGGACCCCATCAAGCTGTTAACAACGAGTTTGCCAGAAGTTCATACGCAAACCAAAACGAAAACGCCCTTTGTCGATTGGCTATCAGCAGTCCTCTCGGATATTGGTGTGGCACATCGCAATCTACAAGATACCGTGTCAACCGAGTTGTGCCAAGCCTTTGAAATTGCCGGCTCACTGAACCGCATGCGTAACCAGCTCCAGGCCGAATGTGCTGGCGCCGCGACCGATTTGGCCGAGGTCCGATTAAAAAGCTTTATTTTGCGCTGCACGGACCTTTCGCTGACCGACGAAAAATGGCTGGACTCAATCGCCAGTCTCGTGGTGCATCGCCCATTGGACTCCTGGACCGACGAAACCATCAGCACCTTCTCACAATCCGTGACCGAATTGTGCGGTCAATACAAACGATGGATGCGGGTTGTTACGCACCGAGGCAAAGCTCCGCGCGCAGCCGAACGGTTCGTTAGCCTGACTTTGACCATGCCAGGCGGTCAGGAATCGTCTGTATTTGTGACAACTACCGAGAAATCAAAAGCGGTGGCACAAAGCGTTATGGACCTCATCGCTGAAACTACTCGGGGCGACACACAGCTAGCTGCCGCCGCACTAGCCCAGGCCCTACAGGCACTTCAGATCCCGCAACCAGAAAGCTCATCAAAGGAAGAACCATCTCATGGCCAACGAGAAACGCGTTAGACACATCCTTAGTCTTTCAGGAGGCAAGGACAGCGCAGCCCTAGCTATCTACCTGCGTGATCGGGTGCCTGATATGGAATACATCTTTAGCGACACGCGCAAGGAGCTTCCCGAAACATATGAGTACTTGGAGCGCATCGCCAGCTACTTGGGCAAGGAAGTCATACATCTGAATGCCGACGTGGGTTTCGATCACTGGTATGAGATGTACGGCGGCATGATTCCGTCAAACCATCGCCGTTGGTGCACGCGAGCGCTTAAGCTAAAGCCTTTCGAACAACACTGTGGCGACGACGAAGTAATCAACTACGTCGGACTTCGCGCCGATGAAGACCGTAGCGGCTACATCAGCCACAAACAAAATATCAAGGCCGTTTACCCTTTTAAAGAGGATGGTCTGATTCTGCGTGATATCGAGGAAATCTTACGCACCTCCGGTGTGGGCATGCCGCCATACACGAAGTGGGGACGCACACGATCCGGTTGCTACTTTTGCTTTTATCAACAAAAAATCGAATGGGTGCGCCTCAAAGAAACCCATCCCGATCTTTATGAAAAGGCGAAAGAGTATGAAGTGCCTTATGAAAAAACAGGGAACTTCTTTACTTGGAGCCAAGGGGAGAGCCTTATCGAGCTTGAGCGTCCCGAACGGATGGAACAGATTAAGCGCGAACATATCATCCGCATTGAGCGCAAAGCGGCTCGCCGTGAAAACCTGACCTTAGCGGAAGTCTTCGCCTCGTCCGAAGCGGCTGAAGAGCCTGATGAAGACGATGATCAAGGGTGCTTAGTTTGTCAGCTTTAATCATAGTAGCTTTTCCGTGACGACCACCGCACTACATAGGAGCAGGCAAATTGTCATTTAAATTTGCAGCGAGAACCTTACTCGAGCTAGGCAAAGAATTAATCAGCTCAGATGAGGTCGCGATTAATGAGCTCGTAAAAAATGCTATTGATGCCGGGTCGCCAAGAGTTCACTGCATTTTCAGTATTCTGTTAACGCATCGGCATTATCAACAAGCTATCGACAGCCTCAATGATGGCAAGAGTGTTACTTGGGTCTTTGAACGAATTGAGCGAAACATTATTCCCAGTGCTCATGAAAACAGTAAAAACGAATTTATTGACGACCTTCGCGGATCACTAAACTCCAAAAAGGCATTCGAGCAAACGCTACGATCTGCCTACGAGCGATTCAATTGGCTGGAGGTGCGCGATCACGGCCATGGTATGTCTGAAGCAGAGCTTAATGGCCTCTACTTAACCGTTGGAACACGTTCGCGCCGGAAAGACAATATCGGCGGGGCGCAATACCTTGGTGATAAAGGCGTTGGTCGGCTATCAGCGATGCGACTGGGAAATCGTCTAAGTGTAACGACCACCCGCAATGGAGAACGGCACTTCAACGTACTCAACATCGACTGGAGTCAGTTTGGTCACGATGTTGATTTGGATGTTAGCGAAATTCCTGTCGCACCAATACAAGGGGAGCCCAAAGGCGAGAGAACTATCCATGGTACGGTCATCCGAATCTCAGACCTCAATGGCGACTGGACAAAGGACCGCTTAAACGAGCTACTTACTGGCCCAATCGCCCGAATGATTGACCCTTTTGACAAGGGGCGTGCAAATGGACTGCTTCGCTTTGAACACAATGGTGAGCGCCTGCTTATTCCCAGTATTCCCGAGCAATTACTTCGGGCAGCTCATGCCACATGTATTGCAGAACTAAAATTCGAGGGAGATGAGCCCGTTTTTGAAGGGATTATTGACTACCGACTGCGCAATGCAAAGCGAGAAGTAAACCAACGTGGTGTAGAGGTCTACTCACTAACTCAGCAAGAAACATCAGTTAGAGGAAAGAAGGGGCACGCGGCGACAATCACAACTCCAATAAGGCCCGAAGTACTTCGGGAGCTTGGTTCTTTTCGGGTTGAAATCTATTGGTTCAACCGGTTAATTGTCCAAGCAATTGAAGGGCTAACCGACAAAACGACAGAAACACGTAAACAAATTGCCCAATGGGCAGGCGGTCCGATGCTTTATCGGTACGGATTCCGTGTTTTGCCCTACGGGGATCCCGCCGACGATTGGTTGGAACTGGACAAGAAGGCATTCGGTCAAGCTGGTTTCAAACTTAATCGACAACAGATTATCGGTCGAGTAAAAATCACTTCTGCACACACTGCACTTAGCGAACAGACCAACCGTGAAGGGCTCGTTGACTCGCCTGCTGCATCTGCACTCAAAGCCTTACTAATGTGGCTGCTTCACATTGAATTACGTGACCTCATTAATGAGGCCGACGACGATGACCGGCTGAATAAACGACAAGCAGAGGAAGTAGCTCAAGGCTTTTGGGAAACAGAGACGAAAGTCAGATCGTCACTCCAAGAGCTCCGGGCAAATGTTCCCGCGACGAATCGAATCATGGTCGAGCGAATCAATAACTCTGTGGCACAACTGACTGAACAATGCGCGCAGGCTGTCAGCAAGACGGAAGCCATTATCAAAGAATCGACGGATGAACGTGAAAAATTCGTTCATTTGGCGGGCATCGGACTCATGACTGAATTCATTTTTCATGAACTCGATCGATCAATCTCTCATGCGCTCAACGAACTGGCAGAAGTTCGCCGCGAAAACCCGCGTAATGCCGTATTGCGGAGCCTTGAAGAGCAACTAGCGACGTTACTCAAGAGGATTTCAGCGTTTGATGCTCTCACCGGCGAAAAACGCCAAGTCAAAATCAACTTTGAGGTCGGAGAGACAGTCGCAATAGTCCTTCGTGGGCATGCAAATCAATTCACACGTCACGGGATCAAAATAACAACCACCCAGGACAAGCCCCTAACAATTCGTGGGGTTCGGGGCATGTTAATTCAAATCCTTGAAAATCTAATTTCCAATAGTGTGTATTGGCTTAAGCAACAAGTCCAGTATGAATCGGGCTTTCATCCACATATTGACATCCATATCGATTCGGTCACTAAAACAATCTCAGTAACCGACAACGGACCAGGCATCGCCTTTGACCGCAAGGAAAGAGTCTTCCATCCGTTCGTAACATCAAAGCCAGCCAACCGGGGCCGTGGATTAGGTCTGTATATATCCAAGGAGCTGGCAGATTACCATAGCTGGAAACTGTACTTGGATACCGAAGCTCAGACTATACGGTCCGGTCGACTCAACACTTTCATGCTGGACCTAGTAGGGGACAAGTAATGCCACAACAGCGTGTACTCGATGCCATAAACCAAAGCGGTGTTAAACATATTGCGATTGTTGATGATGCATTTGACCCTCCGCAATTAGATGAAAAAGACTGGGGAATATTGCTGGACCTTCTAGAGGATGTTGACTCAGAGACTATTCGTAGGGAAGCAAATATTACTGAGGGAACGTGGACCGGGGCAAAGGAAGCCCTACAGAACTCTGATTACACAGCAGAAGAACTGCTAAATTGTATTGCACTCCTATATAGGGCCTATCTAGAAGAGTTTGACACGAAGTTTGATCCAGGAGGAAGATTCCAAGTATTAAAAGCTGATAATTTAAAATACGTACAACCGATTATTGTATTTCTTCGCTCCTGCCAACCTAATATTACTGTTAGCAAGTTTGGTGCAGAGGTAGGTGAAATGGAAGTTGGCGCCGGCGAACTGGTGGTTTTCGTTGATTTGTTTTTGAATGCCAAAATTGATGCCAATAAAGATCCAGAACGAGAGGAAGCACAGCTAGCTGTGCATGATTCGCTTAAGCGAATTGAGCCACTGATGAAACATAATCCGTCAGTCATCCTTATGTCCTCTCACTCCGAAAGACAAGAACGTAATGAATATCGCGAAAAGATAAACGGCGGAGAAAGTAATATTTACGCTAGCCGATTTGCGTTTATCGCAAAACGACAAATTTCTCTCAAAGACGAACAAATTGCCTTTGAGCACGAAGCTCTTAATACCCTACTGGATATATTTCAAAGCTATAAATTCGGGCGCGGACTACACGCAGCATTTCAAGCGTGGGTCAATAGTGCCGAAAAAGCAATTAAGGAAATGCAAACGGAAGTAGAAGCGCTGGAATTGCGTGATATTTCATATTTAGTAAGATTCCGTTTAGCCGATGAGGGACAGAGCCTGCCCGAATATCTTGAATGGCTACTTGCTGAATGTTTGGTAGATACGCTTGGCAAGCAATTAGACCAGCATACTAGTAATGTTCCTGAGCTTTTACACCTCAATGCAGAAGAGGCTATGAAAATCGGTGGCGCATTTGACGGGCCTACACCCACAGTGGCGGATCTTTATCACAGGGTCAGAATTGAAAACAAACGAGAAGTTGCTCGTAAGCAATTCAGGCTTGGCGACCTATACCTTAAAAGTAAGGCCTCGGGTACAGATCAACTTATTGTAGTAATGAACCCAGACTGCGACCTAGTCACTCGACCCAAAGCAGGCCGTAATGCACGCTCTCTCTTGACACTCAAAGGAGAACTTCAGGATTTCAATGCACCAAAAACCTCTGTAGGCGATTTTATTATAGTAAACGGCACAGCACGTAACATTAACTGGGACTACAAGGACATAGAAACACTGCCCTTTAGCGGTCCAATGGAAAACCCCGGTTTATCTCTGGACGGTTATCAATATATCGGTGCGCTAAGGCCTTTGTATGCACAAGAAGTACAAGCTAATCTTCTAAACCAGCTTAGCCGGGTTGGTGTAGCCGTACCACCTGCCTTAGCATTTGCAACGTCCATAACGTCAAATTACCGCGCTAAAGGTGGTGCTGTCGAGGTCATGGACCTCGGCACTGAGGAAACTCAGTGCTATTATGTCCCCCCCCGCCAGTCTGGACAAACTGGCAAGGCTGTTTTTACACATAAGTTCGTTCAAAATTTGTTGAATGCTGTCAAACAAATCGATGAAGACTCTGTTGATGAAGAAGATATCAAAACTCTCCAAGCCTTAAAAAATCATAAAGTACAAACAAAGCTGGTCCAAAGTGCTTATGCAGGTGTTTCACTCGAAGCGCCGATTTGTCCAGGAGTAGTACTTACAGCCAAGAATCCCTACCCGAACAATAGCAAAGACAAGCCTTGGTGTTGGATAACGTTGACACTTCCTACAATAACTTCAGCACAAGATACGATTAATGAGGACAGCACTAATCTCCAACCCAACGAAAATTGCAATATAGTTGAAATTGTAACTACTCAAAACACAGACGAAATTTCACATAGCTCTACGATGTCGCCCGTACAAGCCGAACAGGCAAAAAGCTGACATGATACGAAATTAGTTCCAAGGCTACGATTTTGTGAAGCAAACCACCAACTATGCTAAATCGTCTAAAGACAACGCTTTTATTAGTGTCCCCCCAGGTGTACCCTGAACTAGTCATGAAGAGTCAAAACCCGCTTGGTTACTAGTTTAAAGTGATTATTGTGATTCCGGCCCCGACTCAATCAAACAACCATTTGATTCTAAGTGAATTTCTAGAAGTCCTTTGATGTCTAGCTAAATCCCCGTTGCACCCAGCCTTTGCTTGTGCAAGTCCTGTGCACAGTATTTTTGCCTTTGCAAATTCCTGCACCCAGGTCGCGAGTTTCGACAGCATCTCACCCGGTTCGCACACTTTCCTCGCGACGCAAGCTGTTGGACGCCACCAACGCTTTCTATCA
The DNA here is from genome assembly GCA_937871985.1 of uncultured Burkholderiaceae bacterium. The sequence goes on from CALMPB010000217.1 coordinate 77,051, forward strand.
GATACAAATGCTACAGTACTGCATTGAGGTTACACCCAGAGGCTGATTAGTCAAGTATGCGTTATTGGTGGGTTAATCAAAATCAAACTTACCGCCATGAAGTACCTGGCGGCTATCTTTGGTCGCCCAAACGCAAAGCAAACCAGACCCAGAATCCATTCTATGATTTCATGCGCGAAGTCACGCTTGGTGATGTCATTTTCTCTTTCAGCGACACCAATATCCGTGCAATCGGTGTTGCTGCTTCCCATGCCTACGAAGCCCCGAAGCCTTTAGAGTTCGGCCAGGCCGGCGCATACTGGAATAACATCGGCTGGCGTATTGACGTCAAGTTTCATGAATTACGGCTAACAACAAGGCCGGCCGATCATATGAACGTGCTGGCGCCGCTCCTACCCACGAAATACGCTCCACTACGCCCTAATGGCACTGGCTTGCAGAGTGTTTACCTAACACGCCTTCCTGAAACATTTGCAGCAGCGCTTATTGATTTGTTAGGCGCTGAGGCACATAGCTTAGTGAAAGGGTATTACCTCGCTGGAGACCAGCCAACATACACTACTGCCGCAGGCGTTGGACTTGTGCAGTGGGAAGAGCACGAACTGAACCAGGTACAGACAGACACGACACTGGTAGAAACCGAGAAAGAAGCAATTGTTCTTGCGCGTCGTGGGCAAGGATTGTTCAAGAAACGTGTGATGACGCTGGAACATGCCTGCCGCATTACGGGTGTCGATCGCGAGGAGCACCTGCGTGCCAGTCATTGCAAACCTTGGCGTGACGCCACGAACGAAGAGCGTCTGGACGGCGAAAATGGCTTATTGCTAACGCCCAGCATGGACCATCTGTTTGATCGGGGATTTATTGGATTTGATGACAATGGCCAGACTATTGTCTCCCCTGTCGCACATCACGAGTCTTTGGCTCGTATGGGGCTAGATCCACAGCACCCACCCCAAGTCGGCTCGTTCTCTACTGGCCAACGCAAATACCTGGCATTTCATCGTGAAAATGTACTGCTAATGTCCAGATTTCTAGAGCATTTATAAAAGCCCATGGCTGCGTTAAAGAACTGACGGCAAGCTACACGGTACTGACCCGACACCCTATAGTAAGCGTCCGGTAAACTCATCTAGAGCTCAGCCCGTCGTTCATAGAGGATGGCTGCTCCACTAGATTCTTGGTGGAGTAATTCATCCCAGTAGGTAGCGTAATGCCCCCTAACGGGCTTGTCGCACCAGAAGGTCGGCGCCATCGGCGCCAGTTCAGCCAAGAGTTCAAGTCCGAAGTGGTCGCCAGTTGCCAGCAGCGAGGCGTTTCTGTGGCGGCGGTAGCACGAGCACACGATTTGCATCCGAACTTGCTTCGTAAATGGGTTCAGGAACAGGAACGTTTCGGAATCCTGGAGCCATCGGCAACAGCCCAGTACAACGCGACCTAGCAGCACAGTTCATTCCGTTGAACCGTACACAACCTGAAGCTTCCGATGTCCCGGCGCAGGGGACTCAAGACATCACAATAGAGCTGCAACGCAACGGCCTGAGCGTATCGGTACGCTTGCCCCTAGGCCAAGCACAACCGTGTGCGGCCTGGCTGCGTGATGTGCTGCGATGATCCGCATCGGCCAGATCTGGCTGGCGGTCGAACCGATAAACATGCGAGCGGGCACCGACACTGTGCTAGCTCGAGTGGTCCAGGTCTTCGGTACCGCTCGTCCCCATCATGCCTACGTATTTGCGAACAAACGTGGCAATCGTCTGAAGACCCTGATGCATGATGGATCGGCGTATGGCTGACGGCGCGGCGTTTAAATCAGGGGAGGTTCGTCTAGCCCCGAGCAGGTCAGACGGCTAATGCAAGCTTCAGCCGGGATATCGCAACAAAGCCCCGTATTCATAAAGAATCATCACCCGTTTGCTGTGTTGTCAATACGAATGGTTTCATCTAAAAGTAGCTCAACTTACTACACAAACAAACTCGCCAACAACACGATACCGGTACTCATCGTCGTTATTAATCTCAAGCATCTTGATGTCTGGATTGGTTGATCGTGGCTTCAACAGGATCCGCTCGTGATGCCATCCGTCTTCTGTATCTACCTTGATACTTTCATACTCCTTGACGGTATATCGGGAACCCGAATCCCCATCCTGGATGTCTGCGCACTCGACCAGCACGATCTTACCGTTTCGGCTCCCTCCTGGATTCATACGAAAAAGGCAAATAGAGCCATTAGGAATAATTTTGTTCATGGACTCACCCACCACCCGGCAGGCGAAAAGGTTTTTACCTGCCACTACTCCTTGTGGCA
>CALMPB010000218.1 GCA_937871985.1 uncultured Burkholderiaceae bacterium
GCCGTCGCTCTGGCGGCATAAACCCCGGACTCAACTAAACCCTCAGCAGACCCCACCGACTGTTGAGGCCATTGCGGCAAGCCTTCTACCGCGACTCGGCATCGGACAGGATGAGGCAAGTATTGAAGCTGAACGCAAGCGCAAGGCTGAGTTTGAACTTGCGCGTGAGTTGCTTGTCGATGCTGCAGGCATCGACAAGAGCATGTTCTCCGAACTGCGGGAGGCGATCACGTCGGGTCGCGAAGGGCAGGTTGAAGGCATCGTCGGAATCATGAACTCCGCGATCAAGGAGAATCTCAATATCCAACGTTGGTGGACTCAGGATCGCGACTTCGACCTGCTGGTCGAAGCGAGAGAGCAAGAGCTAGCGTTCACGATCAGAGATCGCACCAACTCTAAGTATTCGTTCGACGAACGTAGCCAAGGTCTGCGTTTCTTCCTCAGCTACTTTGTCCAACTAACCGCTCATCGTCTGAAGAATGCAAAGGCAGACATTCTGTTGCTAGATGAACCCGATGCATTCCTATCGAGCATCGGACAGCAGGATCTCCTGCGCGTGCTTCACGATTATGCAATGCCGGAGGACTCCGCACCTCGTAGCCAAGTCGTATACGTAACGCACTCGCCATTCCTTATAGATAAAAATGCCCCTCACCGTATTCGAGTTCTTGATAAAGGGTCAGAGGACGAAGGCACACGTGTAGTGCGCGATGCAGCAAACAACCGGTACGAGCCGCTGCGTTCTTCGCTTGGCACCTACGTTGCTGAGACAGCTTTTATTGGCGGGAAGAATCTGTTCGTGGAGGGAATCGCAGATCAGATTCTCGTCGCTGGTCTCTCAGCGCACATCACTAATCGTGAGCAAAGTACTGCGGGTGTCCTTGATTTGAATGCAGTCACTGTTGTGGCTGCCGGCGGGGCCGACGGTATCCCTTACATGGTCTACTTGGCACGAGGTCGGGACACGATCAAACCGCCCTGTGTTGCACTTCTGGACGGTGATCAGCCAGGACGTGAAGCGGAGCGCGTGCTAAAACGAGGTGAAGCTCGCAAGAAGCGTGTACTGCTGGACGACTACATAGTGCGGCTAGATCGCTGGGCTTCTGACTCAAGTCTCTCTTTTGAGCCCAATGTTGCCGTAGAAGAGATTGAAGATCTCCTACCAGTGGAGATCGCTCATCGCGCTTCACTCAACTATCTTGCCCGTTTTAATGACTTGACCGATCTAGACACGAGCGGATTCACCCCAGAGACCATTCGTACTCAACTACAGGCAGAGGGGGTAGGGATGTGGGAGGCGCTCGATGTCGCATATCGCAGCGCGTTTCCTGACGAGCATTTGGAGAAGGCAGGTCTAGCCCGAGAAGTTGTGTCACTTCTTGGAATACAGCCAGATGTCGCTGGGGCGGATGAGATCCGAGAACGTTTTCGGGCATTACTTGGTTATCTTGCCGAACGTCTTGAGGCCGCCGCAGACGAGGAAGAACGGAGCCGTACCGACGATCGGCTGAAGCGCGCCATCAAGAATTTCTCTCGCAACCACCCTTCTGGGATGAAGAAGCACGATGCCAAGAAGCTGCTTCGCGAGATCGAGGGAGCGCTGGGAGCGTCAGAATTCGGCGACGAAATCTGGCCACGGTTGCACCGCATCGACCGGGAGTTCGAACTCAACGATCCGACGACCCCAAACGTTCCTCGCTTTACTCAGTTCCGCGATGAAATTAGATCGTTGAACTCTAGTGAACGAATCGCCTACCAAGATGATGCACTTTCCGATCCGGCAGCAGCTCTTGGTCAAGTCCCGTGGAGTGGTGTAACCGTTTCGTGATCCTTCAAGGATGTGGGG
>CALMPB010000219.1 GCA_937871985.1 uncultured Burkholderiaceae bacterium
CTGTCCCATTCGCCAATCGTCTTTTTCTTTTCGCCAATGCCGGGCGCTGCCCGCCATTTCGGCACAGGCAGCCAGTCCGGATGATTCTCGAGCCAGCGACTGACGGTGTCGGCAAGCGCCCTTTGGAGGTTCCAGGCCGGCAGGTATCCTGTAATTACTGGCTGTCCCAGCAGTCGCAGCACTGCGCTGATATTCTGATGCTTGAACTCGATCGACCCCTTGGTACGCCCGGTGCTTTCCTGAAGCACGCGGTTGTGCTGCGCTTTGACGTAGTGACGCCCGGCAATGTCGTCGGCCAGCATCGCGAAATAATCCGCGACGATCAGGTCCAGTTCGCTTTGTGTCCAGTCGCCTGCCATGATCCTATATCAAGGCGTTTTGTGAAGGCAGGGCAAGGGCCTATTCGGGATGAGCGAAGCATCCGCACTTGGCCTTCATCGTAGCAAGCTGCCGCTTCCACAAGGATTTCGACGGCTATCATGGCCATTGAGACCACTTTCCATACTTGGGATTTCTCGACTGATGGCTGAAAACAAACCCTTTCAGCCCTTGGCGTCGTGTTCCATAATGAGCTCTGCTTTTGCCTGCCGCCACATCTCTCTTCTGATTTCAAGGGCGTCCGCTGGGAGGATCCGCACGAAAGGACTAGTCGAACGTAGCACTTGCCCGATCGGTGATCGTTGAAGCATGTACTCGATGATCTCATCGGCGCCCCGCTCGAGCAAGAGCCGCCAGCCAAGGCTGCCCGAGAAGACCACTCCCCGTTCAAGATCCCGTTCATTCTCCGTCCGGGCACGAGCAATAACGGAAGAATCTAGCCGAATCATAGCTACATGCCGGCGGGTCATGATCAGGACGGATCGTTCAACAATATCGTGGGCATTGGGACGAAATGGTTTCGGCTCGGGCGCGTCCACTACCCATCTGCGACATCGCAGGCCGTCTATGCCAAATACATCGATTTCTCGCTGCGGGTAATCGTGCTCGATCAGCCAGTCCTGAAGGCTCTGCCATGGCGGCAGGGTCAAGGGTCTGGGGAAGCCGTATTTCCATCCGGTCGGCGGATCAATCATAGTCACCTTCCTCATGCATCACCCCTCCTTCTTGAACTCGAGCCAAGAGGCCAAAGCTTCTCGGCAACCTTGATCCGAACAGACATCCCGGGCGTGCCCGCTAAAACCATGCACCGACAGGCGCCGGGCAGGCAGCAGGACATGGATGTGGTTTGCGTTGGGCGAGCCAGCGAGATACGGCAGATGCAGCACCATGAGTGCCGCCAGCTGCTGCTGACAGACGAAGTACGACCGTACCCATGCACGAACCTGTTCCCACCCGACATGGGCCGGCTGCCCGGCAGGCAAAGTCAAAGTGAACTGCGCATATCCGTTTCTTTCCACAGCCGGCAGCATAGTGTCATAGCGCTGGAGAAGGTGCGCCAGGTCCTGATATTCGCCGCTGGCAGAATCAGGCAGCAGCAGATCGTGCCGCGCGGCGACATGGCCTTTGGGTGTGAGCTTTGCCAGAACCATGGAAGCTATTCCTGCGCGCTCAGTCTGCTGCTTGTAGAAGTAGCGAATGTACCTGAAGCTGGGGCACTCCGAGAAATCTAACGAGAAACACGATAGCTCCTCAGGCGCTTTTGCTATGCCAGGCTTCGTCTTTGTCCGAGTCATGCCGCCTCTTTCCATTCACTGGCGCCCCGATTGCCGAAGAAAACCTGCGCATCGAACTGCTGCTGATCGGCGAAGGGAGCGCTCCGCGACAAGGCCAGGCCGCGGGCTGTCGCCTCGATGAAAGGAAGGCCGGAATGCTCTGGCGGATACAACCAGAAGCTGCCACCGCGGTACGCCCGGCGGTAACCAGTCAGCCAGCGCCCGCACTGATGCAGATAAATATCGTAAGTCGCTTCACAGCCGCCGCAGCGGACCAGCAGCAGGTCGAACCAATTCCGCTTGGCGGCCTCTGCGTAGTCCACCAGGCCGACCCCTGTCGCTGCTCTCGTTCCGGCGACAAGAAGCCGGCCCGCATCTAGCAGAATGGCATGGTCGGCTCCGGAGTAGCGTCTTGCGGGGTTGAGGTCGACTGGACCACCGATGTCTCCGACGATCTTCAACATGGCCTGCCTCGTCGCTGGCTTGTTCCACGGCAAGGCTGACACGCCCGCGAGGCGTACAGTTTGTCTGTTCATCATGTGGGAATATCCTTCGCAATGTGCGCGGCAGCAACTGAGCTGAGCCTTGCACACTTGCCCTTTTTCATTTCACAGCGCTCAGCTGACTGAGCTTTTTCAATCGTCGAGGAGGCGTTTTGCGCCTCACTCCTCAACCGAAAGATCGCGCAGGTTGAGCGTCACAATTGGTGTGCGCTGCGGCCGGGAATAGCCTTTGCCATGGAGCGGGCAGAGCGTCGCGAAGTGATGATCGCGAACCAACAACTCGCCCTGATCACCGCAGGTCTGACAGATCGTTTTCGAATGCTGTTCAGCCGCCGTGACCAGCGTTCTTGCTGCCGCATCGGCATGTTGAAAATAGATGCGCATCGAGCCAAATTTTTCTTTCGCCTCGATGACCTCCGCCCTGCATCCGGCGGCGGCGAGGTCAGCTAGCAGATTGAGGTAAAGCGCAGCCCAGCCCGTTGGCAGGTGGTCAGCCCAATGGGCATTCTTTTCGATGCTCATGCCCAACCCGCCGCGGTCAATGCCATTCCCTGGAGCTCGCTTGGAACGAAGCCCTGCCCTTTCGGTTTGGGCGCCTCGAGCGAATGCGACACGAGCTTGTGAATACGTTCGCTGTCGATGCTGAACAGGGCTTTGCGGTGGCGCGGATCAGACGAGCCAACGAAATGAAACCCGGTGTCCGAAGCTTCGCGCCGAAGCCGCAAGGAAGTGCCCAACCATGCAGCGAGAGCAAGGCTACCGAGAGGTGTAATGCAGAGAATTTCAGCTGCGGTGGACGTACGCGCAGGCACCTTGAGGATGCCTATTCCCTTCTCGAAATGTGCGAGAAAAAACCTACAGCCTCCGGGGTAGTCATAGTCCGCCGCTGCGGGCGCCGACACGCTCAGGAAAGGCTGATATCCCAAGCCCGCCATCTGCTCCAGGGAGCACGCATCGTCCTTCGCCCACGCGGTGCGGTGACAACCTTCTTGGGTGGTAAACATCATCTGGGTTGAGACCTCTTTGTGGCCAAGCGGAGGCTGAGTCCGCTGGGTCGAGAAAGACATTTTCTTCCATTTTGCGTCAGCCAATTCCTTCCCCTCAATCCCGACCTTCGTTGGTCTGGGGCAAGCATCTTACGCTTCGCGTTGAGCGCGATTCAGTAGAGCTCCGGCCGTGCAGTCTAGGCTGCTGCAGAAGCTCCATGACCGACGGACATTGTGGAAATCGATGCGCCTTCGTCGAGGCCTGAGGACTCGCTCGAAGCTTGAGAAAACCTTCCGGAGCAAACACGATAAGTGTTGCGTAGGACCAGTTTTGTGGCTCGCACAAAACCTGCCCAGCAGCTGGCGCACCAGGGCTAGGCAGTCCCGCGTCGCGGGCGCAATTAGGGTGTTTGAGGCAGTTCGATGCCGAAAATCCCCGTCGCAAATTTCCTCGGGAAAGTTTGCAGTATTGCGCCTAATTTCGAAAAGTGGGCCACGACGGAGTCTGTGACCCACTTCTGAGTATCGGATTGGGGTTTGAGAGCAAGCTCGTGGCCCCCTCCACGTCCTTCAAACACCAATGATGAAAAGGTGGGCCACGGCGAACCCGCAAGGTGAAATTTCTTCTAGGTTGAGATGAGAAGAGTTGAGACAAAACGAAACCAAGCCGGCGCGACCTGTCGACGATGGCTCAGGTGGGCCACGAGCTGGGGCATGGTTGTGGAAAGTGAGTTTGAGAGTGGTGACGAGCTGAGCTCATTTTGTGCGAGAATTGAGGAGTGCCCGAAGCACTATTCCTTCGCCAAGGTCGCGACGCGCTTAGCAGTCTTGTTCGCCGAAGCAGAAGGTTTTTTGTCCCTCGGAGGTGAGGATTTGATGGATTGGCATGGCACTCCATAGCCCAAGAAACTCCTCCAAGAATTTATCGGAGCGGTAGCGCCGCCGGACATCGTGAAGAGGTATTGGCAGCAGTGGCTCGCAGCTGCGGTCAAGCCCGTGCGACGAGGCCCGATGAACCGCCGCCGTGGCAAGGAACCTCGACGAGCAGCGCTAGGTATGCCGCTACATCCCCGTGATTATTCCGGGTTCCATCGCGCTGCCAAACCGGCCAAGGACTCACGGGATGGATGTGTCTATTATCCGCCCTCGCGACCGCCTGATTTCTCTTAAACCTTCCAGGTCGGACGGTCCGCTGCTGCTCGTCTATGCGGCTGCCTTCGCCCTGCTGCACTGGGCGGCGAGCCCGTGGGGAGGAGCCGGGTTTTTCTCACTGTGGTATCCGGCCGCCGGTCTGCGTTTCGCGGTTCTCTGGAAGCGCGGCGTGCGACTGACGCCTTGGCTCGCGCTCAGCGAAGTACTCGCGGACGTTGCAGCTGGCGTATTATCCCCGACGGGCCCAGGAGCAATTCATGGCCTCATCGGAGCGATGCGGCCAGGCCTTACTTATGGCTTGGCCATCTACTCGGTTCGCCTCTTAACGCAGCCGCGCACCGACGCTTTGGCGTTGGCACCGATGATGCTAGGCGTAGCCGCCATCGCTGCGCCAACTCTGAACGCCTTGATGGTGGTGCCATTCGAAGCTTTGCTCCCGTCCGACGCGGGCCGCTACCACATCGGGATTGACATAGTTATCTCGCTGACCGGGCTGGCAGTGGGCGACAATCTGGGCATCCTCGTTCTCGCACCTCCGCTGCTGTGGGCAGCCGCGCTCTGCGAAGGCACCGCGCGTTTACGCTTGCCGAGAGTTCCTCTCCGCCCGCTGCTTGAAGATGGGCTGGTCATGGCGCTGTGCCTGTTGCTCACAGTCGCTCTGTGGAGAGCGGGTCTCGGCGCGCAGCCGATACCCAGCTTGCTAGCGGGGGCATGGATCGGCTTACGCCGCGGCCGCACCGCCGCGTGGTTCGCGATCCTTGCGCAGGTCGCTGTATTCCTGCCGTACTCGGCCGGTTCACTCGACGACGGCAGACGGCTCGAACTGCACCTCGGGCTTGCTGCGGTCGTGCTTGTCACCTGGTTAGCCGGCAGCTTCTCCGATGCGCAGAAAACCTCCCGCGAACTTCTCGATCGGCGCAATCGACTGCTGTTCCAAGCCGAGCGGCTGAAGACCCTGCGCGCAATGTCTGTCGCTGTGATCCATGAGATCAGCCAGCCCCTTTCGACCTTGGCGATCGAGGCCGCGCACCTCAAATCGATGACAGCGCATCTCGACTCTGAGACTGCCGCCAGCGCCGACTTGGTCGACCGCAAGGCTCGGGCGCTTTCCGATCTCGTGCGCAGGTTGCGCCGCTTCGGCGGCCGAGAGGTCGACGAGCCTTCTCCGGTACCTGTCGCCATGCTGGTGCAGACAGCC
>CALMPB010000220.1 GCA_937871985.1 uncultured Burkholderiaceae bacterium
GAGCTTAAACAGCTCGCTCTACCCTGAAAAACGTTGGGACACTCCTGCTATGCAATATTAAATTAAGGAACCTCTGAACAAGTCCAACGAACCTGTCAGAATATAAGTTATTGAAAACAGCCCGATCCGAGTGAACCCGATGAGCCAGTTGAGTTTTTCCGAAGCCGAGTACGTCGGCAAACGCAAGAAAACGCGCCGTGAGAAGTTTCTGGCCAAGATGGAGCGTGCGGTGCCGTGGAAGGTCTTTGCCGATCTGGTCGATCCGCATTACCCCAAACCGGGCATCGGTCGTCCACCGTATCCGCTGGAAACGATGCTGCGCATCTACTTCATGCAACTGTGGTTTTCGCTGTCGGATCCGGCCATGGAAGAGACGCTGTATGACAGCTTTTCGATGCGCCAGTTTGCCAAACTGCCTGGTGGTCGTGTGCCGGACGAGACCACCATTTTGAACTTTCGTCATCTGCTCGAGCAACACAACATTGCCGACGAAGCGCTTGAAGCGGTCAACCTGCTGTTGCAGGATCAAGGCATTCAGGTGCGCAAAGGCACCATTGTGGACGCCACAATTATCGACGCACCCAGCTCGACCAAGAACGCCAGCGGCACGCGGGACCCCGAGATGCATCAGACCAAAAAGGGAAACCAGTGGCACTTTGGGATGAAGGCCCACATTGGGGTTGATCTTCACAGCGGGCTGGTCCACACGGTGGTGGGCACCGCTGCCAATGAGCATGATGTTACCCAGGCGGCTGCGTTGCTGCATGGTGAAGAAACGTTGGCCTTGGGCGATGCCGGTTATCAAGGCGTAGACAAGCGACCCGAACACCAAGGGCGTGACGTGACCTGGCACATTGCCATGCGCCCCGGTAAACGGCGTGTCTTGGGTAACAGCGCAATTGATCGTTTGACGCAAAACATTGAGCGGGTCAAATCCAGCCTTCGGGCCAAGGTTGAGCATCCGTTTCGTGTCATCAAATGCCAATTCGGGTTTCGTAAAGTCAGATTCCGTGGACTGGCCAAGAACACTGCGCATTTGAAAATGTTGTTTACGCTGTCCAATATCTGGATGGCACGCCGCCCGTTGACGGCGGTGGCAGGGTAAGTGCGCCCAAAAAGCGCCAACAGGCCCGAAAACGGGCCTGATCGGGGTGCAAACAACCCGAAAGTGGCGATGATTTGAGCAGTTTTTAACCATTTTTGAATACTTTGGTCATGAGGTCGATTTTTGGATGTTTGAAATCGAGTTCTTCAGACCTTCCTTAATTTCATATTGCATTAATTTCATTTTGTTGATATATTTTGGATGCGTCCATCACAAGAAATAAAAGGAGAGGTTTCTATGATTACGAGAGAGGAAAACGTATTGCTTACGGATACGACTGTTGGCAGTCCGATGGGTGAAATGATCAGGAGCCACTGGATTCCATTTGCTTGCGAAACGGAGTTGCCTGCCCCAGATGAACCGCCGCAGCGGATCAAGCTATTGGGCGAGGATTTGCTTGTTTTTAGGGATAGCGACGGCCGTTTGGGGATGATTGACGAGTTCTGTCCTCATCGGCGCGCAAGCTTGTTCTATGGCCGAAATGAGGAAGCTGGCATACGGTGTATTTATCACGGCTGGAAGTTTGACATCAATGGAAGTTGCGTAGACATGCCTTCTGAGCCGTCCTCAAGTTCCTTTCGGGACACGATGACGATTAAGTCTTATCCGGTTCAGGAGTTCGCGAGTCTGGGTTGGGTTTATATGGGCAGCGCCCTTCCTGCGCCGGAGTTGCCAAAATTCGAATGGATGGGTCATCCGGCATCGCATCGACATATGTCACGTTGGCAGCAAGAGTGCAACTTCGTGCAAGCCATGGAAGGAGAGCTGGACGAAGCGCACGTCGCCTTTTTGCATCGTCGATTAGATAATCCGCAGGTATCAGACGAGTCGTTATTCGGTTCGTATTTCCAGCAGGGTGCGCCACGCTGGAAGATACTGGAAACTGATTTTGGACTGGCTTGTGGAGCGCGTCGGCAGGTTCAGAATGAGAAGCCATTCTTCTGGCGTGTTGATATGTATCTAATGCCTTTCTATACCATGATTTCTCCAAGCGACGATCAGAATTCACGGGTATGGCGTGCCTGGATTCCACGCGACAACGAAAGCTGTTGGACGATCTGTGTGACTTGGCGTACAGATGGGCCGCCCGATGCGATGGAGCTTGGCTTATGGCAAGACGGAGTGGTCGCTCATCGCCGTGTAATTCCCGGAACTACCATACCAATGGAAAACAAGTCTAACGATTATGGGTTGGACCGCAACGCTCAGCGTAATCACTCTTTCACAGGCATCCACGGAATTCGGGCCCAAGATGCCGTAGTCACTGAAAGCTGCGGTCCAATCGTTGATCGTTCGTTAGAGAGGCTTGCTTCGAGCGACACTTCAATTGTGGCAATGCGCAATCTAATGTTGCGTGCCGCTAGAGGAATGGTTGCCGGAAAACTCCCGAGAACCAGTGCGGGAGGTAACGTGTATCAGGTACAGACATATTCGGGATTGCATGACGACATGACGGATTTTGACCAAATGCCACACGTGCTTGACATCATGGGAATCCAGGGCATAAACGAAGAGCAAGTAGAGTAAGGAGGCTGAAAAATGGCAACAATAACTGTGAGCCCTCAAGCAAACAGGGTGCGGACGGATACAACAATGCGCATGCAAGTTTGTGAAACTGTCTCGTTGACCGCTAGCACTAAGCTATTGCGACTTCGTAGTGCAGAGGAAAGAATTCTTCCGCGATTTGAGGTGGGAGCACACATAGAGGTGAACGTAACATTCCCTGATGGTCAGGAAACATGGAACGCCTATTCATTGATCGGAGATCCGGCGGATCGCTCGCTATTCGAGATTGCCGTTAAACGGGAAGAGCGGGGGCGCGGCGGATCCCGCTACTTGCACGATGCGATATCGGTGGGCGAGATACTGGAGGTGCGTGGCCCAACCAATGGTTTCCCGCTGGATATGGATGCAACCAGCCATTTGCTCATAGCGGGTGGGATCGGTATTACTCCGATCTACTCAATGTCGGTACAGCTAAGCAAGCTGAAGATTAAACATCGCGTCATTTTTTGTGCACGTGACGTAGAAGACGCGCCACTTCTTGAGCGGTTGCGTAGTAGCTCCTTTGCTGATGTCGAGTTTCATGCTGATGGCGGGCAACGGGACTGCTATTACGATTTTGATAGTTTGTTGCGTGATCCAGTGGAGGGCCAACGCATTTATGTATGTGGTCCACAAGCACTGATTCGTACAGTTGTCCGAATCAGTGCGCGGCAGAAGTGGCGAGGTGGCGCGGTGCGGTTTGAAAACTTTGGAGGGATCTACGATGCTCCTAATCCGAAGCTGACTGTTCATCTTGCAAAGCGGAGTAAGACGGTCGTGGGGGAGCAGCCCGAAAGCATAGTCGATGCGATAGCGCGCCATGGATTTGATCCGCTGTACGGATGCAAGCGCGGTGATTGCGGTATATGCGCAGTGTCGGTGACGAGTGGTACGCCGATGCATCGTGACATGTTTTTGTCGGAAGAGGAAAAAGAGTCAGGGAAGTATATGTGCCCGTGCGTTTCCTGGAGCGCTTCTGAAGAAATTACATTAGACATATAGACTCATTCCACTCATCCATCCACCCATCCGCCATGGTGTAACGTGTGACGCCCTCATCTATTTCTTGGTTCTATCGGGCAATCGCAATGACACCCTCGTCGGTTAGGCTATCAAGCGCAATCAGATCAGCCTGTAACAATTTCGGCCGAGGAGAACTTACGTCGAGGAATTTTCTAAAACACAGGCGTATTTTCTGAGTCCTATACCGGCGTGTACAACTGATTGGCGGATCGCTGTTAGAGGATTTCCCTTTCATCGGCCAGGGTAAGTCTACCTCTTGGAGGTGGAGGGTGGGGGATAGTGTGTGTTGTGATTAAGTTGTAGTAACCACAATAGTAATGGAACTGCCTTGAGTGTATCCGGGTGGCTGTCAGGTCTGAACTAATGCTGCCTAGGATGTTTTTTTGGCTTTCAACAAGCTGTGCATTACATATATAAACCGCAAAACTATTCTATAACGGAGACTTTCATGAAAAAACATCTGTTTGCTTTGGCTTTGGCCACGCTTCTTCCTTTCGGTGTATACGCCAACGTCAAGGTGGGTGTTATCCTCAGTTCGACAGGGCCGGGCGCCTCCCTTGGCATTCCCCAGAAGAACACGTTTGCTATATTGCCCCATACTCTGGGCGGCGAACCGGTGGAGTATATTATTGTTGACGACGCCACCGATGCCACAACTGCTGTGAAGATGGCGCGTAAGCTGATCGTCCAGGACAAAGTCGATTTGATCATCGGCTCGTCTGTTGTGCCTATGTCGATTTCGGTGGCGGGAATTGCGCAGGAACTGGAAACGCCCCAGATCGCGCTGGCACCGACGTCCATCACGCCAGATAAGAACCTTTGGACCTTTTCTGTGCCGCAGCCTATCAACATCATGATGGGTGCAGTGGTCGCCAACATGATAGAGCACGACGTCAAGACGGTTGGGTACCTTGGGTTCGCCGATGCTTGGGGCGAGATGGTGAGCGCGGGCTTGCAGCACAATATGGATCGCGAAGGCATCAAGCTAGTTGCCAGTGAGCGTTATGGGCGCGTGGACACCAGCGTGTCGGGTCAGGTGCTTAAGCTGATCGCCGCCAAGCCCGATGCCATTGTGCTGGGAGGTTCAGGTACGCCCGGCGCCTTGCCTCAGGGGGAGCTGGTCAAGCGGGGCTACAAGGGGCCCATCTATCATAATCATGGGGTGATCAACAAGGATTTCCTGCGGATAGGCGGCAAGAGCCTGGAGGGCGCTTATGCCCCAACCGGCCCGGTGATGGTGGCCGAGCAACTGTCGGATAGCAACCCCATCAAGAAGGTCGCGCTTGAGTTTACCAAGACCTACGAAGACGAATATGGTGAAGGCTCGCGCAATGCCTTTGCGGCCTATGCATGGGATGCCTACCTGCTGGCCGACCAGGCGATTGCAGCCGCTGTTAAGAACGCCAAGCCAGGCGCGCCGGAATTTCGTGCCACTCTGCGTGACGCGCTGGAAAACGCCAAGGAAGTCGTCGGTACTCACGGCGTTTACAACATGACCCCCACGGACCACACCGGACTGGACCAACGCGCCAGTACACTGGTGCAGGTGAAAGATGGGCAGTGGAAGCTGGTTAAGTAAGCTGCACGCAGCCCCGGTTTCGTACGGCACCCGTAATGTCAGTTTGATGTTAGGGGTGTTTTTATTTTTGTTTAGGTTCAAATGATACACTTACTCAGTGATGAGTAGTGTCCCAACGTTTTTCAGGGTAGAGCGAGCTGTTTAGGCTCAGAACTTGTAGGATTTCATGACGATTATTGGGCAAACACAGACCTTTCTTGGCGATGGCGATCAGCACGTATCTGCAGACCGCGATCCAGATTCGC
>CALMPB010000221.1 GCA_937871985.1 uncultured Burkholderiaceae bacterium
CCCCCCCCCGGGCATCACCTCCACCACGCTATCATCGGGCAGGGTGAAGTGGACTTCCTTTTGCGGATTGAGCGACACCCAATTCCACAATTCCGCGTACATCTTCAGGAGCACGAGCGGGAACTCGTGCTCCTGAAAATAGAAGGTCATGATCGTGGGTGCGAGGGCCAAAGAGGTCCAGCCTGACAATGGCCGGAAGGCGAATGCCGGCCCAGGTCATGGAGGCTTTATGGGTGAACAGCTGCGATCCGCGTATGGAACTTCCAGCGTTCCTTCGATCTCACCGCGAGAGGAATGGTGCTCAAGAGCGGGGGCTTTTTTGCTAAAACGGATGGCCTGCTGCGGTGCCGTGGACATGGTGCCGCCACATGTTTTCCTGAGCGATTTCCAGCAGCTTTTGAGGTTGTCCTGACCCTAGGCTCGGTACGCGCGAGACAGTCCTCAGCAACGATTTCAAGGGTCATGAGAATGTGGCGACCAGCGCCATTACATTGGGTCGTGCGCGGACGCTGAGTTTCCCTGAAATAGAGAGCGCGGCTTGGATTTCGCCGATCCTTATAAGTGATCGTGACGCTGCGTTCCATCCCGTCAGCGTTTACGCCTGTCATACACTCAAGCAACTGATATGCTTAAATTATTTCTCCATCAAGGGCGTGTATGACAGGCGTAAACGCGTATACGGGTGTCTACACACTGATTTTCAACGAAAATCACTACGGCTCTGCCGTATTCGGTGTGCTACTTTCAGGGACTAGTGCCAGTTCCTGACTGGTGCTGTCCTGCTTCAGATCCCCTGAAGCAAAATCGGCCACCTGTGGCGGCCCGGCAGCCGCCAGGCTGGAACGTTTCTCTGACCCAAAAGCGATGCCCAAAGGGAAATGAAGTTCGGCATTTGCCATGGAGTATGATCACCGGTCACAAGCGCAATCCATAGCTCATGACAGCCGCAAACACCGACGCGCATGGCGGCGCATTTTCGCCAAGATTGCAGGCATAACGGATCCCGAAAGCACTCTGCAAAAATGGGCGCTGAAGCGTGCTCCGGCGGCCCGGGATGCATCGACAGATGAGGCTCGGAATCCGCTGAAATTAAAGTGCCTGTTCGTCAGCGCCTGTCGAATTTGGAAAGGGTCTCCCGGCGATCTCCAGGTATCCAAATCCTTCGCCGCCGACGGTCATTCAGGAGCGATGGGGCGTCCCTCAAGCCGAGCGATCGCATGGCGGACGACCTTGTCCAGAGCTTCCTCCGAGAAGAAGCCTCCAGGGATCAGGCAGCGCTCCACCAGGACACGGCGGAAGGCTGCGAAGGTCTCCTCATCCGGAGGCGTGGGCGTGCTCCAGAAGCTGTCCAGACCGCCTTGGTATGTCAGGTCTGGAATGTCGTAGACAGCATGCCCCAGAACGACCACCGGAACCCCCGCTGCCAGCGCGAAAGTGCCGCTGGTGCTGTTGATGGTAACGACGCCTTGGGAGCCGCGTGTGACGGCCTCGATATCGCCCCAGGCGAGATAATCGACGCGGTCCTCCACACCGAACAGCTCGGCCATGTCGGTCGTGATCTGGCGCCAGTCGCGCACACCGTTGTCGAGGGGGTGCTCCTTGAGCACCAGGCGCGTTCCGGCCGGGGCATGGGCGGCGAATGAGCCGATCACCAGCCTGATCGCATCAGCGATGCCCGCAAAAGGAGAATGCAGACGGATCTGCGCATCGGAATCGAGCTGCAGCGGGAACAGGAAATAAGGTTGGCCTGCGGTTTCAAGACGGGCCAGCAGTTCCGCCGCGCTGGCTTCGCGCTCCTTGCGGCGCGATAGCTTGCGCCACCAGCCCATGCCTTCCACTACTGGGTGCCAAGGCCGGTGATTGCTCCAGCCCGGATAGTGCCAGCGCGTCAGGACGTCAGAAAAGTTGTAGGCGAAGCCCTCGCGGGCACGACGGCGGAATGAGGCCGAGACCCTGTTGTGTGGCGGAACCGGGGGCAGGGCGGCCGCTGTTTCGCGATACCAGGCCGGATCGCGCGGCAACGAAGAATGGCCGTTGACCCCGCCCAGTTCCAGCGTCACCCAGTCGGGGCGGATGTAGCCTTCCTCGAAGACGTGGACTGGCACGCCTTCCTCGCGGCAGATGCGGATGGCGGGCATGTGATGGTCGCGGCAGTCACCAAATAAGACGACGTCGGTGATCCCCTTGTCCTTCAGCAATTGCGTGAAGAAGGCGGGCCACTCACTCAGGGTGCCGCGATACTCGATGCCATTTGGCAGGCGCCAGAATGCCCGGTCGCCGCCGTTGAAGTTGACCTTGTAAACGGTGTGCCCGCCCGCGATCAGGCCCTGACCGAGCCGGCGAAACAGCGGGCCCATGAGTCCCTGCAACAGGAGTACGGTACGCGGGCCGCCCCCGATTGCAGCGGCTCCTGACGTGGTGGCGGAAATATCTGGCATCCGGGAAAACTGCTCCGTAGCGACAACCAGCGAATCCACGGCAGGCCTGTCCGGCCATATCGCATAACATGTCGCGCCGCGCGTTAATGCGCCCGGAGCCATGCAGCAAGCCCACCGCTTCTCGCTTAAAAGCAGGACGGAGCCAAAAGCTTCCAGCCTTGATATATTGGCAGATCAGCGGCGACTACTAGAAGTCGCATATACTCCAGCACGAGAATTCACCGGAGCGCGTCTGCTATCCCCAATTTTATTTCTCCAGTGCTGGCTGGCCTTCCTCCAAAATGCGCCGCAGATATCGACCGTAATCCGACTTGCCGAGCCGGTCGATCGCACCCTCCATTTGCCTGGCATCTATAAAGCCCTGCCGGAAAGCGATCTCCTCCGGGCTGGCAATCTTGAAGCCCTGGCGCTTTTCCAGGACGCGCACGAATTCCGCCGCGTCCAGCAAGCTGTCTGGGGTGCCGGTATCAAGCCAGGCATAGCCGCGTCCCATGATCTCCACCGATAGCTGGCCGCGCTCCAGGTAGATGCGGTTGACGTCGGTGATCTCCAGTTCGCCGCGCGGCGAAGGCTTGAGGTTGGCGGCAATATCCACCACCTGCTCGTCGTAGAAATAGAGGCCGGTCACCGCCCAATTGGACTGCGGCTTCTCCGGCTTTTCCTCGATAGAAAGAGCCTTCATCGCTTCGTCGAAAGCGACGACGCCATACCGCTCGGGATCGTTGACGTGGTAGGCGAAAACGCTGGCCCCGCTGGTGCGCGACGATGCGCTTTCCAGCAGTTCGGGTAGGCCGTGGCCATGATAGATATTGTCGCCCAGGATCAGTGCCGAAGGCTGTCCGGCCACGAAGTCGGCGCCGATGACATAGGCCTGCGCCAGCCCATCGGGGCTCGGCTGTTCGGCATATTCGAAGGACATGCCCCACTGCGATCCGTCACCCAGCAGCGAGCGGAAGGCGGGCAAGTCGCGCGGGGTGGAGATGATCAGCACCTCACGGATACCCGCCAGCATCAATGTGCTGAGCGGGTAATAGATCATCGGTTTGTCGTAGACCGGCATGAGCTGCTTCGATGTCGAAAGCGTCATGGGATAGAGGCGAGTGCCGCTGCCGCCGGCGAGGATAATGCCCTTCATTGTCGTCGTATTCCTAAATTCAGGCCGATGCGGTCTGCAGGCGGGCGACGACGGTTTGCAACGCCGTGGGCCAGTCAGGCAGCGCCACGCCGTGGATCCGTGCGATCCTGCCGCAGTCGAGCCGCGAATTTGCCGGCCGGGTGGCGGGAGTAGGGTATTCGGCAGTGGTAATGCGCTTCACCCTCGCTGAGGGGCCGTTATTGGCTGCGGAGGCCGCGAAAATTCCTTCGGCGAAATCCGCCCAGCTGGCTTCACCGTTCGCGGTCATGTGGAACACACCGCGCAGGGACGCGTCATCGCTTCCTGTAAGGTTAGCAGCTACCATAAGGATACCATCCGCGATATCCAGCGCGCTGGTGGGGTTTCCTACCTGGTCCGCAACGACGGAAACTTCGTCGCGATCGCGAGCGAGGCGCAGCATGGTCTTGACGAAGTTGCCGCCGAACGGGCTGTAGACCCAAGCTACGCGCAGAACAGCGCTGCCTTCAGGATAGGTATCCAGAACCGCCTGCTCGCCTGCCAGCTTCGAAGCGCCGTAAGCACCGGTTGGACCGGTTGCGTCGTCTTCCACATAAGGGCGGTCCAGGCTGCCATCGAACACGTAATCGGTGGACACATGGATCAGCGGCACACCAAGCGTCTTTGCGGCCTGTGCCGCCGCGCCTGCGCCGGCACCGTTGACGGCGTGGGCAAGATCGGCTTCGGTCTCGGCCTTGTCTACCGCAGTGTAGGCTGCCGCGGAGACGATAACGTCGGGCACCGCCGCTTGCAACACGCGCATAACCGAAGCGGGGTCGGCAAGGTCCAGTTCCGGCCGGCCCAGCGCGATCACCTCATGTCCCGCCGCTTCGCCTCGTTCCAGCAAAGCAGTGACGACCTGCCCGGACTTACCGGTGACGGCGATCCTCACGCGGGGGCCTTTGCTGCGGATAGCCCCAGCCTCTCGCCATCGTAGCGCTCACGCAGCGGCCCCCACCACCAATCGTTTTCCAGATACCAGCGCACCGTCTTCTCGATGCCGGTGTCAAAGGTTTCGGCCGCACGCCAGCCCAGTTCGTCCTCAAGCTTGGTGGCGTCGATGGCATAGCGCGCATCATGACCGGGGCGGTCGGTGACGAACTCGATCAGGTTCTCGCGCGGAGCCTCGCCGGGCACCAGTTCGTCGAGCACGGCGCAGATGCGGCGCACCACGTCGATGTTCCGGCGTTCATTACGGCCACCCACGTTGTAGGTCTCGCCGGGACGGCCTTTCTCGACAATGATGTCGAGCGCACGGGCGTGGTCGTCCACATAAAGCCAGTCACGCACGTTCTCGCCCTTGCCGTAGACCGGCAGGGGCTTACCCGCGAGCGCGTTCAGGATGGTCAGCGGGATCAGCTTCTCGGGAAAGTGGTAAGGGCCGTAGTTGTTCGAGCAGTTCGACACCACAATGGGCATTCCATACGTCCGCTCCCACGCCTTGGCGAGGTGATCGGATGCAGCCTTGGACGCCGAATAGGGCGAACTGGGGTCGTAAGGCGTCGTTTCCTCGAACAGGCCCTCGTCACCGAGCGAGCCGTAGACTTCGTCGGTCGAGACATGGAGGAAGCGAAAAGCCGCCTTCGCCTCGGCATCAAGGGCGTTCCAGTAGCCCCGCGCGGCTTCCAGCAGGGTGAACGTGCCGACCACGTTGGTCTGGATGAAGTCGGCCGCACCGGTGATCGAGCGATCGACGTGGCTCTCGGCGGCCAGATGCATGATGCGATCGGGCCGGAAATCCGCGATCGCCGCATCCATGGCGGCGCGGTCGCAGATGTTCGCCTTGAGGAAACGGTGCGTGTTACGCCCTTCCACCGCCCGCAGCGATGCTTCGCAGCCCGCATAGGTCAGGGCATCGATGGTGAGAACGTCATAGCCTTTGTCGAGCACCAGGTGCCGCACGAG
>CALMPB010000222.1 GCA_937871985.1 uncultured Burkholderiaceae bacterium
TCCAATGCGGCGGCCAGAATCGCCAAGGGCACATGGGTGATATAGCGCGTGGTGAACCAGTCGTCGAAGACGGGGATGGCTGCGACGAGGCCGGCGATGGCGAAGAGGGCGCAGAAGGCCATGAAGAAGGCCAGGGGGCGGTAGTAGCGCAGGATCTGGGCAATGGTGACGATGACGCGGGCGCCGTCGGAGAAAGTGTTCAGTTTGGAGACGCTGCCGGCGGGGCGGTCTTTGTATTCGACGGGGATTTCCAGGATGCGCATGCGCCGGTGCAGGGCGTGCAGGGTGACGTCGGTTTCTATCTGGAAGCCTTCGACAAGAATGGGGTAGGTTTTGACGAACGAGCGGTTGAATACGCGGTAGCCGCTCATGATGTCCACCAGGTTGGCGCCGAAGAGGCGGTTGACCAGGTTTTGCACGAGCCCGTTGCCGAAGTTGTGCAGGGGGCGTTTGTTCTCGTTGGCGTAGTGGCCGCCGGAATGGCGGTCGCCCACGACCATGTCGGCCTTGCCTTCGAGCACGGGGCGCAGCAGGTCGTGCACGCGGTCGGCGGGGTAGGTGAGGTCGGCGTCGGCCAGCACATAGGCATCGGCCTCGGTATCGAGGAAGGCGCGGCGCACAGCGTTACCTTTGCCTTGTCGGGGCTCGTCGATGACTTCGCCGGCAATGTTCAGCCCGGCCAGGGTGTCGGCGGCGATCTGGTGGGTGGCATCCTTGGAGTTGTTGTTGACGACAACGATGCGGGCCTGCGGCAGTTGGGCGTGAAACGCTTCGATGGTGGCCGCGATGGTGAGTTCTTCGTTATAGGCGGGAAGGATGACCGCAATGCTGGGTGTGTTCGTGGTTGTCATATTGAGCGAAATCAGGCGAAATCACGGCTCCGTAATCACGGTTCTATAGGGCGTTTGCTAGAATTGTAGCCTTTCCCTTTTCCCCTTCTCCCGGCCAATGCTTCCCGAGCTGTTCAAGGTTCTTGCCGCCATGGTGCTGTTCGTGCTGCATTGCTCCGCGCTGGGTGAGGCGCTGTTGCCGGCGGCGCTGCGGGCGCGCTCGGCGGAGTGGAGCGGCAATGGCTGCCTGAAGTGGTTTTTTGCCCTGTGCCTGGGCATGCTGGCTAATATTGCCATGTTGTTCGCGCTGGGCATGGCGGGGTATTTGACCAAGCCAGCGGTGTTGATGGCGGCGCTGGCCGCCTTTGTGGTGGCCCTGCCGCGGCTCCACCGGCAGTTTCAGGTATCCCTCCACCCAAGCCCAAGCGCTATACCAAACTCCAATCCAAACCCAATGGGCCTGGACCTTAAGGCCACGCGGATTGCGACCTGGCTGGCGCTGGCCCTGCTGTTCTTCCTGTCCGTCATCGTAGCCTTCCACCCGCCAGGGCATTGGGACGACACCATGTACCAGTTGCCCCTGGCGCGGGGCTATGTTCAGCACCAGGCCATTGTCCTGAACGAATACCTGCGGTTTCCCCTGTTTCCCCAGAACATCAACCTGCTGTTCGCGCTGGGTTTGATGTTTGGCGGCGATGTGCTGGCGCAGGCGTTTTCTTCGTTGCCGATCTTTGTGATGGGGCTGGGGCTGATTGGTGTGTCGATCCGCTTGCTGGCTTCCCCCAATGTGGGCATTTTGGCGGCGGCTGGCCTGTTCATGATCGGGCCCATAAAGCGAACCTTGGGCTATGCATATATTGACAACGGCCTGGGCATGTTCTGCTGGGCGGCCATTGTGGCGATGATGCTGTGGTCGAAAGAAGACCAGGCAAAGCGCTCGTGGCATTGGGTGATTCTGGCCGGCCTGATGGCCGGGGGCGCGGCGGGCAGCAAGTATTTCGGCGTGGTGCTGGCCGCCATTCTGGGCGTGTATTTGCTGCTGGCGCGGCGCGACTGGAAGGCCTGCTTTATCTACGGCTGCGCGGTACTGGCGGCGGGCTGCTGGTGGTATGTGCGAAGCTTTGTGATTTCCGGCGACCCGATCCACCCGGCGGGCGGCGGCCTGTTCGGCTATTACCTGTGGGACGCCGGCGACTTGCTGCTGCAGACCCAAGAGCAGGCCATGCACGGATCATCGCGCAACCCTTTATATATATGGACGGCGCTGAAGGACGCCCACGTGCTGCTCTGGGTACTGGCCTTGTTGGGCCTATTGCTTGCCAAGGCGCCAAAACCCATTCGCGTGCTGCAGGCCGCGTTCCTGGCCTATTTCCTGTTCTGGTTTTTTGTGACCCAGGTATGGCGCTATTTAGCGCCCATTTATGCGGTTGCAATGTTTCTATCTTGTTATACACTTTACCGTTGGTATGCTTGGGTTGCCAATTTTTTCAAGCGAACCAGCCCTGCCGCGGCGGGAGCCAAGGCGATAGCGGCGGTGTTGCTTGCCGTGCTGCTGGCGGTGTATGCCGCTAACCGCTTCCAGGCCTATAAGGAACAAATGGCGAACTGGGGTTCCATTTTGGAACAAGACCCCGGCTACCGCTTGTTCCAGGCTGCCAATGCCCATATTCCCGAGCTGGGGCCCAAGCTGGTGCAGCTTGGCTTTGAGTACGACGTCTATTTTTTCAATGGCACGGTCATTGGCGACTGGTTCGGGCCGGGCCGGTACCGCAACCTGTTGGACTGCTCGGGCGGCAAGTGTCGGCCCATTGGGCCAGAGGCCATGTCCAGGTATATGGAAAAGGCAGGAAGCCGGATGCTGGCAGTATCAACCAAAGAGTATCCAGAGTTCGATCCAAACAATTATGAAGGGGAGTTTACGGTGTTGGCCAAGTTCCCTGGAGGGGTGTTGTTCAAGCGATGATTCATTAAAACCAGAGCGCGGCCACTGAATATGTCTTTGCGGCGCAACTCGATGTGGAATTTGGCTGGAACAGGATTGCCGTTGATCCTGGGCGTCGTCACGATTCCGTATTTGATAAAGCATATAGGGGTCGAAGCGTTTGGAATTCTTACGCTTATCTGGTCGTTGATCGGCTACTTCAGCTTGTTTGATTTCGGACTGGGCCGCGCCTTAACCCAGCGAGTGGCGGCAAGCCTTGTTTCGGAAAATACCTGCAACGTGCCCCATGTCGTGAAATCTGGCTTGGTGTTCATGGCCTATACCGGCATAGCAGGCGGAATACTGCTGGCCTTGCTGGCCTACCCCTTGGGCAGCGACTGGCTGAATGTAAGCCATCCCCTGCAAACCACTACTATCGGCAGCCTGTTCGTGGCTGCTTTAGGTATACCGCTGGCCACCGTAACCTCCGGCTTGCGGGGAGTACTGGAAGCCTATGAAGACTTCAAAACGGTAAACCTGCTAAGAATCGTGCTGGGCATTGCCAATTTCGGCCTGCCCGCGTTGAGCTTCGTGTTGTTGGGGCCTTCGCTGGTGTATATGGTGTCTATGCTTATTGCGGCCCGCCTGGTGGTGCTGCTTGCCTATGGCCTGCTGGCGCATCGGCGCATGCCGGAAGGCTGGCTTAAAAGCGCCGCGCAAACCAACGACGTGAAGGATTTGCTGTCGTTTGGCGTGTGGATGACGGTTTCCAATATTATCAGCCCGCTTATGGTCACCGCCGATAGATTCGTGATTGCAGCAGTACTGGGGGCAAGCGCCGTGGCCTATTACACCGTGCCGTTTGAAATGCTGGTGCGTGTATTGGTAATTCCCTCCGCACTGACCAGTGCCTTGTTCCCCAAGCTGGCTTCCACGATAAAAAGCAACCCGGCCATTGCCCGGATGCTTTATCGGCGATCGATGAAGCTGATGTCATTGACGCTGCTGGCCATAAGCCTGGCTATGTGCCTGGCTTCATATTGGGGGTTGGCGTTATGGCTGAACGCCGATTTTGCTTCGAGGTCCTGGCTTATTGTGTGTATTTTAAGCGTCGGCATTCTATTCAACGGGATCGCCTTGGTGCCTTTTTCCGCCATACAGGCAGCGGGAGACGCCAAAACCACGGCGCATTTGCATGTGTTTGAATTTATTATTTATGTGCCTGTATTGCTAGTAGCCTTGGATGTGTTTGGGCTGGTGGGGGCAGGTCTGGCTTGGGTGTTTCGTGTTGGGTTGGATCTGGTTTTGCTTTTGTGGCAGGCCAAAAAGGTTTTTGGATAGTAATAGAGCTTTTGGGGGCAGGTATTAAATAAAAATACGTGCGGTATGTTGTGTGTAAAAGAGGTGAGCCCGCATTATAGGTGGGTACTGCTTTAGAGTATTTTGGCGCATGGGTTAGTGGTTTTGGTAGCGAGTGTATCTGCGGACGATACTCATTATCGACGTGCTATAACTGCTCTACTGATACCGACCTTTCGTTGGAGCATGATATTTTGAGAGCCACATTGAAATATAAAAAGAAGGATGTTGTTCTAGCGGCTCAATTTCTCTTTATTGCTGCAGTAAGTCTTATTTCTATGGCTGCCGTAATATTGGCAAAGCTTTATCACCTGATAGTGGCCCCGTCAGTTATTAACCTGTCAATAATACTACCAAGATATAGAAACGGGCTCATGCCAGAGCATGATGAACGTTTTGTATTCTTGTCTCTCGGAGTTGTTGTTCCTGTCGTTTTGCTAATAATTTGCGTAGTGGTCTTTCGCGGTAGCTTGCAGGATTTGAAGGGTAATTCAGAGAGTAGAGCTGCCGTTACCCCTATCGCAATAGCGGTCTTGTTTATTTTTTTGTTTGCGGGATTTGAATTTAGTGGTTGGTTGAGGAACGGTATATATGACTCAAAATCTTGTGAGCAAACCATTCTTATATTAATAGCTTGCTTTGTGAGTGCACTTTTTTGGTATTTTCTTATGGCATGTTGTCATTGGACACATAAAGCAATAATAAAGACGAAATTATATGTGGTATGGGCTATTTTTTTTGCTGCAATGTTGCTACAAGTCTTTTCTTGGCGAATAGTGGGGAGTAACTCCATAACTAATATAGGAGCGTGGCATGGTCATGTCGACGCTGTCATATACGCTCTTAGCCAAGTAATAGGTGGGAAAACGATACTTGCAGATTTACCATCACAGTATGGATTGTTTCCAGAAATTCTTGCTCCCCTATTTAAGGTGTTTGGCCTTTCGATATTGTCGTTTTCCATTGTGTGTGCTGTGATGCAAATTACCTCTATGACGAGTGTGATGTATGTCTTACAACGACAAGTACGTGATCCGGCAATTAAGGTAGTTAGCAGTATAGCGTTTGTGATGATCACATTTGAGACTTGTTTATGGGCTATAGGTGTTGAGGAGCGTTATTTCCAGTATTGGCCAATCCGTTTTTTCTGGCCGGCCCTTTCTGTTCTTGCCTTTTATCATTACAGTCAGTTGCCTACGTTGAGACGTGCTCTGCTCGTCTCAATAGCAGGAACGATAGGGGCTTTGTGGAACATTGACTCTGGAATAATGATTGAGATGGCTTTTGCGGCCTTCCTTTTGTCAAAATTGGCTCTATTGTATGGAGCTCGGCGACATGAGGTGCGTAATTATCGATTGCATTTATTAAGCGCGCTGAGCCAACATCTAGCTGTTGGGTTGTTGATCGTTACTCTGTTTTTTTTCTATCTTGCCCTGAAATCATCATTGCCGATTCATTTAGCGTGGCTTTATGAATATCAAAGGATTTTTTATGATCTTGGATTCATGATGCTACCAATGCCTTTGTTTCCACACGCTTGGATGGTGGTGTTAGGTGTGTATTTGATAGGGATAATTGTTGCTTTTTCGGGGCTTGCGCAGTGGCCATGTAGTAAATCAATGGACAATATTTTGTTTCTATGTTTGCTTGGCTTTGGTCTATTTATTTATTATCAGGGGCGATCACACGTTCTAAATCTAATTACGGTGGCATGGCCTGCACTTATTGTTGCATCTATATTAGCAGATCGAGTAGTCAGAGCTGTGAAAGCTCAAATACTTTGTCGGGTGAATTTAGTCTTGCCAGCAGCGGCGTTAGCTATTCTTATGTTTTGTGCTTTACCATTTATCCTAGCAATCCCGAGATTTTATGGTGACGCTTTGTCAGTATTACGTAATCGTAATGTAGTGAAGGATCGAGTAGTACATGATGAAATTAACTTTATTCGCTCTCATTCGAGTCGAGGGCAGGTGTGCGCTATTTTATCTTTACGGCAGGGCATCTATTATGCAGAAACGGGACTGGTCTCACCGCTATTGGGGCCGGGTTATGTTGAAACTGTTTTACAGTCCGACCTTGATAACATGATTAATCAAATTAAAGTTGGTAAGCCTAGCTGTATTTTCTTAGGTTTGGGAGCAAGCGCCATCGATTTAGGAGGGAGAGAAGCGAAGATGTTTAATAGATACAAAGTTTATGCGACAAGTAGCCAAGGAACCATGCAATTGCTTTTATTAAAATAAATAATGACTTGGGCAAAACAGGTACATGGTGTGTTGTTCATGGCCTCTTGGGGAGGATGTATTCGAGAAGACTGTGGTGATTAGGAAAGTCAAGTGAAATAACAAGTTCTCATATGTAGTTGCGATGATAAGATAGCGAGGGCTATTCATATAGCATTGAGAATTAAAGGCCTATGATTTAGCTACTTCTCGGATTACTCTATTAATATAAATGGTTAATTGAATGCCATATGTAATACTGGCAAATGCTAAAAAATTTGTAGCTGCGAGTGATAAAGTAATATTGCTTGAGGCCAGTGCCAACGGTATTGCCCTAGAATACAGTTGTCGAACTGGGCGTTGTGGGGTATGCAAAGCACAAGTCATTCAAGGTGAAACACTTTCTCTTCGGGCTGAAGAGGCGCTTACGCCTGAAGAGTTGCAGTCGGGAGTTATTCTGACATGCTGTCGTGCGGCAAATACAGATGTTGAGTTGGATATTGAGGATCTTGGTCGTTTGGCTGAAATAGCAATCAAAACAGTACCATGTCGCATCGATTTGCTTGAAAGGCTTGCGACGGATGTCATTCAGATCACCCTACGCCTTCCTCCCGCTAGCAGGCTCAATTATTTATCGGGCCAGTATGTCGATGTAATCTGGCAAGGTAATCGTCGAAGCTATTCCATTGCTAATGCTCCGCGGGCGGATGGAAAACTCACTTTACAGGTTCGCCATGTTGAACAAGGACTAATGAGTCAATATTGGTTCGACGAGGCCAAAGTTAATGATCTGCTGCGGCTGGAGGGGCCGTTAGGCACATTTTGTCTTCGAACAGTGGAACCTAGTAACTTGGTCTTCCTGGCAACGGGTACCGGTATTGCTCCCGTAAAAGCCATGCTTGAAGAGTTGGCCATGTCTCCTGAGTTGGCTCTTGGCAAAAGCATTCATGTTTATTGGGGCGGGCGCTCCATTGGTGATATATATTGGCAGGCTGAGTTCAAAGGACTTAACGTGAGTTTTGTTCCTATTTTGTCTCGCCCATCTCATGATTGGAAGGGGCGGCGTGGGTATGTTCAGCAGGCTCTTTTAGATGACGAGATTGACTTAACCGATACTGTGGTTTACGCATGCGGTTCGGATGACATGATTCATTCGGCTCGTAAACAGTTGACGAATGCTGGATTACATCCGAAAAAATTTTACTCGGATGCTTTTGTTAGCTCGAATTAAACAGGATATTTCATGAAAGCAGTAATTCTTGCTGGTGGCTTGGGGACTCGATTAAGCGAAGAGACTGGCATACGGCCAAAACCCATGGTCGAGATAGGTGGGAAGCCTATTCTTTGGCACATTATGAAAATCTATTCGTCCTATGGCATTAATGATTTTGTGATTTGCTGTGGCTACAAGGGTTATCTAATCAAAGAATATTTCGCTAACTATTTTCTACATATGTCTGATGTCACCTTTAACATGCGTGACAACACAATGAAGGTGCACGATAAGCGTGCAGAGGCCTGGAATGTGACGCTGGTAGATACCGGTGAGAATTCCATGACTGGTGGCCGTTTGCGTCGAGTTGCCGATTATGTAAAGGACGAGGAAAGCTTTTGTTTCACCTATGGCGATGGTGTTGGTGACATCGACATTAGTGCAACGTTGGCCTTCCATAAAAAGCATGGCAAGGCAGCTACATTGACTGCCACTTTTCCGCCTGGCCGTTTTGGCGCCTTGGATATCCGTCAAGGACAGGTCATGAGTTTTAAAGAAAAGCCGAAAGGTGATGGCGCCATGATCAATGGTGGTTTCTTTGTATTGAAGCCAGATGTTCTGAATTACTTAACGGATGACAGTACAACATGGGAGCAAGAGCCGCTAATGAGCCTAGCAGCCGAAGGCCAGTTGATGGCCTACGAGCATGCCGGTTTTTGGCAGCCCATGGACACATTGCGCGATAAGCATTTGCTTGAAGAGCTTTGGGATAAAGGTAGAGCCCCCTGGAAGACTTGGGAGTAAGCCCATGAAGGCTGTTGTGGATTCCGCTTTTTGGAAAGACAAGAAAGTCTTTCTTACTGGGCATACCGGCTTTAAAGGGAGCTGGTTGTCGCTTTGGTTGCAGCTTATGGGGGCAAATGTTAAGGGTTATTCGCTAGAGCCTCCCACTACTCCTGCTCTTTTCAATGAGGCATGTGTGGCAAAAGGAATGCAATCGCAGGTTGGGGATATCCGCGATGCAGAAACCCTACGCGCAAGCATGACGGGATTCAACCCCGATATCGTGATTCACATGGCTGCGCAACCCTTGGTACGGTTATCGTATCGCGAGCCCATTGAGACTTACAGCACGAATGTCATGGGATCCTTGCAAGTTCTCGAGGCGGCACGGCAATGTACTAATTTGCGAGTAATCGTAAATGTGACTACAGATAAGTGCTATGAAAATCACGAATGGGAATGGGGATATCGTGAGAATGAGCCGATGGGCGGGCATGACCCATATAGCAACAGCAAGGGCTGTGTCGAGCTCATAACTTCAGCATATCGCAATTCGTTCTTCAACAATCCTCAAGGTGCTGCACTTGCTTCGGCTCGCGCCGGCAATGTGATTGGAGGCGGGGATTGGGCCGAAGACAGGCTTATACCTGATATTCTTCGCGCTTTCAGCTCCAATCAACCTGTAGTCATTCGCAATCCGAAGGCGACTCGGCCGTGGCAACATGTGCTGGAACCCTTGAGTGGTTATTTGGTACTGGCTCAAAACTTATGGACTGGCGGTTCCAAATATGCAGAAGGATGGAATTTTGGGCCTAAAGACGAAGATGCGAGGCCCGTCGAATGGATACTCAACCGCATGGTTGAAACATGGGGGCCAGACGCCTCCTGGAGGTTGGACAGCGACCCCCAACCTCATGAGGCTCGCTACCTGAAGCTGGATATTTCCAAAGCTCGCTCACGATTGAGCTGGTCGCCTAGCTGGAATCTAGAAACCGCCTTGGTGCGGATCGTCAATTGGCATCGCGCTTGGTTGGCTCACGAAAACATCCATTCCGTTTGTATAGATGAAATCAGCGCATATGTGCGTGATATGTCTGTACAGGATAAATAACACGAATTTTTATTAGGTAATATCAATGACCCCCGATTTGTTCCGCAAGGAAATCAGTAAGCTCGTCGAGCAATACGCTCAGGTTGCGCTGGCCGCCAAGCCTTTTGTTGCGGGCGAAAGCGTTATCCCACCCTCAGGTAAAGTAATCGGCGCTTCCGAGCTACAGCTTATGGTCGATGCTGCGCTTGATGGTTGGCTGACCACAGGCCGTTTCAATGCCGAGTTCGAGAAAAAGTTGGCGGAGTTTCTTGGCGTGCAATACCTGATAACGGTGAATTCGGGTTCATCCGCAAACTTGGTTGCATTCAGTACGTTGACCTCGCCAAAGCTAGGCGAGCGTGCAATCAAGAAGGGGGACGAAGTTATTGGTGTGGCGGCAGGTTTTCCCACGACGGTCAATCCTATCGTGCAGTTTGGCGCGGTGCCTGTTTTCGTCGACGTGGACATGGCGACTCACAACGTTGATGCCGATCTTATCGAAGCAGCTATCACGCCAAAGACAAAAGCGATCATGTTGGCGCATACATTGGGCAACCCGTTCAACTTGGGTAAGGTCAAAGCGCTTTGTAAGAAATACAATCTTTGGCTTGTGGAGGATTGCTGTGATGCACTTGGCGCTACCTATGACGGAAAATTAGTAGGCACCTTCGGTGATATTGCGACGCTAAGCTTCTACCCAGCTCATCACATCACCATGGGCGAGGGGGGGGCGGTATTTACCAATGACCCACAACTCAAGCTGATTGCAGAGTCTTTCCGGGATTGGGGGCGGGACTGTTACTGCGCTCCGGGTTGCGATAACACTTGTGGAAACCGATTCGGCCAGCAATTCGGTAGCTTGCCACAAGGATATGACCATAAGTATGTTTATGCGCATCTTGGCTATAACCTAAAAATCACGGATATGCAGGCAGCCTGTGGACTGGCGCAGTTGGACCGAGCCCAGGAGTTTATCGATACTCGTAAGCGTAATTTCAAGTTGTTGAAGGAGCGTTTAAGTAGTTTGTCGGAGTTTCTGGAAATCGCAGAGGCGACTCCCAATAGCGACCCATCATGGTTCGGGTTCCCTGTTACGCTTAAAGAAAGTGCCGGGGTGGCACGAGTCGATCTACTCAAGTTCCTGGATCAAAATAAAATTGGCACTCGTTTGCTCTTTGCGGGTAATTTGACGCGACAACCGTATTTCCAAGGCGTCGAGTATCGTGTCGTTGGCGAGCTTACAAATACTGACCGGACGATGAATCAAACTTTCTGGCTGGGCATTTATCCAGGGGTAGGCATCGACCATTTTGAGTATGTTGGGCAAAAGCTGGAAGAGTTTTTTGGCATTGGGTTTTAAAAGGGCCTCCCAACTATGCAATAGCCATTCTCGGTATGAAAGAGGAACGGCCAATCATCTAGCAAGTCTATAAAGCATCAAGGCAACAGGATGAAGATAGCAATACTTGGGGCGACCAGTGAAATAGCTAAAGATTTGATTCGTTGGCTGTTGCGCGCGCCTGGATATGAGTGCGTTTTGTTTGCTCGTCGCCCGGATGCAGTAGCTACATGGCAGGCGGAACAAGGGTTGCCAAATTGTTTTCCTGTTGGATGCTTTAATCAGTTGCTCGAAACCCCTGATTTCGATGCCATCATCAATTTTGTTGGTGTTGGCAATCCAGCGTTAGCTGCCCAAATGGGGGCATCAATACTTGACGTTACAGCAAGCTATGACGACTTGGCGCTTGCCTACGTCAAAAACCGTCCAGCTTGCCGCTATATTTTTCTAAGTAGCGGGGCTGTTTATGGCGAAAACTTTGACGTTCCTGTTACTGATACAAGCCGCGCCATTTTCCCGATTAATGACCGTCAGATCACTAATTGGTATTCGGTAGCGAAATTCTATGCGGAGATGCGACATAGAGCGTTATCGGAGCAGCCTATAATAGACATTCGAGTTTTTAATTATATTAGCCGCTATCAGAATGTAGATGCTCGTTTTTTACTTACCGATATGATAAGGGCAATTAAAGAGCCTACTATCTTTAAAACATCGACAAGCAATTTTTATCGCGATTATTTAAGTCCCGTAGATTTCTGCCAGATGATAGCTTGCGTATTAAATGGCCCGAATATAAATGCTGCCATAGACTGTTTTACCAAAGCGCCAGTCGACAAGCATGGCTTGCTAAATAGCATGAGTCAGAGATTTGGCTTGGTGTACGAGTTTATGAAAGAGCCCGGTGACGCTAACATTACTGGGTTAAAGCCCAATTACTTTTCTACAAACCATTTGGCTACAGAGCTTTTTGGGTACACACCACAAAAAACAGCCTTGGAAGCGGTTATTGAAGAAACGGACGCAATACTAAACAGCAAAGAAGCAAGTGCGCCTAAAACGATAGGAATGGCGTCGTGAATCCACTACCTAATGTAGATAAATTAGCGTTCAGCCCAACAGTGTTGCGCAAGCTGGTGTTGGATATGGCATATGCGGGTTCGACCGTGCATATAGGTTGTGCCTTCTCAATCATTGAAATTTTGGCAGTGCTTTATCGTAGCTATTTACGTTATCCGAATAATGATCCCAAAGCGGCAAATAGAGATTACTTGGTACTCAGCAAGGGTCATGGCGTGATGGCTCAGTACGCTTGCATGCACGAATTGGGGTGGATTAGCTCGGAAACGTTGTCGAACTATTTTTCGGATGGCAGTGAACTAAAAGGGCTGTCAGATTCTCGTGTCCATGGCTTGGAGGTCACATCAGGTTCGTTGGGCCATGGGTTTTCGGTAGGCGTCGGGCTGGCTATGGGCGCAAAGTTGAAGGGTACAGAGCAAAAAACGTATGCCTTAGTGGGCGATGGTGAAATTAATGAAGGCCCAATATGGGAAGGCGCCTTGTTTGCCAGCCATCATAATTTGAAGAATTTTATGGTTATAGTCGACGAGAATAATTTCCAGGCTATGGGCGAAACGAAAGATATATTGCGATTAGGCTCGATTCAAAACAAGTTTGAAAGTTTTGGTTTCGAAAGCCTGACTCTTGATGGGCACGATGAGGATGCTATCGATAGAGCTATCAAGCAACTATGGTCCAGCAAATCAAGCGCACCTAAGGCTCTTATCGCAAAGACAGTGAAAGGGAAAGGGGTGCCATTCATGGAGAATAATAATCTCTGGCATTACACTCGCCTGAGCGCTGAAACCTACGCGTTGGCCCTGGCGGCCCTGGAAGAAGGTAAATTATGAGAGCTGCTTTTTCAGAAGCCTTGGTTCGCCTTGCCCAAGCCGACCCCAGTGTATTATTACTAACTGGCGATCATGGTTACGCGCTTTTTGATGAATTTCGTCGTGTATGTCCTAGCCAGTATATCAATGCGGGGATCGCAGAACAGAATATGGTGGGAATGGCGGCGGGGCTGGCCCGTTCGGGATTTAGGCCGTTTGTTTATGGGCTAAGTGCATTTATCCCCGTTCGCGTCGTCGAGCAGATCAAGCTAGATATTGCGCACGATGAGCTTCCTGTGGTGCTGATAGGTGATGGTGCGGGTTTTGTTTACAGCCATTTGGGTACAAGCCATCAATCTACTGAAGATATTGCTTGCACTCGCGCTATTCCGCATCTCTCCATATATTCTCCTGGCGACAGATTTGAGCTTACCTCATGCATGGAATTAGCATATCAGTCTGCTTCGCCCTGCTATTTTCGTATGGGTAAATCGGATCGCGGCGATGTGCATGTCCAAGTTCCAAATATAGAAGTGGGCAAGCTTCTAAATGTGAAACCAGGCCGGTCCAATGACATACTTTTTGTTGCTACGGGATCTATGTTGCGTACTACGCTTGATATAGCTACCCAACATTATCCGGATGTGGCCGTCTGGAGTGCGCCAATAATCAAACCTATTGACACGAAGCAACTTGTAGCGTTGTGTCGCGAAAGTTGCGCGGTGATAGTGGTGGAGGAGCATTCCGTAATGGGAGGGTTAGGCTCGTTGATTGCAGAAACAATCGCAGAGTTTGCACCCACCCGTTTATTGCGAGTGGGAGTGGAGGATAAATTCTCCCACTGCTGCGGTACATATGAGTACTTATTGCAAGAGCACGGATTGGATAAAGGGACAATAATCAGGAAAATAGATGGCTTTCTTTCTGCTATGACGTTGTAAGCCTCCGATGTATCCAACATGTAATTTTTATTGTCGAAAATGAGAGAAGCCCAGCTTAGCGCAATAAAGAGGTTAAGTAAAAAGCCCGCAGCGCTTATCAAATCCTCTCAGTTCCATCGGTATTTAATGGTCGGTTTATTAAATACTTTGTTTGGATATGGAATCTTTGCTTTATTGATTTACTTAGATTTTAGTTATCCGGTAGCTCTCTTGTTGGCAACCATCTTAGGTGTGCTGTTCAATTTTAAAAGCATCGGCATTCTAGTATTTGAGTCTCGCGACAATAAATTGATATTTCGATTTATAGTGGTGTATGTAGTAATCTATCTTTTGAATCTGGCCGGACTTAAGCTGCTATCTATGGCGCATGTAAATATGTATGTTGCTGGCGCCATCTTACTCCCATTAATGGCCATTATTGGATTCGTAATTAATAAAAGGTTCGTTTTTAACCATGAATAAGCTCATCAGTATTGTGACTCCATGTTTTAATGAAAAGGATAA
>CALMPB010000223.1 GCA_937871985.1 uncultured Burkholderiaceae bacterium
CGCCGAAATCGGGATGCGGCACGCCGATGACCGCCGATTCGGCCACGCCGGGCATATCGTCGATGACCATCTCGATTTCCTTGGGATAAATATTGAAGCCGCCCGAGATGATCAAATCCTTGCTGCGTCCGACGATGGAAAGATAATCGTCGGGGATGTTCTGCGTGGGCTTTCCGTCGTCGCCCAGGGCGGCGCCCAGTCGGCCCACGTCGCCGGTCTTGAACCAGCCGTCCGGCGTGAACTCTTCGCGGGTTTTCTCGGGCATGCGCCAATAACCTGAAAATACGTTCGGCCCGCGCACCTGCACATTGCCGATCTCACCCGCCGGCAGCGGCTTGCCGGCGTCGTCGACCACGCGCACGGAAACGCCGGGAAGCGCCCTGCCCACGGTTCCCCCGATGCGTTCGCCGTCCTGCTTGTCGTAGGGATTGGAGGTAAGCATGACGGTTTCGCTCATGCCGTAGCGCTCCAGTATGGTGTGGCCGGTGCGATCCTGAAAGCTGGAGAATGTCTCGGTAAGCAGCGGCGCCGATCCGGAAATGAAAAGCCGCATGCGCCCGCATAGATTGCGTGTAAACCTTTCGTCGCCCAGGAGCCGCACATAATACGTGGGCACGCCCATCATCATGGTGCTTTGCGGCAGGTAGTGCAGGGCCTGCTCCAGGTCGAACTTCGGCAGCCAGATGGTTTTCGCCCCCGCCAGCAAGGCGCCGTGCGAAGCCACGAACAAGCCATGCACATGGAATATGGGCAGCATGTGCAGCAGTACGTCGTCGCTGCGCCAGCCCCAGTACTGCTTGAGGGTCAAGGCGTTTGCGCCAAGATTGGCGTGCGACAGCATGGCGCCCTTGCTGCGGCCCGTCGTGCCCGAGGTATACAGGATGGCGGCCAGGTCGTCGCCGCGGCTTTCGACTGTGGAAAAGCTCGACGGCTGGGATCGGGCGAGTTCGGACAGGCTGCCGCCGCCGTCGGCTTCCAGCGTATACACCTGGACGCAACCCGCCTTGCGGGCCAGGCTTTCCACCCAGGGCAGGTTCACGCCGGAGCACACCACCACCGCCGGCTCGGCGTCATTCAGGAAATACGCCACCTCCGCCTCGCGGTAGGCCGTGTTGAGCGGCAGGTAGATCAAGCCGGATCGCAACGCGGCCAAGTACAGCATCAGCGCTTCAGGCGATTTCTCGACCTGCACCGCAATGCGGGATCCCGCCTCCAGGTTCAGCCCCTTGAACAGATTGGCGTACCGCGCCGACTGCTGGTCGATATCGTTCCAGGTATAGCGGTTTTGCGGCGCCTCGATGGCAATGGCCGAACGGTCGCCGGGAAAGCCCGACTCCAGCAAAGAATACAAATTGGCGTTACCCACTGCGCAAAGCTCCTGAAAATGCGAAGGCCCGCCCTTCCCGAAACCTCTCGGCGCGGACGGCCTGGCCTTCCCGACAATTGAAAATTCCCTCCGATAGGCGCCATTATCGGGCACACCGCCGTCCATGGACAGGAAATTTTGCTTGCGAACGATTTTCATCCTGGCGCGACGCCCGACGGCAAAACAAAAGCCCGGCACATGGCCGGGCATATGAGGCGGCGCGGGATTCGCGCCGCCATCGGCAATGCTCCGAGGCTTATTGAGCCTTGGGTGCCGCGGGGGCTGCGGGCTTCTTGGCCGTTGCCTTGCTTGATTTCGCCTTGGAACTCTTGTGATGATGCGCCGATTTCGTGTGCGAGGTTTTGGCATGCTGCGTACCCGCCGCAAAAGCGGACGGCGCCAGCGCTACGCCCAAAGACAGAATCGAAGAAGATAGAGCAAGTGCGATACGCGTAGTTTTGGTCATTTAAACGACTCCAATAACAGTTGCCCGGCGGCCTATGCCTCCTGGCGAGAGCCCTCCCAACGGCGAGACTCTGAAGCTAAGAACCTGGAATTCGCGTTTGGTTCTGCGCACGTCATGGTGCGCGCAGGCTCATATGTAAAAATCCGAAACCTTACTCGGAATTGAAAATGAGCCCGAATGCGGAATTCCCCGGAAATTCGCCGCCGTGCCGTTGCTCTGCGTAACAAAACTGAAAAAACGTTGAATGCATCAGGGCGGGCAAGCCGGCCGGCTCACGTGCGCGGCCAGCCGCTCAATTTCGAGTAATCCAGGAAACCGGCGGCCTCCTGCGCGCTTGGCTGTGCAAGCCGGGGCACAACCCCCAGCAGCGGCGCGTCCAGGCGCTCCCGCAGCGTATCGATGTTTTCAATCTGAAACGGCATGTCCGCATCGACGGTATTGACCACCCAGCCCGCCAGCTCCAGGCCACGCGCCTCGATGGCCTGGGCGGTAAGCACGGCATGGCTGATGCAGCCCAGCCTGAGTCCGACCACGAGAACCACCGGCAAGGCCAGGCGGCTTGCCAGATCCGACGTATCGAGCAGGGGCGTCAACGGCACACAGAACCCGCCCACCCCCTCGACCACGATGGCCTCGACCTGCGCGGCCATGGCGGCATAGCACTCTTGTATGTGTTCGATCCGCATGGCCACGCCTTCGCGCTGAGCGGCTATATGGGGCGCGATGGCATCCTGGAACAGATACGGCGAAACCAGCGACAGCGGCAGGTTCGTACTGCTGACGCTTACCAGGCTGTCGACATCCTCGTTGTGCCAGGCGCCATCCAGCCATTGCGCGCCCGCCGCCACCGGCTTCATGCCGGCCGCGCGCAGGCCGGCCCGCGCCAAGGCATGCACCAAGGCGCTGGCTACCAGCGTCTTGCCGATTTCGGTATCCGTCCCCGTCACGAAACATGAAAACTTCAACGGCCTGGTTTCAGGCATGATCTTCCTCCGCCTGGATGGCGTTCAAGGCGTCCAGCAACTGCCGCACATCATCCACGGTATGCGCGGCCGACAGCGTTACCCGCAGCCGCGCCGTGCCGCGCGGCACGGTGGGCGGCCTGATGGCGGGCACCCACAGGCCCTTGCGAAACAAGGCAGCGGCCATGTCCAGGGCCGCCTCGTTGCCGCCCACCACGATCGGCTGGATGCAGGTATCGGACATCAGCAGGTTCCAGTTCCCGCCGGCCAGGCCGGCCCTCATGGCATGGATCAACACCCTCACATGAGCTCGCCGCTGCGCGCCCTCTTCGCCGACGATGATGTCCAGGCTGGTCAGCAAAGCATGGGCCAACGCCGGCGACGAGGCCGTCGTATAAATGTAGGAACGGGCTTTCTGCACCATCCAGTCGACGACGCTGGCATGGGCGGCCACAAAGGCGCCGCTTACGCCAGCCGCCTTGCCCAACGTGCCCAAATACACCAGATGGTCGGATCGCAGATCCAGATGTTCCAGCACGCCATGCCCCCTGCTCCCCAACACGCCGAAGCCATGGGCATCGTCCACGACCAGCCAGGCTCCGTATTTCTCGCACAATGCCAGCAATTGCCGCAATGGGGCCAGATCGCCGTCCATGCTGAACACGCTGTCGGTCACCACGACCTTGGTGGCCGACTTGCTCGCGCTCAGCAATTGTTCGAGCGCCGTGACATCGCCGTGGGCATAGACCTTGACCGCGGCGCGCGCAAGACGCATGCCGTCGATCAAGGATGCATGGTTCAATGCCTCGGAAAAGATTTCCGCCTGCGGATCCATGCAGGTCAGCGCCGTCATGAGGGCGAGGTTGGCCATATAGCCCGTGCTGAAATACAGCGCCTTGGCCGAGGGGACAAAGGGCTCGAGCATGTGCGCCAGCCGCTCTTCCAGAATGGCGTGGGCCTTGGAATGGCCGCTGATCAAATGCGAAGCGCCGCTTCCGGCCCCGTAGATCCCGGCGCCTTCGCGCAATGCCTGCACAACGCGCGCATCGGCCGCCAGGCCCAGGTAGTCGTTGCTGCAAAAAGCCAGCATCGGCTTCCCGTCGACCTCCACCCGTGGCGCGCAGGGCGTGTCGGCCACGCGCAAGGTGCGCCGCAAGCCTTGCTGCTCCAGCAGGCTCAATTCGTGCTGGATTCGTGTGAGCAGTTCCATGGTCATGCGTCCGCCAGGACTTCGTCGAAAACCGCCAGGGCGCGGCTGGCGAGGTGATGAATTTCCTCGTCGCTTAGTGCGTAGGGCGGCATCAGATATACCGTGTTGCCGATGGGGCGCAGCAGCAGCTCGCGCCGCAACGCGGCGGTAAAGTAGTTGCGTGAAAAACCCGCCCGCTGCCGCGGCGTCGAACACTGGGCATCGAAAGCCCAGATCATGCCGCGATTGCGGAAATGACGCACGCGGGGATGTTCCGCCAAAGGCTGCAAAGCCTTGGTCAGCGCAGTGGCGCGCCGGCGGTTGGCGTTGAGGACGTCGTCCTCGTCGAAGATATCCAGGGTGGCCAGCGCGGCGCGGCAAGCCAGCGGGTTGCCGGTATACGAATGCGAATGCAGGAACCCGCGCGTCACGTCCTGGTCGTAGAACGCCTGGAATACGCTGTCGCGCGTCATCACCAGCGACAAAGGCAGGTAGCCGCCGCTGATTCCCTTGGAAAGACACAGGAAATCCGGCCATATGCCGGCCTGCTCGCAGGCGAAGAACGTGCCGCTGCGTCCGCAACCCACCGCGATTTCATCGGCGATCATGTGCACATGGTGCGCGTCGCAAACACGCCGCAGCTCGGCCAGATAAAGCGGGTCGTGCATGGCCATGCCGGTTGCGCATTGAACCAGCGGCTCGACGATGACCGCCGCCACCCGCCCTTCCCGCGCCTGCAGCAAGGCGTCCAGGCCCGCTATGGCGCGGCGAGCCACGTCGGCCGCGGACTCGCCCGGTTCCGCCAGGCGCGCGTCGGGCGACGGCGCCACATGCGCCTGATGCACCAAGGGGCTGTAGGCCTCCTTGAACAGGGCCACGTCGGTCACCGCCAGGGCGCCGATGGTTTCGCCATGATAGCTGCCCTGGATGCAGACGAATTCGCGCTTGTCCGCGCAGCCGCTGTTGCGCCAGAAGTGAAAGCTCATCTTCAGGGCGATTTCGACCGCCGACGCGCCATCGGAGGCATAAAAGCAATGCCCCAGCACCTTGCCCGTCAGCGCGGACAAGCGTTCGGAAAGCCGCACGACAGGCTCGTGGGTAAACCCCGCCAGCATGGCGTGCTCGAGCCGGTCGAGCTGATCCTTGATGGCGTCGTTGATGCGGGGATTGGCATGGCCGAACAAATTGACCCACCAGGAGCTGATGCCGTCCAGGTAGCGATTGCCATCGTGATCGTAAAGCCAGGCGCCGCGCCCGTGGCTGACGGGCACCAAGGGCATGGTTTCGTGGTGCTGCATCTGGGTGCACGGGTGCCAGACACTGCTCAGGCTGCGCGCCACCCAGCTTGATTCATGATTGACTGCCGAGGTGTTCAAGACTGCTCCACCGTCATTGGGCGTTGATGGCCTGGATCACCGCCTGGGCGTAGACGGAGGCCGGGTCGCCCAGAACCTCCAGCACCGTGAAGTGATCCGTGCCGGGCACGACATAATGCGCCTGCACCTGCTTCCAGCGCTGCGCCAGGGCGAACGACTGCAGGTGCAACTGGGTGGTTTCCAGTTCGCCGATGATCGTATAGACACGGGTCGCCCGCGGCCCCGTCCCGGTAATGGGGCTTAGCGCCTCGGCCCGCGCAAGATCCAGCGACAAGGCGTTATTCACATAAGAGGGCAGCAAGGGCGGCAAATCGAACAGGCCGCTGATGGGGAAAACATTGGCCAGGTCGGGGTAGCGCCCTCCGGCTTCGTCCTGGGCGATCATGGAGGCGACCAGATGGCCGCCGGCCGAGTGCCCCATCAGCGAGATACGGCCGGTATCCACGGAAAGATGTTCGGCGTTCTGGCGCAGCCAGGCAATGGCCTGGCGCACTTCCGCGACCATGTCCTCGACCCGGGCCGCCGGCGCCAGCGAATAGTTGATGACGGCCACGCTGATGCCGGCCTGGACGTAAGGCGCGGCAATGAAACCCACGTCGTTCTTGTCCCCGCCCTGCCAATACCCGCCATGGACGAAAACCAGCAAAGGCGTATTGACGGCCGCCGCGCGATAGAAGTCCAGGTTCTGCAGCGGCTTGTCGCCGTACGGAATATCGACGGAAGGCGTCAGCCTTTGCAGGACTTCGCGGCTGCTGCTGCGCCAGCGGCCCAGCGTCTCGGCAAAATCCGGAAACGCCTTCTGCAGGTTATAGTTCGCCTCGCTGAGATCGGACGGGCACTGCACCCGTCCTTGCACGACACCGCTGATACTCGACATACACCATTCTCCATTGATTTTTCGAACCGGCACGGGGCGGTCCGGCGCAACAGCAAAGCCCGGGCCGGCAACCACGTTCAGATATTATTGAGTCAAGCCTAACAATATAATCCATAAGCGCAGGCCTATGCAGGTGCGGCGCGCCGCCAACTGGAGAAGGCGGTTGGCGGAGGACGGAGGGCTCGGTATCAGACGCCCACGTAGCGGTCGATCAAGTCGGGGCGGGCGGCGAGCTCGGGCGAACTGCCCCGCCACACGGTCACGCCCTTGTCCAGAATGAAATTATGGTCGGCCAGGCGCAGCAGCGCCTTGGTGTTCTTGTCGACCACGATCATGGAAAGGCCCTCGCTTTTAAGCTCCTGCAGCACTTTCCAGATTTCCGCCCGCACGATGGGAGCCAGGCCCTCGGTGGCCTCGTCCAGCACCAGCAACCGGGGGTTGGTCATCAATGCCCGTCCGATGGCCAGCATCTGCTGCTCGCCGCCCGACAGCTGCGTGCCCAGGTTCTGCCGGCGCTCTTTCAGGCGCGGGAAAAAGCGGTAGATGCGATCCAGCGTCCATGGGCTGGACGCTCCCGACTTGGATGCCGTGGCAACCAGATTTTCTTCGACGCTGAGGGTTGGAAATATCTGCCGCCCCTCGGGCACCAGCGAAATGCCCAGGCGCCCTATTCGATACGGCGCCAGCCCGTTCAGGCGCTTGTTCTCGAACTGTATGGTGCCGGCCACGGACGGCAACAGACCGAACAGGCACTTGATGACGGTGGTGCGCCCCATGCCGTTGCGGCCGATCAGGCCGACCACCTGCCCCGCCGCCACCTCGAGGTCGACATTGAAAAGCGCTTGCGATGCGCCGTATTTGGCGGCCAACTGCTGAATGGAAAGCATGCCCGGCTCCTGTTCTCAAGCGTCCTCGTCGTCGCCCAGATAGGCGCGGCGGACTTCCGGATGGTTGCGTATTTCTTCGACGGTGCCGGTGGCCACGATGCTTCCGTACACCAGGACGCTGATGCGGTCGGCCAACGAAAAAACCGCGTTCATATCGTGCTCGACCAATAAAATGGTGTACTTGCCCTTCAGCGAACGCAGCATTTCGACGGCGGCGGCGCCTTCCGCGGAACTCATTCCCGCCATCGGCTCGTCCAGCAGCAAGATGCGCG
Organism: uncultured Burkholderiaceae bacterium; assembly: GCA_937871985.1. The sequence continues at coordinate 7,396 of CALMPB010000223.1, forward strand.
GGTCGGCCGCCAGGGCCATGGCGATTTCCAGCTGCCGCCGCTGCCCATAGGCCAGGTTGTCGGCGGTGACATGCGCCACATCGCCCAAATGGCAGTCCTGGATCACGCGCAGCGCCTTGTCGGCAATGTCGCGGTAGCCGGTCAACGGCTTCCACACCGCAAAACCCAGGCCTTGCTTGCGCCGGGCCGCCAGGCACACGTTCTCGTAGACGGTAAAGGCGTTGAACACCGAAGTGATCTGGTACGACCGCAACAACCCCAGCCCGACGCGCTGTTGAATCGGCTGGGCCGTGACATCGTTGCTGCCGATGAATATCCGGCCTTCATGGGCCGACAGTTCGCCCGTCAAAAGGTTGATGAGCGTGGTCTTGCCGGCGCCGTTGGGGCCGATGATGGCGCGCAGTTCGCCGGGAGCGATGTCGAAGGAAACCTCGTTGGTGGCCTTCAGCCCGCCAAAGTACCGCACCAGTCCGCTGGTGCGCAGCGCGAGAGGATTCGCCGCGGCATTCATAGGCTTTCTCCCGCGACGGAGCCACTGGCGATGGGACGCGCAGGGCCGGCCGAGGGCGCGGGCCTCTTCAGGCAAGCCTTCAGCCAGGCGAACTGGTTTCTGCCCAGCAAGGCAATCAGCACGATGATCGGCCCCATTATCAGCATCCAGTGCGACGTCCATCCCTTGAGCACGTCCTCCATTACCAGGAAGGCCAGCGCGCCGACGATGGGACCGGTCACCGCACCGATGCCGCCGATGACGACCATGACGATCAGCTCGCCCGAAACATGCCAGGCTATATAGCTGGGCGAAGCGAACGCGGTGAGGTTGGCCAGCAAGAACCCCGCGATGCCCGTGATGACGCCGGACATGACGTAGGACGCCAGCTGCACCCCGAACACCGAGTAGCCGAAGGCATCCACCCGCCTCGGGTTGATGTGCGTGGCGCGCAGCACCATGCCGAAGGGGGACACGCGAAACCGCAGCAGGAACACGACCAGCGCCAGCAACAGCGCCCACGCCGCCCAATACACCTCGTTGCTGCCGCCCAGCTGGAAAAATCCGAAATCGCTGGGCGCGTAGATATTGAGGCCGTCGTCGCCGCCGAATTCCGTCAGGCTGATCATCAGGAAATACAGCATCTGCGAAAAGGCCAGGGTAATCATGATGAAGCCGATGCCCGAGGTGCGCAGGCAAACCGTGCCGACAAGCACCCCCACCACCACGCACGCCGCAATGCACACCAGCAGTTGAATCCAGCCGTTGTCGATGCCGTAGTAGCTGAGTATTCCCACGGTGTAGCAGCCCAGGCCGATGAACATGGCGTGCCCGAAACTGACCAGACCGGCCAGGCCCAGCACGACGTTCAGCGCGCACGCGGCCAGTGCGTAGACCAGCACGCGGGCGAAGAATGTGACGTAAAACGGCTCGTCCAGCGCATGCGCCACGAACGGGATGCAGGCCAGCGCGAAAAACAGAATCGCTATCCAGATTGCGGATTTCATTCTAAACATGATCGATTTCTTCCTTGCCGCCTGCCGCTAACGCTTGGCGGAAACCATGATGCCGTGCGGCCTGAAAGCCAGAACGAAGGCCATGAGAATATAGATGAGCATGGATGCCAGGGCATTGCCCGTGGTGTTGGCCGCGGAAGGCGGCAGCATCAGGCCCAGCAGATACGGCAGATACGCCCTGCCGAGGGTGTCGATGATGGCGATGACGATGGCGGCGAACAACGCCCCCCGTATGGAGCCAATGCCGCCGACCACGATCACCACCAGGGCCAGGATGAGCACCGGGTCGCCCATGCCTGACTGCACGGAAAGTATGGGGCCGGCCAGCGTCCCCGCCAGCCCGCTCAGGGCGGCGCCCAGCATGAACAAGGCTTTCTTGAGCAAATCGATATTGACGCCCAGGACGCTGACCATGGAGGAACTGGTGGCGCCGGCGCGGGTCAGCATGCCGAACCGCGTCTTCTGGATGAGGAACCATGCACCGAAGGCCACCACGACGCCAATGGCGATGATCAGCAGGCGGTAAACCGGATACGGCGCGCCGAAAATGGTGACAGCGCCACGGATGGATTGTGGAATCTCGACGAAATACGGCCGATTGCCCCATATGACGATGACCAGTTCATTGAAGAACATCATCAGCCCGAACGTGGCCAGCACTTGATACAAATGATCGTAGCGATACAGCGGCCGCGCCACCAGGTGCTCGATGATCGCCCCCACGATGGCCGCGGAAGCCATGGCGGCCGCCACCGAAAACAGGAAGGAGCCGCTGGCGTTGTAGGTGGCCGCGCCGATGAAGGCGCCCACCATGTACAGCGAACCATGCGCCAGGTTGATGAAGTTCATGATGCCGAAGATCAGGGTGAGCCCCGACGACAGCAAAAACAGCAGAACCCCCAGTTGCAGACCGTTGAGCAACTGGGACAGAAACAGTGAACTATTCATTGATGACTTCCGTCTTTAAGGCAAGGCGCGCAGCCGGACGAGGCTGCGCGCCTTCTTGCGGCTACTTCATGCCGCACTTGCTCACGTAGGCATCCTGGTGATCCGTGAACACCGTAGCCAGCTTCTTGACCTCGACCTTGTCGCCGTCCTTGACCACCTTGAACGCATACAGGTTCTGGATGGGCATGTTATTGGTATTGAAGGCGAACTTTCCGCGCACGGTGGGGAAGGAGGAGCCAGCGTCCTTGACGGCGGCCACGAATGCCGCGCGATCCGACACATTGCCCTTGACCTTGCGCACGGCCGCATCCAGCAGATAGGCGGCATCGTAGGCATTGGCCGCATACTCGGACGGCATGCGTCCGTATTTTTCCTGGTAGGCCTTGACGAACTTCTTGTTCTGGTCGTTGTCCAGAACCGGCGACCAGGTCGCGCCATAGATCGCCCCGACGGCCTGCGTCTTCAAGGCCACGAGCGTATTGGAGTCGATGAGGCTTTCGGAAAAGAACGGCAAATGCCCCATCAGACCGGCCTGCCCGAGCTGGCGGATGAAGTTGATGCCGAGCCCGCCCGGATAGAACGCGAACAGCGCGTCGGGCTTGGCGGCCTGCAGATTGGAAATTTCGGCGGAATAGTCCAGCTGGCCGAGCGGCGTATAGACCTCTTTGACTATCTTGCCCTTGTAATAGCGCTTGAAGCCGTCCAGCTTGTCCTTGCCAGCCTGGTAGCTCGGCGCCATCAGGTAGGCGGACTTCAGGCCGATATCCTGCACATACTGCCCCATGGCTTCGGACATGGTGTCGTTCTGCCAGGCCAGGCCGAACAGGTTTTTCGAGCACAGCTTGCCCGCGACGGGCGCCGGCCCCGCATTGGTGGCAAGCGCCGGCACACCCGACTCCTTGACGCGGCGCAACTCGGCCATGAGCACGTTGGAAAAGCCCAGGCCCACTATGGCATCGACCTTGTCGCGCTCGATGAACTTCTGCATGATCTGCGCGCCGACGTCGGGCTTGAGCTGGTCGTCTTCGCTGACCACATTGACCTTCTGGTCGCCGAGCTTGCCGCCCAATTGCTCGATGGCCAGCATGAATCCATCGTGCTGATCCTGACCCAGAACCGCCGCGGGGCCCGACATCACCCCCGAAAAGCCCACGGTCACATCGGCGTGGGCCGATGCCGCGGCCAGCACGGATCCGGCCAGAAATACGGCGCTTGTCACTTTCTTCATTCTTGTCTCCTGAGATTTTGGTTTTCTGTTTAGCTAGGGCTTTTACGGTCGTAATCAGCCAGGCTGTTTTTGCAAAAGATCCAGGGCAACGTCGACGATCATGTCTTCCTGGCCGCCCACCATGCGGCGGCGCCCCAGTTCAACCAGAATGTCGACGGTTTTCAGCCCGTATTTTTCGCCGGCGGCTTCCGCATGCCGAAGAAAACTGGAATAGACGCCGGCGTAGCCCAGCGCCAGCGTTTCACGATCCACCCGCACGGGGCGATCCTGCAAGGGGCGCACGATGTCGTCGGCCGCGTCCATGAGCTTGTACAGATCGCAGCCGTGGTTCCAGCCCAGGCGCTCGGCCGCCGCGATGAAGACTTCCAGCGGCGCATTGCCCGCCCCCGCCCCCATGCCGGCCAGGCTGGCGTCGACGCGGTCGCACCCTTCCTCGACCGCCACGATGGAGTTGGCCACGCCCAAGGACAGGTTGTGGTGCGCGTGGATGCCGGTTTCGGTTTCAGGCTTGAGCACGTCCTTGAACGCACGGAAGCGGTCGCGCACATCGTTCATGTTCAGGGCCCCGCCCGAATCGACCACGTACACGCAGGTCGCGCCGTAGCTTTCCATGAGCTTGGCCTGCTGCGCCAGCTTGTCGGGCGCGTTCATATGGCTCATCATCAGGAAGCCCACGGTATCCATGCCCAGCTCGCGCGCATACTCGATATGCTGCTTGGAGATGTCGGCCTCGGTGCAATGGGTGGCGATGCGCACCACCCGCGCGCCGGCATCGTAGGCGGCGCGCAAATCGTGCACCGTGCCCACACCCGGCAGCAGCAAGGTGGTGACCTTGGCGTGCTTGACGGTCTCGGCCACCGCCGCGATCCACTCCAGGTCGGTATGCGCGCCAAAGCCGTAATTGAAGCTGGAGCCGGCCAGGCCGTCGCCATGGGCGACCTCGATGGAATCGACCTTGGCCTCGTCCAGGGCCTTGGCGATCTGCTTGACGTTGGCGATGCTGTACTGGTGCCGGATGGCATGGCTGCCGTCGCGCAGCGTCACATCAGAGATATACAGTTTTTTATTGCTCATTTCGATTCTCCCGTACTAGGCCGCCACGTCCGCCAGGCGCGTCGTGGCCAGCCGCTCGGCGCAGGCCAGCGCCGCCGATGTCATGATGTCCAGATTGCCTGCGTAGGCCGGCAGGTAATGCGCCGCGCCTTCCACCTCCAGGAACACCGAGGTCTTCAGGCCCGCAAGCTTGCCCAGCCCCGGTACGTTCAAAGGATGACTTTCGTCATAGACGTCGAATTGCACTTCCTGCTTGAGGCGGTAGCCGGGCACGTAGCGCTGCACACTAGCGACCATCTCCTCGATGCTGGCCTTGATGGCGGCCTGGTCGCCCGGCTCGGACAAGGTGAACACGGTGTCGCGCATGATAAGCGGCGGCTCGGCCGGATTCAGCACGATGATCGCCTTGCCCCGCGTAGCCCCGCCCAGAACCTGGATGGCCTTGGACGTGGTTTCGGTGAACTCGTCGATGTTGGCGCGCGTGCCCGGACCCGCCGAACGGCTGGAAATGGACGCCACGATTTCGGCGTAATGCACCTTGGCGACGCGTGACACCGCCTTGACCATGGGAATGGTGGCCTGCCCGCCGCAAGTCACCATATTGATGTTCGGCGCGTCCAGCTTTTCATCGAGATTGATCGAGGGAATGACATACGGCCCGATCGCGGCCGGCGTCAGGTCGATGACCTGCACGCCATGCTTTTGCAGAACCTCGTTGTGACGCGCATGGGCGCCCGCCGACGTGGCATCGAACACGATGCGGATATCCGCGAACTCCGGCATCGCAACCAGGCCATCGATGCCGTCCGACGTGGCCGCGACCCCCATGCGCTGCGCGCGCGCCAGGCCGTCCGACGCCGGGTCGATGCCCACCATCGCGCCCATTTCCAGGTTTTGCGCATTGCGCAGCACCTTGATCATCAAGTCGGTGCCGATATTGCCGGATCCGATGATGGCCACCTTTACCTTTCCATTCTTCGCCATGATTTTTCCTTTCACATTTCCCACACATGCCGGGGCCCGCCCCATGCTTCGATCAGACGAAGCGCACGGACACCGACCCCAGATGCTGATAACGTACGTTGATGACATCGCCCTTGGCGACCGCCACGGCTTCTGTAACACCGCCGGTTAGAATCAATGTGCCCGCGGGGATTTCCTCGCCGCGCGCACCCAGCATATTGGCCAGCATCGCCACGCTTTGAGCGGGGTGCCCCAATACCGCCGCGCCCGACGCCGTCGCCACGACTTCGCCGTTCTTCTCCATGACCACGCCCAGGTTCTTCAGGTCCATGCCCACGGCATCCCCGGCGTTGCCGCCCACCACGTAGCGCGCCGCCGACGTGTTGTCGGCGATGACGCTTTTAAGGTCGAACTTGAAGTTCAGGTAGCGTGAATCGATGACCTCCAGGGCCGGCACGACAAAATCGGTGGCCGCCAGCACCGCGCCGATATGGCAGCCCGGCCCCGACAGCGCCCGCTTGGTCACGAAGGCGATTTCCGCCTCCACCTTGGGGTGGATCAGCCCGGCGGTATCGCATTCGCCACCATCGGCCACCTGGCCGTAATCGGTGAGAAAGCCGCGCACCGGATCCACCACGCCCATCTGCTTCATTTTGGCGTGCGAGGTAAGCCCCATCTTCAAGCCGGCAATGCGCGTACCGCGCGCCACCTTGATGGCCCGCAATGCGTCCTGGATGGCATAGGCGTCATCCCAGTCCAGGTCGGGGTGGTCGTCGGTGATCTTTACGATCTCTTTGCATTGCGTCTCTGCCTTATCCAGGTGTTCCGCCAGTTTTTGTACCGTTGCCTTGTCGAGTGCCATTGCCTTTCCTGTATTAAATGAAGCGAACGCCCGCGGAACCTACGCCGCCCAAGGTCATGCGCAAGCTGTCGCCCGCCTGTACGGACACCATGGCCGCCAGCGACCCGGAAAGAATCACTTCGCCCGCCTTGAG
>CALMPB010000224.1 GCA_937871985.1 uncultured Burkholderiaceae bacterium
AGCAAGGCTCCACGCTGGCCGCTTGAAAAAAAGTAGAGCCCCCACGCTGTGCCGCTAGCACGGCTTGCTGCCCCCCTCCTGAACTGCCCCCCCAAAAGTTGGATACCGATCCAACCTTTGGGGTGTTTTCCATGATCCGCTTCGGTTTTCTGGACAGTCGCCAATGTTAGTGCCAGGCGTTTCAGGTACCTCCGACCTTGAGTGGGAGGCTGTATTTCCGGGCATATTCCCCGGGTGTTAAGTCCTGCAGAGCCATGTGAGGCCGGTTCTCATTGTAATCCTGACGCCACGCCTCGATCTCGCGTTTGGCCTGAGCCAGGGTTTCGAACCAATGAAGATTTAGACACTCGTCTCGGAAGGATCCGTTGAAGGTCTCGATAAAGCTATTATCAGTCGGTTTTCCCGGGAGACTGAAGTCAATCTTCACGTTGTAGTGATACGCCCACATATCCAACACTCGCCCCGAGAACTCGCTACCGTTATCGGCGCACAGGAAGCGTGGCGCCTGACGCTGAGCCACCAATCGGTTCAACACAGCGACCACATCCTCCGCCCTTAACCGTTGCCCGACTTCGATCGCTAGCGCCTCTCGACTGAACACATCGACCACCGTCAAAGCGCGCAAGCGCGTGCCATTGGCGAATTGGTCCGCAACGAAATCAACACTCCAGGCCTCACTAGGCCGTACGGGTATATACCGCTCACGACGAGATACCACCATTTTGCGCCGCTTGGGTAGTTTGGAGCGCAACTGCAATTGCTCCTGGGCAACCGGTACACACGGTTGCGACTGACCTGCCAGCCCTCACGTTTTAACAGCACATGCACTCGCCGGTAGCCATAGCGCACCCGTGTTTGAGCAATCTCGCGCATGCGCGGCGCAACGCGCTCTGGGGATCTTTAACGCTACGATAGTACTGGGTGCTGCGTGCTTGCTTGACCAGCCGACACGCCCGCTGCATGGAAAGACGATAGTGATCCTTGATATAGGTCACTGCTTGCCGTCTCAGCGCGGGTGAGGCCACTTTTTTTACAGCAATGTCCTGCAAATCGCTTTGTCCAAGCTGAGCTCCGCCACTAGCCTCTTCAGCCGCTCATTCTCGTCTTGTAACTGCTTCAGTTCGCGAACTTGGTTCGATTCCAGACCTGCGTACTGCTTCTTCCAGCGGTAATACGTCTGCTCGGAAATCCCCAGATGCCGAACCAGATTCGCTACTGGCATCCCCAATTCTGCCTGCTTGAGCGCAGCCACAATCTGCTTTACCGAATATTGCTTGTGTTTCATTGCCAACCTCCCATAAGGAAAATCGTCCTGAAACACTAACATTTATTTCTGTCCAAGTTTTCTAGAGCAGATCATCGAAGCTTCGATCGCTAACGCTGAGGATACGGAAAATTGGGTGCAGCGCCCGTTCCCCGATATGGGGGAGCCTGAAAAGGCGATCTGCTATTTGACAGACTATGGTGATTACGAGGTAGATCACCTTGCGAACCTGTACTTGAAAGCGAGCCTGCGTTCGATCGACCGCTTCTTTATGCAGGTCCGGCGCCGCATGTCTCTCTTCGAGCGACCGATTTCGTCAGCCATCGGGAAGAGAACATGGCATGGCTATAGCGCCTACAATCCTGCTGTCGGCGCTAAACTGCTTGCGATTTTTCGGGTGTTTTACAACTACGCGATACCGGGGCAGGATAAGAAAACGCCGGCGATGCGGCTGGGAATGACAGTACGGGTGGGGACTTTGGTCGACATCCTGGAGTTTTATCCGGCCAGCGTGTCGGAGGCGTCAACTCAGGCGTCACCGAACCGGAATAGACGCGGCAGATCCGGATCCACTAGGGTGACCGGATAGCTCTTATTCTCAGGCAGATCCAGACGTAGCCACTTCAAAAAATATGGCACTAGGCAACGCTTCAATGCCACACGCCAAACCCATTTGCCATTCATCAAAGTCATTCCGTACTCTTTCGCGATCACCGCTTGCTGATCCGCGTTCAACTTGCCAACCGGGGTAATGTCCACATCAATCATCTCTTGCCAGTCAAGATCGTCCTCGACCGAAACTGGACTGGGGCTGTCAATGGTGATGGCAGACAGTATGCGATGTAAAACAAAGTCAATGAAGGTGCCTCGCTTCGTGTCATAGCCCCGTACGTGCCAACGCACGCCTGCGAACACTAATGCATGCGGCCAGATTTCTCTGACCGCCGCTTCAGGCGACGTTAACGATTGATATCGGATTTTCACGCCGTGATTCTGATGCAACGCTCGCGTGATCTCGCGCAGCACATTTTTGTCCAGGGGTGCCGTTGGCGGAGGCAGACATATAGCATCGACGCCATGTCCGATGCTAGGAAGTACCGCTACCGAGCGTGTTTCGAGATATGCCCGCAGCAGCGATAGATATTCTTCCGGCGAACCGGAACCAACGCGCGGCTTGAATCCCTTGCCCGGTCGATAGGCTCGGACGGATACGTCGTAGTCCAGATTGCCGGGAAACGATTTTCGGTAGAGCGCGAAATCACGGGT
>CALMPB010000225.1 GCA_937871985.1 uncultured Burkholderiaceae bacterium
ACCGTTCGTAGGCGCTCGACCGTTCAAGCGCATACCAGACGATGCCCATGATCCAGATCACCAGCCCGGCGAGCACGGTCTGATAGAAGACCTGGGTCGTCATGCGGACATTGTGGACGATCGCCTGTCCGCCGCGGGTCCACGAACCCAAAGTGTCGTTGCGGAAGATGCTCATCGCGCCGTCTCGTCGCCGAGCAGCCCTCGTTCTGCGAGAATTGCGCGCGCCTGCGCCATTCCCTGCTCCAGCGCTTTGGGAGATCGTTCGCCCACCGAGGTTGCCACGATCGAGAGGATCTGGATAGCGGTCGCGAGGATTTCGTCCTGCGACGAAAAGACATATCGCTTCCGCTCATCGACCGCCTGCTCGAGCGCCCGGCGAGCGAAATCGGAAACCGACAATCCGGCACCAAATGCACGACGACGAAGCTCTCGGTCGAGCCGATCGTCGATACGGAAATTGATTTTCTGCAAGCGCACGGCCTCCAGCGGAGTCCGTCGCGGGCGTCATGAAGCGATGATTATTTACTCCTGCCGCTGTACGCTTTCAAGATAGGGCTCGCGCAAATGGTACTGCGACCGTTCGCCACACTGAATGACAGGCCGGCTGACGCCGGCAGGTTCATGGCGCGGGGCTGAAGCCTGATTTGGTGGGCGCGGTATGTCTCTCCAGATAGTTCATGATAACATCGTCGGTGATGTTACCGGATGTTGTTGAGAAATATCCCCTCGCCCAGAAACGCTGCCCCCAGAAGCGCTTCCGGATATGCTCGAATTCCTGTTGAATCTTACGTGACGAGCGTCCCTTGGCTCGGCGCACAAAGTCGCTGACCGCAAGATGCGGCGGAATTTCCACAAACATGTGCACGTGATCGCGCGATAGAGCACCGCTGACGATAGTCACGCCCATCTCCGCGCAAACCTGTTTGATGATAACGCGCACTCGCTCACGAACCTCACCGTGCAGCACTTTGAACCGATATTTCGGCGCCCAGTGAACCGCGCCGGGTTTGCCGGAGGCTCCAACTCCTGAGAAGGTGGAGCCTGTAT
>CALMPB010000226.1 GCA_937871985.1 uncultured Burkholderiaceae bacterium
GCAACCCGCGCCACCATTCGCTGGCCATCGCCTATCTGCCCCGGTCCGAGGTCCCGCAGCGGCTGCACCACATCAACTTCGAGGTCGCCCACGTGCGCAGCGTGGGGCAGGCCTACGACCGCGCGCTGCGCGCCGGCACGCCGCTCGCCAATACGCTGGGCCAGCACGCCAACGACGGCATGGTCAGCTTCTACAGCCTGGGCCCCGACGGCTGGCGCGTCGAGATCGGCGCCACCGGCCGCACCGTGGGCGAGGACTGGAACGACGTGCGCGAATACGACCGCATCAGCGACTGGGGCCACCTGCCGCCCGACGCGCTGGCACAGGTCCTGGCCGGACCCCCTTCTTCTTCCGCTTGAACAAGGAACCCATGAAACTCGTCACTTTCTCCCATCGCGGCAGGACCTCCATCGGCAAGGTCGAGGGCACGCGGGTGATCGACCTCGCGGCCGCCGACCCGGCGCTGCCCGCCACCCTGCGCGGCCTGCTCGCCGGCGGGCGCGGCCTGTTGCAACGCGCGCGCGACGTCGATCCCGAGCGGGCGCCGGCCTATCCGCTGGCCGACGTCAGGCTGGAGGCGCCGGTGCCCGATCCCGGCAAATACCTCGCCATCGGCATGAACTACGGCAAGCACGTGATCGAGGCCAAGCGCGCCGGCGTGGACGTGCCCGACAGCCAGGTCTGGTTCAACAAACAGGTCAGCTGTATCAACGGCCCCTACGATCCGGTGCACATGCCGCGCGTGTCCGACAAGCTCGACTACGAAGCCGAGCTGGGCGTGGTGATCGGCACCCGCTGCCGCCACGTACCGGCGGAGCAGGCCAGGGACGTCATCGCCGGCTACCTCGTCTGCAACGACGTGTCGGTGCGCGACTGGCAGCGGCGTTCGGCCACCATGACCCTGGGCAAATCGTTCAACACCACCGGCCCCATAGGCCCGTGGATCGTCACCGACGACGAAGTGCCCGATCCGCTGGCGCTGACCCTGCGCATGCGGGTCAACGGCGAAGTGCGCCAGGAAGCCCGGACCGGCGAGATGATCTACAGCATCTACGACCAGATCGCCTACCTGTCCACCGTCATGACGCTGGAGCCCGGCGACATCCTGGCCACCGGCACGCCCTCGGGTGTGGGCGCCGCCATGGACCCGCCTTCCTTCCTCAAGGTCGGCGACGTGATGCGCGTCGAGATCGACGGCATCGGCCACATCGAAAACCGCGTCATCGCCGAGCCGGCGTAACGCCAGTCCAGGAGCCTCTTCGTGCCCAGAAAAGTCATCATCACCTGCGCCGTCACCGGGTCGGTGCACACCCCCAGCATGTCGCCGCACCTGCCCATCACGCCCGAGCAGATCGCCGAACAGGCCGTGGACGCGGCGCGCGCCGGCGCGGCCATCCTGCACCTGCACGCCCGCCACGCGGCCGATGGCAGGCCGGCCTTCGAACCCGCGGTCTATCGGCAATTCCTGCCGCGCATCCATGCCCAGACCGACGCCGTCATCAACATCACCACCGGCGGCTCGCACACCATGACGCTCGAACAGCGGCTGGCCGGCGCCATCGACGCTTCGGCGGAGATGGCCTCGTGCAACATGGGATCGATGAACTTCGCCCTGTTCCCCGTGCTGGACAAAATGAAGGACTTCACCTTCCCCTGGGAGCGCGAGCACCTGGAGAAGACCCGCAACGCCATCTTCCGCAACACCTTCGGCGACATCGAAACCATCTTCGAAAACCTGGGCCGGGCGCACGGCACCCGCTTCGAGTTCGAGTGCTACGACGTCGGCCACCTGTACAACCTCAAGCACTTCGTCGACCGGGGTCTGGTGCAAGGGCCGATCTTCCTGCAATTCGTGCTGGGCGTGCTGGGCGGCATAGGCGCCGATCCCGAAAACCTCGTGCACATGAAACGCATCGCCGACAAGCTGTTCGGCGACAGCTACCAATGGTCCGTCCTGGCCGCCGGCCGCCACCAGATGCCGCTGGTCACCCAGGCCGCGCTGATGGGCGGCAACGTGCGGGTCGGGCTGGAGGATTCGCTGTCCATTGGACCGGGCGAGATGGCCACCTCCAATGCCCAGCAGGTGGGCAAGATACGCGGGATCCTGGAGTCTTTCGGCTTTGGGATAGCGACGCCGGACGAGGCGCGCGAGATGCTGGGGTTGAAGGGGAGGGAGAAGGTGGCGCTGGCGGCGTGAGACCCGCGAAGCATGGTCACGCGAGTACGTGTATAATCTTTTTCTCAGACGCGGGGTGGAGCAGTCTGGCAGCTCGTCGGGCTCATAACCCGAAGGTCACAGGTTCAAATCCTGTCCCCGCAACCAAATAAGAAACGGCCTCGAACGCATTGCGTCGAGGCCGTTTTGTTTTGCCTCAAGCTCGCGCGCGGCGTGACTTTGTCATGGGAAACGTAGGCCAACGCTTACCAGGCGCCAGCGATTGACATCAGCCGCGTACTGGAATGTCACGCCGGAATAGTTGCCGCTCGAGACACCTACGACGATGCTTCCGCCAGGAATCACGGCGGTCGCTCCTTCAGTAATTTGTGTTGAATACGAACCGGGTGCGGCACAACCAATAACAAGCAAAGCACCGTCAGGGGCTTTGGAACCGGGGTAAGTGCCCTGCACGTCTCCAAGGGTGCAATTGCTACGAGCCGCTCCCGAAGCATTCAGTGTCATCGTCGTCACTTTTTCCTCGAGTGCAATCGGAATCACATAAGCGTCAACATTCGGAGCAACGATCTGACGCCCATAGTCCGGACCGACCAACGAGTTGGCATTGTTTCTGATCTCCGTTGTGGCATCCGGAATGACTTCTGCACCATTGCGCAACACAATCGGACTGACACTTTCCGACATTGTCGCGGGTGCGACAAAAGATCGGGAAGCGTCAAGTCGCAGCAGGCCGCCGAAGGCCGTAATGGTCTTGGACCAGCCGCAGGCGGACAGTCGCATGGCCATCCCTCGACCGACGATATTGCCAGTGATGTCGGCATAGACACCGTTGATGATGCCACCGGGATCAACATTTATGTCACCCGATATCACAACGCGCGATGTGGAAGTGCCCGTAAAACTCAGACGCCCTCCTGCTCCCACTAGACTGTTGCCAGTTAGAAGCCCGCCGACTGCAATATCGCACTGCCCCGACACCAGGACTTTGCCCACCGATCCGAGCAAACCGGGACGCGCTATTGAGGCAAGACTGCCCGCATACACGACCAGGTCATAGCTCGTCGCACCAGTTGACGTACTGTCAATCATTTCGACGATGCTGCCTGACTCACACACCACACCCAACGTCGTTCCAGCACCGGCCGCGCCATTTACGACAACACGACGCATATACACATAAGCGCCCCGGTTTGCCGTGATGAGTGCCTGGCTTCCCCCGGTTGTAGCCGGCCGAACCTCGATATCCTGTAGGGCAATCTCGGAACTTGAGTCGTAAATTGCATATGGATACCCACCCGACGGATTGGACTCGATAGTAGCGTTCGACTCCCCCTTGACGACCACCATACCGGTGGCCTCACTACCTCGCGAGTCAGTACGGGGACAAATGAGCTTCCCTTGCACATAGAAAATGGCGGGCCGTGGCATGCTACTTGGAGCCCGGCTAGAAGTGTTCGCCACCCCACCCAACTGCACGATAGTCTGCTGGTGACGAATCACAAGCGGCAGACTGTCAAAAGCTCGTTGTAGGGCCTTGAATGGATATGAGCGTGACAACCCGTGGTTAGCGGTATCGCTGCCGTTCACAGGATCGTAATAGATCGTCGCTGGACCGTGAGTCTCGTAGGAATCGACACGAACAATTTGCTCTTCCTCAGTATCGATGATCTTCCACGCTCCCGGCCCACTGTGAACGATATCGAGTCTGGGAAAGTTGCCAACAACCTCG
>CALMPB010000227.1 GCA_937871985.1 uncultured Burkholderiaceae bacterium
CGTGCGACTGTTCCAGCGGTTTGCCGGCGATGTGAAAGAAGGATGCCAGCTTCGAAGCCGCTACCCGGGTGTTTTGCGCGAAGCCGACGGCTTGTTCCTGGCGGCTTGCACCGCGGTGCATGGCTTGGCGGATCAGTGCGCGTTCTTCCGAGTCGCCCATGGGGGTGTAGGTGGAATAGGTGGTGTAGTTGAGCCAGCTCATGGTGTTTTCCCGCAGGTAGAAATCTGTCAATGTGAATTCATTGAATCGTTGATTAGATTTTAGGGTAAACCCTAGGTTCACGCAACGAAAATATAAGGGTTTACCCTAGTTAAGGATCAGCGGGTGGCCGGATGGGTTGGGAAACAGCAACAGCGATGGAATCCGATTATCATAAAAGGCTGTTTGAAGAGAAATTTTGCGGGCGGCGCAGGGCAATGCCGGCCGCTGTGCCAATTTGAAATATGTCTGGAGCAGGAAGGGATGAAGAAGATTGAAACCATAGGGATCGTCGGCGCGGGCGCCATGGGCCGGGGTATTGCGCAAATCGCGGCCCAGGCGGGCCTGGAGGTCTTGCTGTTCGACTTGAATGCGCAAGCCGTTGCCGCCGCCCGGGAGAACCTGCAGCAAATGTGGGAAAAACTGGCCGGCAAGGGCAAGATCACGGCCGAACTGGCTCAGGCTTCGCTGGCCCGGGTCAAGCCGTGTTCGGAATTGCAGGCCATGGCCAAGGCCGATCTGGTGGTCGAGGCGGTGATCGAGCGCCTGGACGTCAAGCGCGAACTCTTCCAGCAACTGGAAGCCATTGTGTCCGGCGCCTGCATCCTGGCGTCCAACACGTCGTCGTTGTCCATTACGGCCATTGCCGCGGCGTGCAAACAGCCCGGGCGCGTGGCCGGCTACCATTTCTTCAATCCTGTTCCGCTGATGAAAGTGGTCGAGATCATCGATGGGCTGCGCACCGAACCCGCCGTGGGCGATGCGCTGATGGATCTGGCGCGCAGAATGGGCCATACGCCGGTGCGGGCCAAGGACATGCCGGGTTTCATCGTCAACCACGCCGGCCGCGGCATGAACATCGAAGGCTTGCGCCTGGCCCAGGAAGCGGTCGCGCCGTTTTACCAGGTGGACGCCATCATGCGCGAGCAGGCCGGCTTTCGCATGGGGCCGTTCGAGCTTCTGGATCTTACCGCGCTGGACGTCTCGCACCCGGTCATGGAGTCCATCTACCAGCAGTTCTACGACGAACCGCGCTTTCGTCCGTCGCCCATCACCGCCGTGCGCTATGCGGGCGGCTTGTTGGGGCGCAAGACCGGCGAAGGCTTTTACCGCTATGCCGAGGGCAAGCAGCAGGTGCCCACGGCGCCTGCCGTGCCCGAGCCGCAGCCCGGCCTGAGGGTCTGGGTGGCGCCGTACCACTCCGTGGGCCATAAACGGGCGTCGGCGCTGCTAAGAAGCCTGGGCGTCGGCGTCATCGCCACCGACGCGCCGCCCACCGATGCCCTGATCGTCGTGACGCCATACGGCGAAGACACCTCCAGCGTGGTGGGGGCGCATCAGCTCGATGGCGAGCGCACCGTGGCCCTCGATACCTTCTTTGGCCTGGAGCAGGGCAAGCGCCGCGTGGTGATGTGCTCGCCCGCCACCTTGCCGCAATGGCGCGATGCGGCGCATGCGTTGTTTGCCTCGGACGGCACGCCCGTTTCGGTGATCGACGATTCGGCCGGTTTCGTGGGCCAGCGCATGGTGGCCAGCATCGTCAATGTGGCGTGCGACATCGCCCAGCAAACCATCGCCACGCCCGAGGACATCGACCTGGCGGTTTCGCTGGGTCTGGGCTATCCGATGGGTGGGCCGCTGAGCATGGGCGATACGCTGGGCGCCGCCCATATTCTTGAAATCCTGCGGGCCATGCACAAGGTGACGGGCGACGCGCGCTATCGCGCCAGCCTGTGGTTGCAACGCCGGGTGCAACTGGGCCTGTCGCTGCGGGCGCAGCCGGCAACCGTGGCACGGTAGCGCGCGGGCCGCTCCCGGGAGGTTTTGCGCCTTGCGCCGGGCGGCCCTCCGGGCGGCAAAAAAAGCCCCCACGCCACGCCGCTTGCGCGGCTCGCTGCCCCCCCAAGGGGGCGCTTTTTGCCTTGGGGCGGCCCGGCTTTTTTCTGGCTGGCATCCAGGCTTGCATGCCGGTTGCCCGGCCCTGGGTTTAGTTTATTTGGCGGCCTGGGCCATGTATTCGACGGCGGCGTGCATTTCGGCGTCGGTGGCTTGCGAGCCGCCGCGCGGGGGCATGGCGCCCTTGCCGTGGATGGCGATTTGCACCATGGCGTCTATGCCGTCGGCCATGCGGGGAGCCCAGGCGGCTTTGTCGCCGAACTTGGGCGCGCCGGCGACACCCGCGGCGTGGCAGGCAAAGCAGACGGATTTGTAGAGCTTTTCGCCGGCGGGGTCGATGGTGGCGGAGGCGGCGGCCGGCTTGGCTTCGGGTTTGGCTTCAGCCTTGGGCGCCGCGGGAGCGGGAGCGGCTGCTGCCGGAGCGGGGGCCGCGGCAGCAGGAGCCGCAGCGGCGACTTCAGTGGCTGCCGGAGCGGCGGCCTTTTCCTGGGCGGGAGCGGCCGGTTCCTTGAACGATGCGCCGGCTTTATTGGCCATGTAGACCAGTGCGCGTTCGACTTCGTAGTCGCTTAGCGAAGGATTGCCGCCCTTGGCCGGCATGGCGCCCTTGCCGTGCAGCGCAACCTTGACCATGGAGTCGTAGCCGGTCTTGATGAAAGGGGCCCAGGCGGCTTTGTCGCCGAACTTGGGCGCGCCCGCGACGCCGGCCGTGTGGCAGGCGGTACAGGTGGTTTCGAAGACTTGCTGGCCGGTCTTGAAGACTTTGGGCGCGTTGGCGTCGACCAGCTTGAAATCGGCTATGGGCTTGATGCGGGATGCGATGGCTTCGCTGGTTTGGGCGTTGGAACCCGACCCCGTGACGTCGCTGTAGGAGACCAGGTTGACCAGCATGACAATGACGATGATGGGCACGAGGAAAGCCAGGACAACCGTGACGATGAGTTGCTTGGGCGTTTTGATGAGGCCTTCGTGCCCCTCGATGGTTTCTTCGATGTGGTCTTCCGTGTTGTTCATGTCGAGTCCTGCGTTCGCAATCCGGGCATGTTCGCACCCGGGATCCAAAGCGGTTAGTTACAGAGGGGCATGTGCATAACGCACACAGCTAGGTGTTTTTAATGTTTTAAAGCAAACCAAGGTAGCGATTATACCGGGACTGATACTTCAGTGCAGGTATTCCCGTTTTGGCCGCGCTATTATTCGGGAGCCAGGCGGCTGCCATGGTAAAGGCGGGCACGAAGTGAGCCGCCATAAAACACGCTACAATAGCGTGCCTTGCGCCCGTAGTTCAATGGATAGAATGAGAGTTTCCGAAGCTCTTGATACAGGTT
>CALMPB010000228.1 GCA_937871985.1 uncultured Burkholderiaceae bacterium
GTCCATGAGGCCCTTGGATGCGGAAATTTCCTTTTCCAGCTCGTCGGCCACCTTCTTGATGTTGTCGATGACGTTCTTCTCAACAATATCCACGGCCGCTTGTTCACCAATGATCCGTAGGATCACGTCGATCCGAAAGAGCGAACCGGCCACGGCTCGGAAACTTCGGTTCATGACGCGTTGGGCCTGCATACTCTGAACCGTCAGCTTCTGGTAGAAGATCGGTTGCGAGTGAACAGTGCGGGCTTCCCGCTTTCGTACGGGGGCCGCCGGCGTAGCGGTTTCGGGGGTTGCTTCTTCAGCCATAGTCCTTTCTCCTGTAAGTAGAGGCTAATAAACGCAATCTCAGCATAGAGCCCCTTTGCCACGCGACCGGGCAGTGAAACGGCCCTTATCGGGTACATACAGCACAACCCAAAACGACTTCCCAGGCAAGAAATGTTCTGTTATGATTGCCCCACTTATGTCGTTTTGCTCTTGCAATCGACTTAGTGAGACGTAGCTGGCGTCCTAAACAAAACAGCATTTGATATTGGCCTTTTGGCTTTCCCCTCAAATCGGGAGTTTCGACCCGATCGCAGGGCGAAACTCCTTTTTTTATTGGAGCTTCGTCATGCATACGATTACCGTTATATCTCTCTTTGCTCTGCTTATCCTGGTAAGCGTCGGCGCTATGCTGTTGCTTGAAGGTATCAAGCTTTGCATTCGCATTTCGAAGGCAAAGGCTGAAAAACAGCAGACCACCGCTTCGGTTCTCGAAGCGCGGCCTGAACAGGTCGTTAGTGAAATCCCGCAACCTGAAGACGCTACAGCGCCATCAATTGCTGCAGCCCAAAGTGCTCTTGCGCACGACGTAAACACGTCGACCAACTCGCCGGCCGCAAGTTCTCCCATCAAGCGTATTGACTGGCACGAATTTGACGAACCGACTTGCTTGCGCAAGCCTCAAGCCTTTGTGTTTGCCTAATTCAGACTACGGAAGTGTTCAGGCTCTTGAGCCCGAGCGCTTTCCGAAGTCCGTTTCTATGTGCCGCGGCGGCACATAAAAGCGGATTTTTGCTGCTTCTTCGGAAGTGGTGAATGCAGGTAGCTGGCCTGGGTAACAAAACAGCATTTTCACGAATCACTTTTACCTTTCCCACTTGGGACGCATCTTGTCCCTCAGGGCATGTTGCGTCCCTTTTTTATTTTTGGAGCTCATCATGTCCACGTTTGTCACACACAAACTCAAAGAGTTGTTCAACCTTGAAGGCGTTAGCGATGCAATCACTATTCACGTATTCGCCGACAACACCAACCCTTTTATCCCGAAAGCCGATGCCACCTACGTGTTCAACAAAGAATTTGTCCGAGATATGCGGGCATTTCTTTTTAGCCCGGAAGGTGACGCGCTTTACTTGACGGGCCCTACCGGCTCGGGCAAAACGTCTGGGGTCACCCAGATGGCGGCGCGACTCAATTGGCCCGTCCAGCAAATTACTGCTCACGGCCGTATGGAGCTGGCCGACCTGATTGGCTATCACGCGCTCGTTTCCACGGCGCCTGGCCAGATCCCCGTCATGCAGTTCATGTACGGGCCCCTGGCCAAAGCCATGCGCGAAGGCCATATCCTTCTCATCAATGAGATCGATATGGCGGATCCGGCCGAACTGGCCGGACTCAACGACATCCTGGAAGGGCGGCCGTTGGTGATTGCGCAAAATGGGGGTGAAATCATTCAGCCTCATCCGATGTTCCGTGTTGTCGCCACGGGTAACTCATCTGGCGCCGGCGACACGTCCGGTCTTTACCAAGGGGTGCAAATGCAAAATCTTGCCTCCATGGATCGATACCGCTTCCTTAAGGTGGGCTACACCTCGCCCGAAGTCGAAAAGGCGATAGTGTCGCGCACTTGCCCCAAGCTTGCCGCCAATGTTGTGGATAAGATGATTACCGTCGCCGGTAAGATTCGTGATCTGTTCATTGGGGGTGATGCCTCCGATAGCCAGCTCAGTGTCACTATGTCCACCCGGACACTGGTGCGTTGGGCCAAGCTAACTTCCCAGTACCGCGGAGCACCAAACGCGGCTTCCATGGGACTTGAACAGGCGCTGCTCATGCGAGCTGTACCTGAAGAGAAAGAGGCAATCCTGCGAATCACCAAAGACGTATTCGGTGATCTGTGGACGTGATGGAGGCTGCACATGCTAATAAACGCAGATCAGCCTGGTAGTCAACCATCCACGCCTAACTTGCTTTCCATCAATTGGGAAATAAGTGTTGCCTCTGCAGCGTCACTTGAATCGGGAATAGCGCATCTGTGCAGTGCCTTTACCTATGCAGCCATGGAATTAGCTCTGCCGTTTAGGCTCGATTCACAAACATCGCCAAGCCTGTTGTTGGATTTGCCAACTGGCTATCGAATTTCCCTTAGCACCACGCATGATCTCAATACGGTTCACCCCGAATCGTTAACAGGTGTTGGGGAAATTGGGAGCAGCCACGGACCGATCCCGATTCTGGCCTTGTGGCTTGTTCATAAGCAGCTAAGTAAGTTCGGCTTCAACAATGCTGTTTCGTTCGTAGATCATCATACGAATTTATTCTTTCATGTTCACTTCACAGACCTCAAGCCGCTTTTCGAGCAGCTTGAAATGGACTACGACCAAATAGTACAGCTTGGTCGACAGCATCAATTACTCCCGTCGCTGTTTGGGAACAACGATGCAGTACATGATGTGAGTGAAGTCTATTACTTTTAAACCCAATCGGGCTGTGTACCGCGCCCCGAAAGGGTGCGGCGCATCCTGATATTTTCCGATAGGAGATGACATCATGATGTCCGTCAATAAACAAACCCTTCTGGGTTACGCCGGGAAAGATCCGATCATTCGGTTCACACCGGACAGCAAAACCGCTAACGTTGCGTCATTCAATCTTGCAACCACCGAAAGCTGGAAGGATAAAACCTCCGGCGAGTACGTGGAAGAAACCGAATGGCATCGTGTCGTCGTCTACGGATGGCAGGCACAAGTTGTCGAGGATCGCATCAAAAAGGGGTCGCGTGTCTACGTCGAGGGTAAATCCAAAACTCGTAAGTGGAACGACAAAGACACAGGGCAGGAGCGAACCATCAAAGAAGTGATTTGCGACAAGCTAATCCCTCTCGATGGCAAATCAGGTGAGGACGCAACGAAAGAAGCGCCCGCCGCAAAGCCAGCATCATCGACTCGTACGAATCGAGCTGCGGCTCAGCCCACACCGCAACGCCCCACTGACGACGACGATCTGCCGTTCTGAGCGTCAAAAATCTTTTATCCCATACCGGGGGTTCCCACACTCCCGCATGGGAGCTGTGGTGCCTCCATTTTCTTGGAGAAAATCATGGCAACACAATCGGCAAAGGCAGCTTCCGAATCGCCTTCATTGATCAAGCGTATTTCATCGCGTTTTCACGTCGATGCAGACAAACTGATGAATACGCTGAAGCTTACGGCTTTCAAACAAAAGAATGGCGACCCTGAAATCACAAACGAGCAAATGATGGCGCTCCTTGTGGTGGCAGATCAGTATGGTCTAAATCCCTTCACAAAGGAAATTTATGCATTCCCCGATAAGGGAGGCATTGTGCCCGTGGTGGGTGTTGATGGATGGTCACGTATCATCAACGAACACTCGCAGTATGACGGGATGGAAATTGCCTATTCTGACGTTATGACAAAGCCCGAAGGGAGCCTAGTCACATGCCCGGAATGGATCGATGTATCGATTTTCCGCAAGGATCGAAATCGTCCTACAGTCATACGCGAGTATCTTGATGAGGTCTATCGAAAGCCATTTACTGCGAAAGGGAATAACGGTCCCTACACGCTAAATGGCCCATGGCAGACTCACCCTAAGCGCTTTTTGCGTCACAAGGGAATCATCCAGTGCAGCCGTATTGCCCTTGGTTTCACGGGCATCTACGACCAGGATGAAGCGGAGCGCATCATCGACATGGGCGAGGCGGTAATCGTCACTGGCGAAAATCGCTCTGCTCAGAATGCAGCGGGCCAGCCGCTTTCTTTGGAAGTCCAAAAGCTAGATCCGCTTGTGCAAAGCTTGATTGAACGATCTCGGAGCCTGAATTCTTGGGAGCCGGCCAATCAGTACGCGATGCAACACTTTCAAGGACGTGAATTCCAATACGTCACTGAAAAGCTGCGGGATGCGCAAATCGCAGATATGCCATCGGCATTGAACACGAAGACCGCGGCCCCAGTCGAAAACGCGGGCACGCCAACATCGCAAAATCAGACGCCCTTGACGGATGATTTGGACGATGACGAGATTCCTCTTGGCGATAGCCAGCAAGCGTTTTTTAATTAACCCCTGGCGGGGGAAGTCCCCCGTCATCGGGGGCTTTCTCTTGCCGTTTTTCAGCGAGGGAAATGATGAAAATCGTGAACTTAAGACAGGGCACTGAAGAGTGGTTGACGTGGCGCTCACAAGGTATCACAGCCACGGATTCAGTTGTTTTGAGCAATCGTTCGCCGTACAAAACGCGCTGGAGACTATGGGCAGAAAAAACGGGCTATGCACGGCCTGTCGACCTGAGTTTGAATCCCCTTGTTCGCAAGGGGCATGAAAACGAACCCAAAGCTCGGGCGCTATTCGAGAAGCAGCTTGACGATATTCTTTTACCCGTCTGCGTTGAATCGAGCGTCGATCCTTTGATAAGGGCTTCGCTCGATGGCTTGACGAAAATGAATGAGCCGGCTGAGATCAAGTGTCCAAGTGAAAAGGTATGGCTCGATGTTTGTGCTCAAGGCACGAGCAGCGAAGCCTATCAGATGTATTACGTGCAAGTGCAGCATCAGCTTTTGGCCACCGGGTCAAAAGTTGGCTACCTCATCTTTTACTTCGAGGGGCAATTGAAGGTCTTCACCATCCACCTTGATCGCCCATTCCTGCAGGAGCTCTATCCCGCGGTACGGCAC
>CALMPB010000229.1 GCA_937871985.1 uncultured Burkholderiaceae bacterium
GACTTCGACATAAATGTTGTTGCCTGCGGCGGCGAGCTGGTCTGCGGCTTGCTGGAAACGCACGGCCAAGCGCACATTGCGCCACCAGTAGCCGGCATTCAATTCCGCGCCGTCCAAGGGCGCGCCCGTGACCGTGGAATAGAACGGCACGGTGCCGGAGCGCGGCTGGATGTCCGCCAGGGATTCGAGGATGCCGGCTTCGATGGGGTCCATCGCCGGGCTGTGGAACGCGTAATCCAGGTCCAGGCGGCGGTAGAACAGGGATTGCTGCGCCAGCACGGCCTCCAGCGCGTCCAGCGCCTCGGGGGCGCCGGCGACGGTGGCGCCGCGGCTGCTGTTGAAGCCGGCGACGCACAGGCGCGCACTCAGGTTGTTCACGGCGATGAGGGCCATGGCCTCTTCGCCGCTGATGCCTACGGCGGTCATGCGGCCCTGGCCCCTGGTCTGGCCTTGCAGGCGGCTGCGCTGGAAGATGACCTTGACCGCGTCAGGCAGCGTCAGCGCGCCGCAAGCCCAGGCTGCCGCAACTTCACCCACGCTATGGCCGATCACGGCGGCGGGTACCACGCCCCGCTGCGCCAGCATGCGGGTGATGCCCACCTGCAGCGCGAACAGCGCGGGCTGGGCGATTTCGGTGCGGGCGTAGCGGTCGCTGCCGTTCTCGCCGGCGAGTTCATTGCGCAGGGAGAAGTCGGCATAGCGCGAGAACAGCGCGTCCACCTCATCGACGGCGGCGGAGAACACTGGATCCGCAAGCAGGCGGCGGCCCATATTGGCCCATTGCGAGCCATTGCCCGAATAGACCAGCACCGGTCCGCGCGCGGCGGGCAAGGCGCTGCCTTCGACCACGCCGGACTTGGTGTCGCCGCCTTCGGCAAATTGCTGCAGCAGGTCGGCGACGGCATTGCATTGGGTGCCGAACACCACGGCGCGCTCGCTATGCCAATCGCGCCGCATGGCGGCGTGGTAGGCGGCGTTGTAGAGGAACTTGGCCGGCTGGCCGCGCAGCACCTCGGCCATGCGGCCGGCAGCATCCTTCAGGGCCCGGGCGCATTTGCCGGAGACCACGATCGGGATCGGCGCGGTCTTCGCCATCTTGCCTTCGGCGGCGGGGCCGGCGGGCGGGGCGCTCTCGAGGATCACGTGCGCATTGGCGCCGCCAAAGCCGAACGAGTTCACGCCGACCACGAGCTTGCCGGCGGGGCGCAGCTTGCGGTTCTGTGTGACGACGTCGAGGTTCCAGTCCTGGACCTCGATCTTGGGATTGAGGGTCTTGATGCCGATGGTGGCGGGCACTTCGCGGTGCCGCAGCACGTACAGGGCCTTGACCAGTCCGGCCACGCCCGAAGCGGCTTCCAGGTGGCCGAGGTTGCTCTTTACCGAGCCGATCGGCAGCGGGGCCTGTTTGCCGCGAGGCTGCCCCAGCGCCAGTCCGATGGCGCGGGTTTCGATCGGATCGCCGACCGCGGTGCCGGTGCCGTGCGCTTCCAGGTAGTCGATGTCGGCGGGCGAGATGCCGGCCTGCTCGTAGGCCTGGCGCATCAGGGCGGCCTGGGCATCGACGCTGGGGACGGTCAAGCCGGACTTGCGGCCGTCGGTGTTCACGGCGGTGCCGGCGACCACGGCCAGGATGTTGTCGCCATCCGCGACGGCCTGGTCGTAGTCCTTGAGCAGGAACACGCCGCCGCCCTCGGAGCGCACATAGCCGTCGCCCGACGCGTCGAAGACGTTGCAGCGGCCGCGCGGCGACAGCATGGACGCCTTGGAGAAGGTGATGAAGCCGTAAGGATGCAGGTGCAGGCTGACGCCGCCCGCCAGCGCCTGGGTGCATTCGCCGGAAACGATGGCGCGGCAGGCCTGGTGGAAGGCGACGAGGGAGGATGAGCAGGCCGTGTCCATGGCGATGCTCGGCCCGCGCAGGTCGAAGAAGTACGACAGGCGGTTGGCGGCGATGCTGGCGGTGTTGCCGGTCGCCATGGAGGCGTCGACGGCGTTCAGGTCTTCCGCCATGCGATAGGCGTAGTCGGAGCTGGCGATGCCGATATAGACGCCGCAGTTGGAGCCGCGGAGGGCTGACGGCGGCACGCCGGCATCTTCCATGGCTTCCCAGCTCATTTCCAGCAGCAGGCGCTGCTGCGGGTCCATCAGGGCCGCTTCGCGCGGGGAAATGCCGAAAAATCCGGCATCGAAGCCGGACACATCGCCAATGGAACCCGCCGCGAACGTATAGGCGGTTCCGGCGTGGTCCTTGGCGGGGTGCAGGTAAGCGTCGCTGGACCAGCGGTCGGGCGCGACCTGGGTTACGAGATCGCGGCCCTCGAGCAGGGCCGGCCAGTAGCTGTCATTGGTGGTGCTGGGGAATCGGAAAGAAAGTCCGATAACGGCAACGCGCTTACGCATGCAGTGTCCTTCTAGCCCGCCGCACGGCGGCGGGTAATGAAAAAAAGCGGTGGAATCGTGGGGAGCCCCGAAATCTGCCTTCTGTCCGGCGCCGGAGCGGCAAGCTTCGCCGGAAGGGCGAGGCTGCGCTACGCGCGCGCCGGATGATCAGGCGCGGGTAATCCGGCCCGGAGAGCGAGACTCCCGTTCTGCCACCGCTGGTAGGACTCTGATACCGCCAGTATTCGCGGTGCACCCCTGATGGCGCTTATTTGTATTGCTCTGCATTTTCATTTCTTATCTGTCGATCTTTTGCCGGCGGTCTGGCCTGAATGTGTGGTGACACCAAGGAATTCCGCTGCGGTCGGGCCGTCGTGACATGAGTATGCGGCCGTTGTGACATATGACAATACAGAAATTTTACTATGTATGTCAGATTCGGGCCGCGCTGCCGCTGCCTGCCGCGTGAACCCATGCCGGTGCAGAGCCGCAGCCGCCGCAGCTTTCAATCGCCTGTCCCCACAATCGCTTCGGCCGCGAGTATATCAATCAGTTGTAACAATTGCGGAGCAAAAATAATCAAAAGGCTTCAGCGCTGCAAAATTGGGCAGCCTGGGCTCGCCGCTTTGAAATGGTTTCGTGAAATCACCGGGAATTGGTGTAACACTTGTTTCCGCGGCCTCGTTTCATCGCTTTTTGCAGGGCAATGCAACGGCGTTCGAGCGCAGGCGCGAGCCGCATTTTGGCGGGGCGGAAAGGATGGCGCGCCGCCGAGCGCCGCGCCGATTCCTGCCAGGGATTAGGGCAGGTCGCAGAGTGGAATCGGCGGGATGCGCTTGGGGGGAGTGGGGATACGCCAGGTGGCGCGGCGGCGCAGGGCGCCGAACAGCTTCAGCCCTTGAGGCCAGTCGCCCAGGCCGCTGTCGGCGTTGATGTGGCCGGCGCCCGGCAGCACGACGATGCGGCTGCCCCAGTCCTGGGCGAAGGCGCGGGCGCGCTCCAGGCGGCAGTAGGGATCGTTGTCGCTGGCAACCACCACGCTCTGGAAGGGCAGCGGCAGGCAGGGAACCGGCGCGAAGCCGCGCAGGCATTCGGGCGTATCGGGCCGTTCCACGTCGGCCGGCGCCACCAGCAGCGCGCCCGCGACCTTGGCACGCAAGGGGATGGGCAAGGCGGCGCTGACCAGGCAGCCCAGGCTATGGGCGATCAGCAGCACGGGATTGCGCGCCCGGTCGACTTCAGCCGCCAGCGTCGCAACCCATTCAGGCGCGGCAGGGTTTTCCCAGTCCCGTTGTGCGATGCGGACCGCGTGAGGCAGCTGCAGCGCCCAGCGCGATTGCCAGTGTTCGGGCCCGGAGTCTTTCCAGCCAGGGACGATGATCGGTTGGAGTCTCATGGCGGCAATGATGCCGCCAGGCCTTAATTGCGCAAACGAAGAAATCGTCTTTTGCATATATCGCGGCGGGCATAAGCCGGGCCGGAATGAATGCCGCAGCGCAATAAGAACAGGTGTCCGAAACAGGCGCGGAACAGGCCCGAAAAGCGTAATTTTTCAGTGTATGCTTGCCGTGCAATCGCAATGCAACCGGGCGTGACCAGGGC
>CALMPB010000230.1 GCA_937871985.1 uncultured Burkholderiaceae bacterium
CTTTTCCCCTAAAAACCCGCTGCCGACAGGATGATGTCGGCGCTTAACCAGCCCACCACAAACAAGATGGTCAGCGGCACGGCGTACCATGGCATCGGTTCTTCGCCCGGCTGCCGGTAGCGTCCGAGAGTGATGCGGCTCCAGAGCGTTTTCATCTCACCTCCAGATATCGGATTTCCCACATTTCGTACTCATCCGGATCAGCTTCGTCGGCCAGTGCCTGGGCATGGCCGAGGATAATTTCGCCCCAATACTCTGGTGATTTACCAAGGAAGGAACGGTTGTGCTTGAGAGAAAAGACAAGCTCAGCGGCGACTTTTTCAGGATCAAGGTCAACGCAATCCTGATCAATGACGCCGGAGTCGGGGTCGCGCGTGATTGCTAACATGGGAGTCTCCCGAATGAGGGAAAAGGCTGCGGGCTATGCCCGCAAAGGGGTGAAGGGTTAAATAGATAATCTGCGGAAGGGACGGACACGAAACTCGGCGCGGCGGTAGTGCGTGAGCACGCTGCCGTGCTCGAAGTCCACGGCCCAAGCGGTGCCGGAGCCGTAGGGCGTGGACGTCCAGTGCCAAACCTTTTCGAATTTGTTCTGAATATAGATTCGAGCGATTTCAAGCTGCTCCCGATTCGGCAAGAACCAGTCATCGAGGCCACCACCGCGGTAGTCGGCCGCGAAGGTCTTGGCGTCGCCCCATTCCTTGTCACCCAGGGACTCGTTCGCAGCGATCAGGTGAACGAGCTTTCCGTCCTCCCAGTGCGGCCCGGCGTAAATGCCACCCTGCAACTCGGCGCCGAATGGCGCGGGCAGCGCGAGCGAGGGCGCATTGGCCGGCTCAGCCGCGATCAGTGAGAGCAGGGCAGCCAGTGGCACGTTCAAGGTCTGGCCGGGGATTTGGATGTTGATGTGTTGGGTCATGGTGTCCTCGTGTATGTAATTGGTGCCGCTGGCGGGAATCGAACCGAAGCGCCGTCGCGCTCGCGCCTCCCGATTAAGAATCGAGTGCTCTCCATGAGCTACAGCGGTAGAAAGTGGTGATAGGCCCGTTCAGTACGGGCGCCAGATTGGCATGGGGCGCTTCGTTTTCTTGCTCAAGATGGGATTGCCGACTTCATCGCGCTTAACGTCTCGCACCATGACCTTCAGCCGTGATGCGCGAGTCGTGCGCTGCGCCAGGGTGATCCAGTCCTGGCAAAACTGGGGCGCATCCATCAGGCCGGAAAGCTGCCGGGCCTTTCCCTTGGTAAGGATGTTTTCTGCCTGCTCGGCGCGCCAGGCGGCTATTTCGTCCGGCGCGTAATCGCGCCCATCATCGCGCCGGGGGGGGCTCTTGCGTGCTGCCAAGGCTTTGGCAAGCGCTTCAGTCATTCCGTATACGCAGAATCCGCTCATGTTGGCTCCTTTGGCTTCCAGCGCGGTGCTGGTGTGCAATGGTGATTAACAGCCGCCTCTTGTGCTGTTTCGTGCGCTTGACTTAAAGGTATGTGCTGAGCAAAAACAGCCCGGCAGTGATTGCAGAACACCGAAGCTTCTTTCAGGGCGTTTACACCCCAAGTGACGTAGCTCATGGATTCCTCCTGTGGTCATCAGTAGCGGTTCTCATTGGAAAGCCGCTGCGGATAACTTCCGGACAGCCAGCCCCGCAGCAACTCCCGCCCCAATTGGCGGCTCTGGGTGACTGGCTGTCGATCAATCAAGCTCTGGCCTGTAGCCACTCCTTGCGGCCAGTCCGTTGCTTGATAGTCCCCGGTCTATACATTCAGGCGTGGGGAGTTGCCACCTGCGCTTACCGCCCAATAAGGGCATAGGCGTATTCCATGGCTGGATAGATTGTTAAAGAGCAATCCGGACTTGCCGGGGTACTGCTGCCCACCTTCGCGGTGCTGGCCTTTGGCTCGAAGCGGTGCGTTTGGTGAGGCGATGTGTGAATATTAGCGCCGCTGATTATATATGTCAACAGCGGCGCTAATATAAATAGCACATTTAAGGGAAAACCCTAGTTATAGCGAACAGCCAAAAGAAAACCCGCCGAGGCGGGTTGTGGGATGCAACGATGCTTGAGACTGATTCAGATATCTATGACTTATCCTTGGATTCGTTCTGATGCACATCAAATATTAAATTTTGCGTATCGTTGTGCATCCATTGGTTCTGTGCGTACAAGTCTCGAATTATGCCATTCTGATATTCAATAAGGCGCCGCATCCTTATGTCGGATTTCCTTCTGTCAGCGTCGTAGCTCAGAATTAATACAGGAAGCAATGTGAGCCCTATCGTTGCGGCCCAGTTTCCAAAAGCCTGCCAAAATATGACCCCATAGATCGCGATGCATAGCAAGTATGAAAGCGGGCCTGGGATCGATTTTTCATCTTTGTGTAATTCTTCCAGCACGAACCTGTTCGCATGTTCGACGCCAGTTAGTCGTTCCGAGAGGGGCGGCGTGTCGTTGTATTCAGTCATGGCTAAGCCTTCCCTAGCGTCCACCAAGCCAATACCTTGCCGCACACAGTGATAGCATCGCTGGCGTGGCGCAGGTCATACCTTTCTTCATCCGGGTACTCCGTCACGTTGTCGCTGCGGATCACTAGCGTTCCGTTGGCAAGGATCATCGCCTTCTTGAGAATCAGGCGCCCAGCGACATCTAGCACATAAATGCCAGCGGTTTCGATGCTTCGGCATTCCACGTCCACGAAAACAAGGTCTTTGTCCTTGATTGTTGGAGCCATACTGTTGCCATTCCCGGTAAGCACCTTAATTCGAGTCGGATTCGTTGTGCCCACCTCCTGTCGTACCCACTGTTCTAACACGTCCAGATACTGAACAATCTGGACTGGTTCAGTCAGAACTAGCCCGCGTCCCATGGAGGGCTCGGGGGAGAGATGCTCTAAGCGAATATAGCCAGGCGGCGGTTTATTTTGCTGGCGTCCATAATGCGCAGTTGGTTCACGCATCTGTAGCGCATCAGCCTGACCGACCGCAATCTTGTCGGCCTCGGCGGCCAATCGCGGGCTAAAGTCTTCAATCTTGCACCCCAGCCCACTTGCAAACCCTACGGCCGCCTTAAGGCTAAGCGCTGACCGCCCTGCAAGAAAGTTGGCGACTGCTCCTTGATTTCCAATGTCGAAATCCTCTCCGAATTCGGCTTGCGTGCTGGGCTTTTTCTCGTCCCAGATCGCCTTGAGCTTCCTTGCCTCAAGCCGATGTTCGTCTGTGATCTTTGCTTTTTTTGGGTCCATTTTGAAACATTACCAGCACTAATAAGTTTAACAAAACAGCGCCGCTGTTGACATATATAATCAGCGGCGCTAATATTGGCGCATGAGCCATATCCATTTCATTCGAAAGAGGCTTGGTATTACGCAATCTGCACTTGCTGCGGGTATCGGCGTGACCCAAGGAAACGTCTCCCATTACGAGCGCGGCCAGACGGTACCGCCCGATGTAGCCGCCCGTTTAATCGAATTCGCTTCGTCCGCTGGGCTGCGCCTGACATTCGATGACGTCTACAAACCTGAACCCAAAGAGGCCGCTCATGACTGAGATCCTTTTACTAATTCAATCCGCGTCGCTGTTGATCATTGCTGTGATCTTGGTCTTTGTTGAAAGAAAGCTTCTGCTGCTGTGGAGATTGATGTTTAACGAGGTTCGTTGCTTGGAGGCCGAGCGGAATCGCAGCGCTAAAGTCAACTCGACGGGTTCGGGATTCATGGCGAGCGGTAGCAAGTCGAAGTCCACATCCACAAAATCGGACGGAGCATGAGCAAGACCGTATTTTTCATCCCCGCTCGCGTTGCCGTAGACCACTACGGCGACACGTGCTCCAGGCACCGAGATTCGGCGAATCACAACTTGATGGCCCGCTGGGAAAACCGTCAGATTGATGATCACAAGCCCCTCAGTCGTCGATATCTCGCGAATCTTTACGGGTGGCGCACTCCTCGCCATTTCTTCGCGTTGTGCTCGCGCAAGGTAGATCGCGGATGCCGCGGTGGCAATGGCCGTCACGATGGCGGTTGCTTCGATGATCATCTTCCTCTCTCCATTCCTTTTGTTTGGCTCAAACTCAAAAAGGCCGACCATGCGTGAAATCACTCTTCGCCCTGGTGAATCCATCACCATTGGCGACACAATCGTTAAGGCGGCACACGCCGAGTCATTCATCGGCCAAATAAACTCGGCGTCCAGGGCTCCGGCTGTTGGGCGCTGGTACGACGAAATCAACCATCCCCCGATTCCGTACTGGAAAAACGCCCCCGAACTGCAAACGACTCTATCGCAAGAAGCTTCGTATACGAAGACAGCAACCGAACTGGCCGCTGATGCGGCCCACCAGTGGGCCCACACGTTCTCAATCGCAAAGCAGCAGATGTACGCGCTTGGGCATACCAAAGCCTCCAAAAATTGCGCCAGCGCTGGCGACGTGGCGACATTTCGCCGCTTTGAGGACGCATTAATGGTGGGTCGGGCATTGCAAGCAAGCATTCCTGGTTCGGCGCTAACTCTGCCAGATAGCCATGAATAGCCGCCGCTCTTTCCTGGCCGCTATTCCCGCAGCGGCTGCGTCAATAAGTGCGCTTCGAGCGCAATTCTTTCCCGCGTCATCTGCGCCCCTGCCGAATCGTCCACTTGGGACAGAAGCTGATCGGCGCGATTTCGAACGTTGGAAGCGAGAGCTCGACGCTGCTCTGGCGATAAATATTCGAACGATGCAAGCAACGCTTCCCGCATCACCTGTACGGAACACCGGAGGTCGTGCGTGATGTCCATCAGCCGCGTTACCTGCTCCATCAATTCCTTTTCTATGCCCATAAAAAGCTCCCTTTCTAAGTGGTTGTTGTGTGAGAACTCCAATCATAAAGGGAAGGAGCGGGGCGCCCACTCAATGCAGCACCAGCACATCCACGACTTCGCCACGCTTGGCCGCGTCTACCAGCACGGCATAGACCGCCGTGATATGGGCATCGGTCGGATCCTCAAACGTGCGGTACGCCAGGTCAACGGCTTGGTCAAAAAGCTGCTCGTGGTTCATGGGTCGAGTGTGGGCCGCCTGTGTTGTTATTTCCATTCGTATTTCCCGAGGTTGGTATGCCGTCATTCTGAACATGACGGCGCTCAACCGCATTCAATATTTTTTGTGCGAGGTTGATTCGGCATGAACACAGTTGAGGCTGAACGGCTGCCTGTCAAAAAGCCGTCGATGGGGCAGGCATTTCGTCGGGCCATGGCTGAGCCGCAAACCCGTGCCATCTTGCAGGATGCGCTCGGCTGGGATGACAGCCAAGTAAGCCGGTTCGTGTCCGGACAGTCCGGGCTGACGATTGACAAGATCGACGCGGCCATCGAGGCGTTGAGCCTCGTCGTCACCAGTCGCCGGTACATGGACTACCTCGCTTACGGCAGCCAGATCGGCGCCGCGTGCCATTGCGCGAGGGCCGGTATGGGCGCTTGCGGGGATCTGTGATGGAAAAGCAGGTGTTCCAGCTCGTCAGCCCGCTCGTGCGACGCAATGCCGCCCAGGCTATCGCCCACGCCCCGGACGGCTACCGCGTCGAGATAAAACCCAAAACACGCTCCTTGGCCCAGAACGACATGCTTTGGTCGATCCTCACGGACATCAGCCGGCAGGTGGATTTCGTCGTCAACGGCGCGCTGATCAAGGTGTCGCCCGAGGAGGTTAAGGACATTCTGACGGCCGGCCTGAAGCGCGAAACCCGTATGGCCATGGGTATCGACGGCGGCATGGTCTTATTGGGCCAGCGCACCAGCAAGATGACCGTGCGCCAGATGACGGAGCTCATCGATCTGGCGCATGCGTTCGGTGCGCAAAAAGCCATCGAGTGGAGCGCGACGAGTCTTGGGAGGCCGACATGAAAGGCCGCTCAGTCACCGCAGAGCAAAAGCGCTTCCATGACTTGCTGTGCCGCGAAATCGGCTGCATTGCTTGCGCCAAGGGCGGCATGTTCACGCCCCGCGTTTCCATTCACCACATCGACGGCCGCACAAAACCCTGGGCCCATTGGCTCGTTCTGCCATTGTGCGGCCCCCATCATCAGGATGCCGGCATACCCGGCGTCGTGGCCGTCCACCCCTGGAAGGCCCGGTTTGAATCCCAATACGGCTCTCAGCGCGATTTGCTGGGCGAGTGCGTCCGGATCCTTCTGGATCGCGGCTTGAACGTGCCCACCGGCGTACTGGAGCTCACCACTCTGGAGGTCGCATGAACGGCCAACACTTAGCCGACATCGGCATTGAAACCGCCCGCCAGCATGCCGAGGCTGTCACGTTGAACTGGACAGAACAGGTATTGGCATGTCTTGAAGAATGGGCGCCGCAGCAAAAACGGCCCTTCGCCTTCGAGGATTTCCGTTTCTACATTACCGAGCATCGAGAAGACCTGATCCCGCCCACCTCAAAAGCCTGGGGGGCGATCAGTCGCGTGGGTGTGGCCAGGGGGATATTACGCTTCACGGGACGATTCCAGCCGGCGCGTAGTCCGGGTACGCATGGGCATCCTGTTCGCACGTTCACAGGGGGAAGACCATGAGCATCAAGATCATGTCTATGGTGTTCGAACGCTACCCGAACGGCGGCGGAGAAATGCTACTCGCCCTGTCTCTGGCTGATTTTGCTGAGGATGACGGCACACGCGTGTTTCCATCTATCAAGCAACTGGCCGAGAAAACCAGGCAGTCTGAACGCACCGTCCAGTACCAGCTGCGCAAGATGGAAGAATCCGGCTGGCTGATTCTTGCCAACAGTGGAAACGGAGGGCGAAACCAGCGTCGCGAGTATGTCATTAACCCGGCATGGATAAAGGGTGCAGATTTTGCACCGGTGCAATCCACGACAAGAAAGGGTGCAACTGACGACATAAAGGGTGCAATCCACGACAAGAAAGGGTGCAATGGGTTGCACCCGCATATACCCACCATAGACCCATCAATACCCGTCAATGAATCACCAACGCGCGCGAAGCTGGCGCTTCCCGACTGGCTGCCGCTTGAAACCTGGGCGATGTGGGATCGCTTTCGAAAACGCAAATCCGCCAAAGCCTGGACAGACGATGCGAAAGCGCTATCCCTGCGCACCCTCGAGCGTCTACGCGCCGAGGGCCAGGATCCCACAGCAATTGTCGAACAGAGCATTGAGCGTGGCTGGACAGGGCTGTTTCCGCTGAAAACCGAGACAGTTGCCGTCCTGTCCAAGCAGGACAGGCGCAATGCCTGGATGCGGGAAGCCGCTGGCACAGGACGTCAGGAAGTCGATATGGGGGTGATTGATGCAACAGTTGCCTGATCGCGCATTGCCCATCCAGTGGGTCGAGCGTCTGATTACCAGGATGCAAGCCCTGTACGGCGCCAAATTTGCGGCGCAATGGGAAGGGGTTGACCTGATCGCCTTGAAGCAAGCCTGGGCTGAGGAGCTGGCCGGCTATTCGGGGGAAGAGATTGCTCGGGGTCTTTCTGCTTGCCGGGAGCGGCCGTTTCCACCCACATTGCCCGAGTTCATGGTGCTTTGCCGGCCGCCCGTGAATCCCGAGATTGCTTTTCATGAAGCCGTGCACTGTCTGGCTCAGCGCCGCCGTGGAGAGCGGGGCGATTGGACGCATCCGGCTATTTATCACGCAACCGTTACCGTTGGGCAGCACGACGTAATGAATTGCCCTTATTCGGCGCTCAAAGCCCGATGGGGGAAAGCGCTTGCCGATGAACTGGCCAAAGGGCAGTGGGCGCCGGTTCCTGATGCGTATATCGCGTTGCCCGACCCTGGGAAAACCGAAGCCAGCAACGCCGAGGCAAAAGCCGCGATGGATCGCCTTGGGGCAGCTGACATCATGAATAAATCCGGGCGCGACCACAAGGCATGGGCGAAGAAGATTATGGATAACCCGAAAGGTAGATCGCCCGCAGTGGTGGCGATGGCCAAGCGCGCATTGGAAGGAGCTGTGGCATGACTCCTGCTGAACTGCAATCCATGTGCACGCATGCCCCGTATTACCAAAAGGGTTGCCTCGCCTGCTCTGTCCGGTACGTCAAATTCCTGCGCCCGAGCCGGGAAAAGCAAAACGCCTATCTGGCTGGACTGACTGTGCGTGACCGCGATCAGATTATCGAGATACTGAAGAAGGAGAAAGAATGCAGCTCGACCGCCTGACCATTCTTTTGCCATGGGTAGACGCTCGGCTGATGCCGAACCGCAAAAATGGGGCTGCCTGGCAATCCAGCCATGCTGCCAAGATTCAGGCACGCGAAGATGGACACCACAGCGCTCGATGCTCGCTTGGGCGCAACACGCTCGCATCGGCAGCCACTTACCCGCTGCGCCTGACTTTCGTTGCTCCCGATAACCGCCACCGGGACTTGGACAACATGCTGGCCGCCTCGAAAGCGACGCTCGATGGAGTGGCAAAAGCCCTTGGTGTCGATGACAAGCTTTTCAGGCCAATCACGCTCGATGCGGCCGTCGATGTCAAAAAGCGGGGATTTGTACTTGTGGAGATAGGGGTATGACAGAAATCAGGCAGGCAACTCTTGAGCGCTGGCAAATGGACGATCCGGCCAAGGTGTGCGAACGAATGGAAGAAATGCGGCTGCATCGGAAATCTCAGATGAATGACGATCAAAGCGAAGAGGTTGAGGAGCTTCTGGTGGAGTGGTATGGATGGGCCCGCGCTCAGCGTGAGTTTCTTGGGCACAGCCGGGTTTCTCCCATGTTCCGGAATATCGACTGGAGCGAGGTGCACGATACCGGCACGGATGTGGATGCACGATTGCACAACATCACTGCCGAAATGGTGGAAGCGTGCCTTGGCGAACTGAAGGTTCTGGAGCGGGCGGCCATAGAGGTGCATTTGCGGAACCGAGGCGCCGCGGTGTTTCGCAACCCGCGCCTGGGAAGTCCTGAGCAGCATCATCACGCCTACCTGGAAGCCAAGGAGAAGTTATTTCCGATATTGCGCAGGAAAGGGCTTGTCAAAACCTACTAGGTGATTCATAATTCACTCAAGGCGCTATAGTTGCGTCCAAAATTTGCGAAGCCCGCCAGCCAAATAGGTTTGCGGGCTTTTTCATTTGTCTCCCCAGCAGCGAAAGCTGCCACTCGCCCCAGGTTGATCTTGTGATCCCTGGGGCATTTTCATTGGTACGCATATGAGCAATCCTCGTCATGCGCCAGCCAGCAAAGTGCAGCCGGGTGCTGCAAAAAAGCTCCCTCCAAACGCTGGCAAAGGGCGCCAGAAGGGAGTTCCGAATAAGGCTACGCGAGAGTTTCGCGAGACGGTGCGCAAGTTGTTGGAAGAAAACAGCGAGAACGTAGGGATTTGGCTCGGCAAGGTGGCCGACGAAGACCCAGCCAAGGCGCTCGATCTGTTAGCCAAGCTGGCGGAGTTCGCGGCGCCCAAGCTGGGGCGCGTCGAGCATACCGGCGATGGTGGCGGCCCGCTTGTCGTGGAGATTGTGAAGTTTGGCGACGCGAATTAGGCTGCCGAACAACTGG
>CALMPB010000231.1 GCA_937871985.1 uncultured Burkholderiaceae bacterium
GACAACGCAATAATGAGGAGCGAAAAGAAGAGGGCGGGTCCAACCTCTGCCGTTGCGGTTGCGATCAGCTCCCAACGCTGGGCCGTCGTAATGGGCGCCTCGGGGTGTTGTTCCTCGTACGCCTCCAGGTGCTTATGCGCGTTTTCGATCATCACGATGGCCGCATCAATCATTGCGCCGATTGCAATGGCAATCCCGCTGAGCGACATGATGTTTGCGTTGATGCCTTGGTAGCGCATTACGATGAACGCAGCCAATATTCCCAACGGCAACGACAAAATAGCCACTAGGGCGCTTCGCAGGTGAAATAGGAATAGGGCGCAAACCAGCCCGACAATGATGAATTCTTCGATAAGCTTATGCGTTAGGTTGTCCACTGCCCGTTTGATTAGTTGCGATCGATCGTAAGTTGTGACCACCTCAACACCGGGGGGCAAGGACTTCTTCAGGTCGGCAAGCTTGGTTTTCACTGCATTGATGGTGGTCAGGGCATTTTTCCCAGAGCGCATCACGATAACTCCGCCGGCCACTTCCCCTTCGCCATTCAGTTCAGCGATACCCCGTCGCATCTCCGGCCCAATTTGGATGCGTGCCACGTCGCCTAGCAAAACAGGAGTCCCCGCTTCGTTGGTGCGCAGCACGACATTCCTAAAATCGTCCAGAGAGCGCAGATACCCGGAGGAGCGCACCATGTATTCGGATTCGGCCAGTTCGACCACCGAGCCGCCGGACTCCTGATTGGCTTTGCCCAGCGCCTCGCTGACTGTTGCCAAAGTGATGCCATAGGCACGCAGCTTATCCGGATCCACGACGACCTGATACTGACGCACCATGCCGCCGATGGAGGCAACCTCGGAAACGTCTGGCACCGCTTTAAGTTCAAATTTCAGGAACCAGTCGTTGAGCGCTCGAAGTTGCCCCAAATCGTGCGTACCCGTGCGATCCACCAGCGCGTACTCATAGATCCAGCCTACGCCGGTGGCATCGGGTCCGAGCGAGACCGTAGCGCCTTGTGGAAGTCGACTCTGGACTTGATTCAAATACTCCAGCACCCGGGAGCGGGCCCAGTACTGATCAGTATTGTCATCGAACAGGACATACACGAACGCGTCACCAAATGAGGAATACGCCCGAATGGTTTTGGCGCCTGGCACGCCGAGCAAGGTGGTGGTCAGTGGATAGGTCACCTGGTCCTCGACGACCTGCGGGGCTCGGCCCGGATAAGAGGCCTTGATGATGACTTGGGTGTCGGAAAGATCCGGCAAGGCATCGACCGGTGTATTAAAGAGAGAAAAAACACCCCACGCAGCGATCACGAGCGTTGCCAGCAGCACCAGAAATCGGTTGTAGATAGACCAATGGATGAGGCGCGCGATCATTGTGTGCCTCCCGCGATCGGTTCGACCTGGGTTAGTTCGTATCCCTCGTTCGATGGCTTAAAGACAAAGCGAACCGTTTGACCGACTTTTATATCGGGAAACGCCGCTGGCGAAGGCTTGTTAAATGTCATGGTCATGGCAGGCCAACTGAGTGCGGGAACCGGCTGATGCGAAAACGCGATGCCGGTAGCGGTCACTTGCTCGACTTTGCCCGTGGTCTCGTAGGTTGGAACGGCTGCTGTAGAAGCCGAGGCGCTAGGAGGGCTGTTCGCACTGTTCGTCGCGCTGCCTTCCAGCTTGGGAAGGATGGATTTGAGACTGGCTTCCGAGTCGATCAAAAACTGGCCGGAAGCAACGACCTGTTGCCCGTCGGTCAATCCGCTCAATATTTCGGTGTTGTTGCGTATATCATCGCCAATCGTGACCTCGACGGGTTGTAGGCGGCCATCTTCGTTCTTGATGATGACGATAGACCGTTTGCCCGTGGTAATGACTGCTTCTGAAGGTACAAACAGGCGCGACGTGGCTTTCTCTGCGCTGATATGAACCCGCATCAACATGCCCGGCGTCATCGTCAAGTCAGCATTATCGATTTCGAGTCGGGCTTGGAGCGTGCGACTGGTGGTGCTGATTCCCGGCAGAATTTCGCGGATATGCCCCGTGAAGTGCTGTGTAGAGTCCCCTGCGAACACGGCACTCACGCCCATCCCGGGGCGTACCTGCAGCGCCATGGACTCGGGCACTTCGACCACGAGCCACAGCTTGCTCAATCCGGCGACCTTGACCAGCGTCTGCCCCGGGGAGACCATCGCACCGTTGCGCGTATTAAGCTCTGTGATGACGCCCGCTTGGGGTGCGCGCAAGGTCATGTGGCTTTGTGCCTTGCCGGTTCGATCGAGCGCGTTGACGATTTCTTCGGGGATCGACATGGCCCGCATGCGCGCGCGCGAGGCGGAAAGCAGGCCTCGGTCGGCGTAACCCCGTTTTAAGGCAAGGTATTCTTCCTGCGGGGCAAGCCAATCGGGAACAAATAGCGAGGCGATGGGCGCACCCTTGGCGACGCGCTGCATCGGCGCGTTCGCGTATAACTGGTCGATATACCCCGTGACGCGAGATTGAATCACATCGGCCTGCGACTCATCGAATTGCGTGGTGCCCACCGCATCGAAGCCCTCTTTGGCGTCTTGCCGCTGAACAGTCGCATACCGAATGCCCAAATTCTGCTGAAGCGAC
Organism: uncultured Burkholderiaceae bacterium; assembly: GCA_937871985.1. The sequence continues at coordinate 2,613 of CALMPB010000231.1, forward strand.
GGATCGACTCTAATACCGCTGGCGCCGTCTTCGTTCGCATAGACGGGCTGAAGAGGCATGTCCATGAAGGGTGATTTGCCCGGCTTGTCGAAATGTTGACTCGGAACCATCGGGTCGTGCCAGTACAGGATTTTTTGGTCCGATTTAGCCGCGTCATTATGATCAGCAGTTGCCGCCATGGCAGACTCGGACAGGGTGCTGCGGACATGACGGGATCCCAGGATATAGCCAGTACCGAGCAGTGCTGCCATTACAGCGAGCGCAAGTAGGGCGCGCGCCCAGTTAGTTTGTTGCATGTTTATTCCTTATTGGCCCAGCGGACTGTTTTGGGGGATGACTTGGTATTCAAGCTGAGCCCAGACCTGGGCGACGTCTCGTTCAAGATCTACGACCTGAAGCTGGGCATCCAATTGCGCGCGTTTGGCGTTAAAGACGCTGGCCAAGGATCCCGTGCCAGCTTTGTAGGCCGCGGTTGCGAGCTGGACTTGCCGACTCGCGGCGGGCAGCAACATCTTGTTCAGGCTAGCGACTCGTTCGCGTCCATTGGCAAGCGACGTGGATAGGATTTGAATATTGGCCTGTACTTGACGTTGGGTCTCGCGCAGCATCAAACGCGCCTTGTTGCCCAGGGCCGCTTTTTCAGCCACATCCCGATCCTGTCGATTCGCGCGGGAAATGGGTAGTGGAATGCTGACGCCCACGGAGACCATGTTGGAATACTGGCTTCCCCGTTGCTGGTAGGTCACCCCCCAAGTCCAGTTCGGGGTTCGATTGCTGCTGGCTACCG
>CALMPB010000232.1 GCA_937871985.1 uncultured Burkholderiaceae bacterium
AACGCAAAGGGGCCGATGGTGATCGATGGAATCCCAACAAGTCCCGATGGCCCGCCGGTCAGGTCATTTAGTCCCAGAGTGAGCGAGTCAATCAAAAGGCCAAAACTAAGTGTGGCCAGGGCAAGATATACGCCGCTCAGGCGGACTGTGACGAACGACAATATGGCGGCGCAAATCAGGGAAATAACGACGCCGGCCAAAATGCCGAGCCAGGGGTCAATGCCGTAGTTGGTGGAAAGAATTCCCGCCGCATAGCCGCCGATGGCCAGGAATCCGCTTTGTCCAAGACTGACCTGACCGGTGTAACCCATCAAGACGTCCAGGCCAATGACTGCAATGAAAAGAATGCCGGTTATGACCAATGCCCGAAGCAGGTCGTCCTCGACGAGAAAGGGCAGGGCAATTACCACGATGGCGCTTGCTGCACAGGTGAAAAGCCGGGTGCGCAGGCTTAGCCGCCGGACACTGTGGTACACATGCCGGCCTTCCTTGACATCCATTCTGCGCAGTACTCCGCGAAAGAACAGACCAGTGGGGCGCCATAACAATGTTCCCAGAACAATGGTTAGGGTAAGCGCCTGTGCGAAAAGAGACGACACATACCCCGCGGCAAGCTGGTTAAGTATCCCTACGGCAAGGCCGCCGATGATAGCGCCGCCCGACGTGCCCATTCCCCCTATGACAACGGCGATGAAGCCGGAAATGGTTATCGCAGTGCCCGTGTCGTATTGAAACGAAGTCACCGGGCCGAAGAATATGCCGCCAATGGCTGCAATCATTGCTGCAAGCGCAAAACTGAATAAAGTCATGCGTGGAACATCTATGCCCATTAATTGGGCTGCAACCGAGTTCTCTGAACAGGCGCGCAATGCTTTGCCAAGCGTGGTACGTGTCAACAAATAATATAAAGCGATGATGATTACCGCCGCGGCGCCAATGATCCAGAATGCCTGGGTGACCAGAACGATTCCAAATACTTTTACCGGAGCTTCTCCGGAAAATTGGGGAAGGGTGTAAGGAGCATTACCCCAAAGGAGCAACGCCAGGCCGTTGATCGTTCCCAATAGCCCTACCGTCATCATCATCATGCTGCTGGCCGGCAGGCGGGAAAGAGCGGGCACGAAAGCCGCCCACCCCAAGATGATTCCCAGGGCCAACGTTCCGAGAATGGCGGCGAAACCTGAAAGGAGCGGGGGCCATCCCAAGGTCTGGTTCAAGGTAAACATCAGCAGCGCACCAAAAATGCTGAAGGCCCCTTGCGACAGATTAATGACCCCTGTCATCCGGTATACCAAAGAAAAACCAAGGGCGATGATTGCGTACACACTTCCTTCAAGTATGCCGTTGACCAGCGTCTGTACTAATTTCATTATTATCATCAGGAGATTCCCATACGGCCGACATGTCTTCGAATAGATTTCCTCGCTTGAGGAATCTATTTATTTTGAATAGGCTCGCCGCCGGGCTCCGAGACTGCTACGAATTCACCTTTCTTGTTATTCCACTCAGCCATGACATTCGATTTACCGGCCAGCCCCCGATTGGGAACGGCGGTAAAGTCATAAATGCCGCTGATGCCTGTGTACCCTTTGACCTTGTTCAAGTATTCGTGGATTTGACTGGCTGTTGGGTTGGGGCCTAAATGCCTCAAAGCATCGACCGTCAGCATGATGGGATCCCAGGCAACCTCGATGGCGTTTTCCGGAACGAGATGGGCTTTTGCCAATTCGGCCAGATACGCGGCCCTTGCCTTGGCCTGCCGAGGATCTATCGTGATGTTATCGCCTCGGATTGAACCTATCCCCGCCGGAAAATATAAGCGCTTGGGTATGACGTTGGCGTATTGCTTCATGAAGACCGGCGACACATTGCCGTGTCCTATGACTAAAGGTATGTTCATGCCCGCTTGGGCAAATCCCTTCAATATTGTTCCCGCAGGCGCGCCAGTTGCCCATCCGATCATGGCTTGTGGCTTGGCCTCGCTGATTTCCGTCATTTGCGCGGCAACGTTGAAGTCCTTGGGATTGAAGTGCAGAACTTTTATCAATTGCATTCCCGAGTTCTCGGGCAGCTTGAATGCCTCTTCGTAGCCGTGTAGTGCGTCTTGCCCCGAGGCATCCGTACTCACGAGCAAGGCGATACGATTCCAGCCTTGAGAGCGGAAATATCGAAGCACGGTCGGTGCGATGTTGGTCAGCGGCACCAGGGCACTGAACATATTGCTGCCCGGAGTTGGCGTGATTCCCGGCGATAGGCAATAAGTGAATGGTCCCTTGCTGAGCAAGGGGGCCATTGCATTGCACATGCCAGCGATTTCCGAACCGATGAGCAGTGGTTCTTTGTGGAGTTGATTAACCAGTTGCACGGCGACTTGTGGACTGGTTTGGTCGTCATGGAAGACGAACCGTACATCGCGGCCATGGATGCCGCCGGTTTCGTTGATGACTTGCTCTGCCGCCTGTATTCCCTTCTGGCTGGCTTGGCCGACGAACGAGGCGCCACCGGTAAGGGGCAGGATGACGTGCAAGTCAATGGGCTCCTGGGCGGAAACCACCGCGGTGCTTGTTGCCAGGGCTATTACGGTAAGGGCTTTTTTTATCTTTGAAGTACAGAAATATTCCAACATGAGGTCTCCACCATTATTTTTAGTTGATAGGTAGCGTTCTGATCGACGCTTATTTATGGATTACGAGCATGACTTGCCTCTTTGGCGATCAAGGCCTGTAATAAACGACGTCCCTGGATCGCGCCTGCGTCAGCCTTGAGTGCGACTGGAAATACGTTGTCAAAGCTTGTGCCAAGGGCCTTTTGTTGTGCCTCCAGTATGTCTTTGTCCTGATCGAAGGTTAGCCGGATCTGGTCGCGAATAAACTCGGTCAACTCATCATCCGTCAATGCATAGTTGCGATTGGAGGCCCAGAAGTAATGAGACGAAGTGTCTGTTTGAGGCGTGATGAAATTCAAATTACGGCGCTCGGGAACCTTGCCTTCCCGGTAGGCCTGGTCTTTGCTCATGCCCGCAGGGCGGGATGCGCTTTCAATGACGTGATAGCCCGGAGGCATATAAATGGTGGTGTGCCAGCGATCGATCCGTGCCGTCGAACCTGCGGCGGCAAGATAAAAAGGCGGGGCTTCGCAATCAAGCATTTCACGATATGCCCGTACTTCCCTGCCCTCGACAACGGACACGGAAAGCGGTGACTCGGCTACCGCTCCGTTGCCGATAGTATGGGGATGCACATATGTTTCATGTGACAGATCCAGTAGATTGTCATTGAGCAACTGGTAGTTGGCATTGACGAGATGGTAGCCCTTGCTGGGAACCCAATTTGGGTCATCCATCCAGTGGGCGTCCGGCACCAAGGAAGGGTCTGCCAGAGTTGGATCTCCCAGCCAGATCCATACAAGCTTGAATTTTTCAACGATGGGGAATGTTTGTACTGTGGCTTTCGATGGAATCGACACCTGGCCGGGAACTTTGACGCAATCGCCGTGCATGTCGAAGCATAGGCCGTGATAGCCGCACTGCACCTTGTCTTCGACCAGTGTGCCCTTCGACAAGGGCATCAGCCGATGGGGGCAGCGGTCGAGCATTGCAACGACTTGGCCTGCTGCGGTGCGATATAAAATGGTTTGCTTGTTTAAAAATGTTCGAGGCAAGATTGTCCGCCCCACTTCGTCGGAAAACGCCGCAACTTGCCAACAATTTTCCATCCACATAATGTCTCTCCTAGGTACTGTTTGTTCAAAGGGAAGATACTCCTGATTTTTAACAATGTAAATACTAAATTACCATGGTAAATAAAATCAAGCGGGCAACACCCTCGAAATCTGTGAAGAAAGAAGGTGTCAAACAAGAGGCTGAGGAGCTCGGAAAGGCTGAAGCGGGTCAGCCCTCCGAAGGGGGAGTGAAGCAGCAAAAAGGCATTCAGTCGGTGGAGATTGGCTATAAGCTGTTGATGGGTTTCTCCAGCGCCACCGGCGCCTTGTCGTTGAAGCAGCTTGCTCAGGCGGCGGGGATGACGCCGGCAAAAGCGTATTTTTATTTGACGAGTTTTACGAGAGTGGGTTTGGTAGAGCGGCTGGACCAGGGGGCGCTTTACAGGCTGGGGCCTGGCGCCATCAATTTAGGGTTGACGGCGTTGTCTCAGATCGACGCGTTACAGAAAGCGCGGGACGCCATTGGCGAGATTCGTAATCATCCTACGTTGTCGGCGTTCATTTCCGTCATGGGCAGTCACGGGCCCAATGTGATCTATCGCATGCAGGGCGCCCATTGGTCGCCCTACGAGGTTCGCCTCGGCGCGATTCTGCCGCGCATCTCGGCCACGGGCCGGGCGCTTATTGCATCGTTATCGCCGCAGATGATGCTGGCATCGATAGAAAACGATTCGCATCTCAAAGACTTTGGCTCGCCGTTCCGCAAGGTGAACAGGCAGGAGGCGCTCAAGCTATGCGAAGAGGTGCACGAGCATGGCGTGGCAATCGGGGGTAGTTTTGTCGCGCCCAATTTCGCCAGCGTGGCCGCCCCGGTTTATGACCATGATGGAAATATTCCTTTCGCCATCACTCTTGTCGGCTACAAAGGGGAAATCGATCTGGACTACGAGGGCGAAGACGCCAGGCGTGTGCTTGTGTTGTGCACGCGGCTGTCCGAGGAAATGGGCTGGCGAGGGCCGAAAAGAAAATAGTAGCGGCGCGAAAGCGCGCCTTCTATTCCCGTGGCCTTGACGGTCAGCCTCCGCCCACCGCCACCACGATTTCTATGGCGTCGTTCTCAGCCAGTTCGACCAGCGCGTGCTGGCTTTTCGGGACGATGTCGCCGTTGCGTTCGA
>CALMPB010000233.1 GCA_937871985.1 uncultured Burkholderiaceae bacterium
TTCAATCTTTGTTCTTCAACATGGCCAAAATCGCAGCTTCGGGCCGACTGGGCCAATCCGTCCGCTGGCCCTCAACCGCAAGAACGCGCTCTTCGCAGGCTCTGACGAAGGCGGCGACAACTGGGCGGTCATCGCCACGCTGATCGAGAACTGCAAAATCTCAGGCATCAACCCGCATGCCTGGCTCGCCGAGACCCTCTCCAGGCTCGCAGCGGGTCATCCCGCCAACGCCGTCGGTGAACTCATGCCTTGGACCGCCGTGGCCTGAGCACAGCGCTTACGCTAAAGCCACTCTACAATCTTACCCTCTCCACTTCCGCAAGCGTGATATCGTCGCGCCGGCGGTCGTAGATCTGGGTTGTGCGAGTCGAGGCGTGGCCGGCCATCGCGGCGGCGTTTTCTAGGGTGCCGCCGTTTTTCAGGTACGTTGTTATTCCCGTCGCGCGGAAGGTGTGATTGCCGATGTTCGTCGCGATCCCTGCTGTCTTTGCCCGTCGGCGCACCATCGCGAAGGCATCGGGCTGGGAAAGGGGGGTGTCGCCCAGGCGCTTGGTCGTGCGGGAGAAGGTGCGGAACAGCGGCGCCTTCGTCGGGCCGGGGCCGAGCGTCTCGATATAGGCTGACAGGTATTCTTCCAGAAGGTGGTGGCAAGGCATCGCGTGGCGTTTACCGCCTTTCTCATGCAGGCGTACCCATAGGCGGCGGCCTTGCACGAAGACATCTTCGCGGCGCATCGCCAGCGCCGCCCCCACTCTCGCGAAAGTATAGACCATTAGGCCAATCAAGGCCCGGTCGCGCAGGCCGGTGGGGGAGTCGAGGTCGATCGCGTCGATCAGTGCGCGTGCTTCCTCTGCTTCCAGGACCGGGGTGCGGCCGGTGCGGGCGGAGTGTGCCGGGCCGCGTACCGAGGCGGCCGGGTTGTGCGAGACGACCTGTCCCGTCACCAGCCAGTCGAACAGGTGCCGCACCGCGGCCAGGCGCTGCTTGACGGTGGGGGCGGATAATGTCGCTCCCAGCTCCTCTATCCATCCTGCGACATGGATGGGGGTGATCGCGGCCAGATCGCGCACTCCGCGCAGGGCGCACCAGGTGAGGAAGTCGGCGCTGGCTTTCGCGTAGGCACGACGAGTGTTCGGGTTGCGGATGGCGGCGGCGAAGAATGTCAGGAACCGTTCGCGGGCATTAGCCGGAGCGCCGGTGACGATTGGGACATTCAACACAGGCGAGGCGGCGATCAGCATGTCGAGTTGATGGCATACCGTGTATCTATGATAAAGGACATTATCATGCATTGGGAAGATTTCCTTCCCGTGGCGGGAAATGTGCTTGTTTCCCGTCATGGGAAACTCTAATCGGACTTCATGAGGATCATTGCTCGGAACCAATTGATCGCATTCCGGGAACGGAACCCTAAAGCAGAATCATCGCTGCGACATTGGTATGAAGTTGCGGCTGCGGCTGCGTGGCAATGTCCGCTCGATGTCGTCGCGGATTTTTCGAAGGCGAAGTCGCTGAATGGTGAGCGCGTGCAGTTCGAGGTGGCGGGAGGCGATTTCCGCATGGTGGTGGCGTTTGACTGGAAGCGGTGGATCGCTTTCGTCAAGTTCCTCGGTGCGCGTGCCGAATACGACAGGATCGACGCTTTGACGGTGAGCCTGTTCCGATGATCTCAGGAGATGCCCGGATGCATATACGTCCGATCAAGACCGACGCGGATCACGAAGAGGCGCTTCGCTACATCGAGGAGCTGTGGGGCGCAGAGGAAGGTAGCGAGGATGGAGACCTGCGCGATGTGCTGGCTACCCTGGTCGAGGCTTACGAGCGCGATCGTTGGCCGATCAAACCGCTGGACCCGGTTGAAGCGATCGAGGCGGAGATGGCGATGAACGGGCGTAGCCGTGCGGATCTGGCGGCTCTGCTCGGCCAGTCGCGCGCCACCGAGATTCTCGGCCGCAAGCGCGCGCTTACCCTGCCGATGATCCGCAAGATCGCGCGGGCCTGGCATGTGCCGGAAAAAGTGCTGGTGCAGGAGTATGCCCTCAATGTCTGAGGCGGGTCGGGGCAGGGGCCCTCAATTCGTGCTTTCGAGTAGAATTTATCTTGCGGGACGTTCAGCAGGCGAAACGGAACCAAAATGACCAAGACTCTTCCGCCGCCCGGCGTCACGCTGCAGCGCGAACTCTTCCAGCTCGACAGCCCGCTCACCGGCGAGATCCGGGGAGAGCGATCGCTCATGGCTTTCCCGTTTTTCGCGCTGGCCAAGAACGCCTGGATGAAGCCACTGGCCTATACCACGCCCGAGGTCTCGATCGAGGTCCGGCCCAGCGCGCGGGGTGTGGCGACGATCTATGACAAGGAAATTGTCCTTTATATTGCTAGCCTTATGGCTTCAAAGCTGGATGAGGGCGTGAACGTATCGCAGGACTTCACGTTCACCGCGCACGACCTGTTCAGCGTAACCGGAGCCAATCATTCGGCCCGTTCCTATACCCGGCTATCTGATGCGCTGGAGCGGCTGCAGGGTACCCAGATCCGCACGAATATCGAGGCTGGCGGCGAGGGAGAGGAAGGCTTCTTCTCCTGGCTGTCGGAAGCGCGGCTGCAATATGCGCGGACCGGCAAGAAGGGCGAAAAACGGCTGAAAGCCGTGAAAGTACGGCTATGCGACTGGCTGTTTCGCGCCATTCTGCGCGACCGGCAGGTGCTGGATTATGCCGGAACCTACTTCCAGCTCGGCCCGATCGAGCGGCGGATCTACGAAGTAGCCCGGTCGACCTGCGTGGAAGGCGAAGACCTGGAAATCGACCTCGCGACTTTCCGCATGCAGATCGGCTTTCAGAACCAGCTTTCCAACTTCCGCGTGGCGATGCGGCAAATCGTGGCGGAAAACGCCATTCCGGACTACGATCTGGAGCTGATCGAGGTAGCCAAAGACGCTGAAAGCACCGGGAAACGGGGACCAAAGACGACCAAGGCATCAGTTGTGATCCGCCGGCGCGTGGCTTTGCAGGATCTTTTCGGAGGCGAAACGTGACCGCTTGGACGCTAAATTAATTCTACTCGAAAGCACGAATTGCCAAGGCGGGTGCTCGCTGCCTCCGTCTGTATCCTCTTAGGTGTTTATACCCACCTGCGCATTGTCTGACTCACGGGGCATTCCCAAAGAACCACGAAGCCCAACGCTTGCTTCATCCCCTTCGGTGGACTAAATTGAGACTGAATTCAGTCCACTAAGGTTTTTCTGTCATGCGGCTGTCGAGCCAGGTCCGACCTATCAGTTATCTCAAGGCCAACGCAGCCGAGGTCCTCGCCGATCTCGCCGACACCCGGCAGCCGATGGTGATCACGCAGAACGGTGAAGCGAAAGCCGTCCTGCAGGACGTGGACTCGTTCGAGCAGGTACAGGAGACCTTGGCGCTCCTGAAGCTGCTGGCGCTCGGCCAGAAAGACATCGATGCCGGTCGGACCAAGGCGGCACGCAGTGTCGCCGAACGCCTGCGCGCGAAGGCCCCGCGACCGGATGCCTGAGGCCGTTTACGCCGTTGAACTCACTCAAGGCGCCGAAGACGATCTCGAAGAAATTCACGGTTATATCGCCAAGCTCCGCGGCGCCGAAGATGCCGACGCGCTGATTGATCAGTTCCTCGCGATCATCGATACGCTGGAAAGCTTTCCCGAGCGGGGAGGAGTGCCCAAGGAGCTCGAAGGATTGGGCCTGCGCGAGTTTCGCCAGGTATTGCTGCGGCACTTCCGCCTGATCTACCGGGTGATCGGAGATCGGGTCGTGATCCTGGTGATCGCCGATGGCCGCCGCGACATGCGCGAACTGCTCGAACGGCGTCTGCTTGGACGGCCCCACTGACGCGCAGCGCGGTCAGCCTCCTTCACTAGCAGGGATCATGAATCATAAAGCGCAGTGGCAGGAAATCCTGGACGATTCATACCGATCGAAATCTGCTCAAAGGCGAGGATACGTCGGGTCACGCGAAAATCGATTGGCGAGGCCGTTCAGGTCTACGGCTATGGCAGGGTACCTACTAGATACCATTTAGTATCTAGTAGGTACGGTGTTTTCCTTGCGCGACGCCTT